>CACWQW010000041.1 GCA_902763085.1 Dongibacter bovis
GCCGTGCCGCAGAACCTGCGCGTCGCCATCGGCGTCGGCATCGGCCTTTTCATCGCGTTCATCGGCCTCAAGGGCACGGGGCTCATCGTGCCGGACAAGGCGACGTTCATCGGTCTCGGCCACGTGACGCAGCCGACGACGATGCTCTCGCTCTTCGGCCTCGTGCTCACGGGCGCGCTCATGGCGCGCAAGGTGCAGGGCTCCATCCTCATCGGCATCGTCGCGACGACGCTGCTCTCCATGTGCCTCGGCTACTCGCCGGTGCCGCACGGTCTCGCTGACATCGTGAGCACGAGCCTGCCGCACATGGGTGAGACGTTCGGCAAGCTCGACATCGTCGGTGCCTGGAACTACGGCATCGTCTCCATCATCTTCACCTTCACGGTCGTCGAACTCTTCGATAACATGGGCACGCTCATCGGCCTCACGTCGAAGGCGAAGCTCGTGAAGCCGAACGGCGAGATCGAGAACCTCGACCGCGCGCTCACGACGGACGCCGTCGGCACGATCTGCTCCTCCGTCTTCGGTACTTCGACGGTCACGAGCTACATCGAGAGCGCCGCGGGCATCGCGGCGGGCGGCAAGACGGGCCTCACGGCCGTGACGGTCTCCATCTGCTTCCTCATCGCGCTGCTCTTCGCACCGCTCGTCGGCCTCGTGCCGGGCTTCGCGACGGCGCCGCCGCTCATCCTCGTCGGCGCGCTCATGATGCAGGAAGTCGGCAAGATCAACTTCGCGGACTTCTCCGATGCCCTGCCGGCATTCCTCACGATCGTTATGATGCCGCTCACGGGCTCCATCGCCAACGGCTTCGCGTTCGGTTTCGTGAGCTACGCGTTCATGAAGACGGCGGTCGGCAAATACAAGGAAGTCAGCTGGATCATGTGGCTCGTCTCCCTCGCGTTTGTCATCAACCTCGTCATGCGTTCCTGACGAGGCAGCGGGGCGGCAAGGTTTCCCTTGAAAAGCACTGCTGTTTTTGCTAAAATATAGGGTGTTCTTTGCGGTTGTAGCTCAGTTGGATAGAGCGTCCGCCTCCTAAGCGGCAGGTCGCGCGTTCGAATCGCGCCAATCGCACCAGAAATGATGAGCGGCATGTAAGTATCGGACTTACATGCCGCTTTTTGTGTGTTGCTGCGCACGATGAAAAAGACGATGCCGAAATGACATCGTCTTTTTCATCGCGTTCTGGAACCGTCGGTTCGGATACTGTGGAAGCCGCTCGCCTTGTGGAGGCGGTTCATGATGGCGAGGCCGAGGCCGCGCTCTGTGGTGCCTTCGGCGAGGAGGGCGGTTGCCTCGGTGTCATCGAGGGAGATGAGGGCTTCGTAGATGCGGGCGGCGATGGCGGGGAGGTCGCCGCGCGGTCCGTAGTCTTTGCGGAGGTTTTCCGGGATGAGATCCGCGAGGGCGGCGCAGGTTTCGTGGCTCGCGAGGATGCCGACGGTTTCGCCTTGCTGCTGGAGGATGCGAGCCTGGCGGCGGAACGCGGCGTCCATGCGGGTGCCGTCGCCCTCGATGAGGGTGAGCGGTGCTTTGGGGGCGTAGTGGCGGTATTTCATGCCGGGAGCCTTGGGGACGGTATGCGCGCCGACGAGCGCGGGGTCGAGGCGGACGCCGCCGAGGATTTCCTCGAGCATTTCGCGCGTGATGGCGCCGGGGCGCAGGATGGTCGCGGGCGTCTCCGTGCAGTCGACGATGGTGGATTCGACGCCGAAGCGGCAGGGGCCGCCGTCGAGGATGAGGGGGATGCGCCCCTGCATGTCGCGCAGGACGGAGGCGGCGGTCGTCGGGCTCGGGCGGCCGGAGATGTTCGCGGACGGTGCGGCGACGGGGACGCCTGCCGCGCGGATCATGGCGCGCGCGATGGCGTTTTCGGGCATGCGGATGCCGACGGTCGAGAGGCCGCCCGTGATGCGGTCGGGGACGATGTCCTTGCGCCGCAGGATGAGCGTGATGGGGCCGGGGCAGAAGGCGGCGAGGAGTTTCTCCGCGGCAGGCGGGATGTCCGCAGCGACCGTGTCGATCATGGCGCGGCCAGAGACGTGGAGGATCAGGGGATTGTCCGAGGGACGCCCTTTCGCCTCGTAGATGCGCGCGCAGGCAGCGGCGTCGAGGCCGCTCGCGCCGAGGCCGTAGACGGTCTCGGTCGGGAAGGCGACGAGTCCGCCGCGGCGCAGGATGTCTCCCGCGCGCGCGATGTCTTCGCTTTGGGCTTTGAGGTCCGTGATCTTGATGAGTTCTGTCTGCATAGGTTGCTTCTTTCTGTTTGCTCTGTTTCATGAAAGGAAGCGCTGACGGATCAGCGCTTCCTTTTCTTTGCGTTATTTCCAGGCGACGACGACGCGCTCGATGCCATTGTAGTCCTTGAGGATCTCCGTGCGGGAGAAGGCGGCGGCGAGTGCGGCGACAGCGGCGGCCTGATGGATGCCGACCTCGACGGCGAGGAAGCCGCCGTCATGGAGGAGCGCCGGCGCGCCCGCCGTGAGCCGCCGGTAGAAGTCGAGGCCGTCCGCGCCGCCCGCGAGCGCCGTGCGCGGCTCTTTGAGCCGGACTTCCGGGGCGAGGGCGGCGAGGTCGCGGTCGGGGATGTAGGGCGGATTGGAGAGGATGGCGTCATAGCTTCTGCCCGCGAGCGGCGCGAGGAGGTCGCCCGTGTGGAACGTGATGCGGTCGCTGGCGCCGAGCGCGGCGGCGTTCTCCTCGGCGACGGCGCGTGCCGCCGCGCTGATGTCGACGGTGTCTGCCTGCGCCTCGGGCAGGAAGTGCAGGACGGAGAGGCAGATGCAGCCGCTGCCCGTGCCGATGTCGGCGAAGCGGGGCGCGCTGCGCCCCAGGGCGCGCAGGCGCTCGATGGCCGCCTGTACGAGAATCTCCGTGTCGGGGCGCGGCACGAGCGTGTCCGCCGTGACCTTGAACGGGAGACCCATGAACTCCTTCTCTCCGATGATGTAGGCGACGGGGACGCGCAGGGCGCGCTGCTTGACCGCCTCTCGATAGCGCGCGAGCTCCGCGGGCTCGAGCGGCTCGTCAAAGTGCACGTAGAGGTAGATGCGCTCGCGCCCGAGCACGCGTGCGAGCAGCACCTCCGCGTCGAGGCGCGGGGACTCGATGCCTTTTTGGGTGAAATACTGCACCGTCCATTTGAGCAGGCGTCCGATGGTCCAGATTTCCTGCATGTCAGTTCACCTGCCTTAGTCGCTCGGCTTGGTCCGCTGTGATGAGCGCCGCGAGGATCTCGTCGAGGTCGCCGCCGAGCACGGCGTCGATGCGGTGGACGGTGAGGCCGATGCGGTGGTCCGTCACGCGCCCCTGCGGGAAGTTGTAGGTGCGGATGCGCTCGCTGCGGTCGCCCGTGCCGACCTGGCTGCGGCGGTCGCTGTTCGTCGCGTCCGCCTGCGCGCGCTCCGCCCGGTCCTTGAGACGGGCGCGCAGGACCTTCATCGCCTTTTCCTTGTTCTTGAGCTGCGATTTCTCGTCCTGGCACTGCACGACGATGCCCGTCGGCAGGTGCGTGATGCGGATGGCGGTCTCCGTGCGGTTGACGTACTGCCCGCCAGCGCCGGACGCGCAGTAGGTGTCGATGCGCAGGTCCTTGGGATCGATCTCGACTTCGACGTCCTCCGCCTCGGGCAGGACGGCGACGGTCGCGGCGGAGGTGTGGATGCGCCCGCCGGACTCGGTGACGGGCACGCGCTGGACGCGGTGCGTGCCGCTCTCGTATTTGAGACGGCTGTAGGCGCCGTGGCCGTTGATGAGGAACGTGATCTCCTTGAAGCCGCCGATTTCCGTCGCGTTCTCCGAGAGAATCTCGACGCGCCAGCCCTGGCGCTCAGCGTAGCGGCTGTACATGCGGAAGAGGTCGCCCGCGAAGAGCGCGGCCTCCTCGCCGCCGACGCCGCCGCGGATTTCCATGATGACGTTCTTCTCGTCGTTGGGGTCCTTCGGGAGCAGGAGGATCGGGAGCTCCTGCGCGAGGGCTGACTGCTGCGCCTTGAGCTCCGCGAGCTCCTCCTCGATGAGGTGGCGCAGCTCGTCGTCGGGTTGCTCGCCGAAGAGCGCCTCGTCGTCCTCGATGGACTGCGTGACGCGCTGGTATTCGCGGATCTTCGCGACGATGGGCAGCAGCGCGGCGTGTTCCTTGTTGTAGCGCTGCCAGCGGTCGATGTCGGCAAGGACGGACGGGTCGGCGATGAGGGATTCGAGTTCCTTGAATTTCGTTTCTACGGCCTGTAGTTTTTCTAGCAATGTTGCGATTCCTTCTTGATGGTATGAGGGTCTCAGTGGTCGAGCGCCGGCACGGTCTCGGCGGGCGCCTTGGCCGCGTCGGGGTCCTCGGCGGGCGCGCCGCCGCGCGCCTCGAGATAGCTGCCGCTGCCGGGGACGATCTCCTCTGCAGGCAACACGGCTTTGAGCGACTCGATGGCGACCTCGACCATGTCGTCCTGCGGCGGGCGCGTCGTGAGGTACTGGAGCCAGAGGCCCGGACGGATGAGATGCAGCGCGAGCGGGTTCGTCGTGCGCCCCGCGAAGCGGATGATCTCATAGGAGAGGCCGGCGACGACGGGGAGCAGGAGGATGCGGCTCGCGATGCGCTCGACGAGGCTCGGCCAGCCGAGGAAGGCGTAGACGAAGATGGAGACGAGCATGACGATGAGCAGGAAATTCGTGCCGCAGCGCGGGTGCAGGCGGCTGAACGTCTGCACGTTCTCGACCGTGAGCGGCAGCCCCGCCTCATAGCAGTGGATCGTCTTGTGCTCGGCGCCGTGGTACTGGAACACGCGGCGAATGTCCTTTGCGCGCGAGATGGCGCCGAGGTAGGCGAGGAAGATCAGGAGGCGCAGGAAGCCCTCCATGAGATTGAGGAAGACGGGATCGTCCGTGATGAAATGGAAGAGCCGCGCCGCGCCCGTCGGGATGGCGATGAAGAGGATGCTCGCGAGCACGAGCGCGAAGACGATCGTGCCCGCCATCTCCTTGTCGGTGAGCTGGTCCTCCTCGTCGCCGGCCATCTTCGCCGAGTAGGAGAGCGAGCGCAGGCCGAGCACGAGCGACTCGACGAGCGAGACGGTGCCGCGCAGCATCGGCTTCTTGAGGATCGGATAGCGGTCGGCGATGGAGTGCACGGGATGCGTCTCGACCTGGATGTGTCCGTCCTGGTCGCGGACCGCCGTCGCGACATCCTTCGGTCCGCGCATCATGACGCCCTCGATGACGGCCTGGCCGCCAACACTGAGTTTTGCCATAGGAAAGCTCCTTTCCGGTGTGATTCGTTTGCCTCTACTCTACCATAAATGAAAGGAAAAGACTAGCGGGCGGCGCCGTCTCCTGGCGTTCCAACAGAAAAGGCCGCGCAGGCGTAAAACCCGCGCGGCCTCGAAGGGCGATGCCCTTATTTCTTGCCGTAGCGCTTGTTGAACTTCTCGATGCGGCCGCCCGCGGCGACGTCACGCTGACGTCCCGTGAAGAACGGATGGCACTTCGAGCAGACATCGACGCGGAGCTCCGGCTTCGTGGAGCCCGTCTTGAACGTGTTGCCACAGCCGCACGTGACCGTAGCCTCGTAGTACTTCGGATGGATACCCTGTTTCACTTTCTTACACCTCGCTTTTCCCCAAAGACTGGGAATTGATACAAGCAAGCTATGCGCGAGCTTGGTTTAGACCTAGCTTCCCGTTCTGGGGAATAGCCGGTCGCAACGACCTTGGAACCAGACGCCCTGCGTCCAGTACTGAAATATTATAGCACAGCGAAAACTTCTCCGCAAGCAGGGTTGAAAAAATCTCCGCGATGGTCAATAATAGAGAGAACGTTCTTTTTTGAGAAAGGAAACGATATGCCAGAGAAGAAGGGAATCCAGCATCAGTGCAGCTTCTGCAAGCAGATCATTGATGTGCATGACCAGTATGATATGCCGATTTTCGATCCGAACACGGGGTTCGCCATCTGCAAGAACTGCGTGCGGGAGATCAACCATTTCCTCGACGAGCATGACGCGGCGGAGGCGAAGGTGGAGAAGAAGGAGTTCGCCGACCGCCTCGACGAGATGCTGAAGAAGAACAAGCCGCATATCATCAAGCAGTACCTCGACGAGTACATTGTCAACCAGGACCATGCGAAGAAAGTGTTGTCCGTCGCCGTTTACAACCATTATAAGCGCATGAAATACGGCTACCAGAACGAGGACGGCACGGAGATCGAGAAGTCGAACGTCATCATGCTCGGCCCGTCGGGCTGCGGCAAGACGGCGCTGCTCTCGCATCTCTCGAAGCTCCTCGACATCTCCCGTTCGCCGTCACGGACGCCTCGAGCCTCACGGAGGCGGGCTTCGTCGGCGCGGACGTCGAGGTCGCCGTGCGCAACCTTTACTACGCGGCGGACAAGGACATCGAGAAGGCGGAGCACGGCATCATCTACCTCGATGAGTTCGACAAGATCGCCCGGAAGTCCGGCGCGAACAACTCCATCACGGCGGACCCGGGGCACGAGGGCGTGCAGCAGGCGCTCCTCAAGATGCTCGAGGGCAGCGTCGTCGAGTTCACGGCGCGCGGCCAGCGCAAGCACCCCGAGGCGCCGACGATCAAGGTCGATACGAAAAACGTGCTCTTCATCGTCGGCGGCGCGTTCGTCGGCATCGAGAAGATCATCGCGAAGCGCCTGCAGAAGGCGAGCTCCATCGGCTTCGGCGCCGAGGTGCAGGGCAAGGACGAGCAGCCGAAGTTCGACGAGCTCATCCATCAGGTGCGCCCAGAAGACCTCATGGAGTACGGCATCATCCCCGAGATCATCGGCCGCCTGCCCGTCATCTGCACGCTCGAGACGCTCGATGAGGACGCGCTGCTGCGCATCCTGACCGAGCCGAAGAACGCGCCCGTGAAGCAGTACGAGAAGCTCCTCGCGATGGACGGCGTCACGCTGGAGTTCGAGGAGGACGCGCTGCGCGCCGTCGCCCAAAAGGCCATCGAGCGCAAGACGGGCGCACGCAGCCTCAAGGGCATCATCGAGGACGTCATGCTCGACGTCATGTACGAGATCCCGAAGTCCGACGCGAAGCGAAGCGCAAGGTCGTCATCACGAAGGAATGCATCACGGAGCACGAGAAGCCGCGGGTAGAGGAGATCGCCTGAGGGCAGCTCTCCATTTTATTTACAGCTTTGAGGCATAGGATAGGAGTCAGGGGCATGCAGGTATCGGTACTCGCGAGCGGCAGCAAAGGCAACGCGGTGTTCGTCGCGATGGACGGCGTGCGGCTGCTCATCGATGCGGGCATCAGCGCGACGCGCATCAAGAAGGCGCTCGCCGCGGAGGGCGTCGAGGCTGCAGACCTCGATGCCGTGCTCCTCACGCATGAGCACAGCGACCATATCGCAGGACTCCGCACGCTCACGAAATGGTACCGTCTGCCCATCTACTCGCGCGCGGCGACGCTCGCGCACCTGCCGCGGGAGATCCCCAGGGCACTCTGCCACGCGGTGGAAGGTTCCTTCCGCCTCGCAGGCGTCCAGGTGCTGCCGTTCTCCGTGCCGCACGACGCCGCCGATCCCGTCGGCTACCGCATCACGGGCGGCCAGCAGGTCACGACCTGCACGGACCTCGGCTTCGTCACGAGCACGGTGCAGGCGGCGCTCGAGGGCTCGGACGTCCTCGTGCTCGAGGCGAACCACGACCCCGCCGTCCTCAAGGAGGGCAGGTATCCCTGGCCGCTCAAGCGCCGCATCCTCGGCACGCGCGGGCACCTCGCAAACGCGGATGCCGCCTGGGCGATCGCGCGCCTGAAGCGTGCGCCGCAGCAGGTCTTCCTCGCGCATCTCTCGGCGGAGAACAACCGCCCGGAGCTCGCGCGGGAGACCGTCGAGACCATCCTCGCGCGCCAGGGTGTCAGCGTGCCGATCACCGTCACATCACAGGAGCAGCCCGTGCGGCTGCATGAAACCGTCGCAACTTATCTATGGGGGGAAACGTCATGAAATCGTTATTCCAGCATAAAAAACAGGCGGGACTCGCCGCCGCTGTCATGCTCGCCGTCGCCGCCGTCACGTTCTCCGGCTGCTCGGCGGGCAACGCGACCTCGTCGTCTGGCTCCGGCGTCATGTCCGCCGCGTCCTCCTCGTCCGCGCCGACGGAGGGCATCTCCGACGCGCGCAACACGCCGGCAGTCCGCGCTGCGAAGGCGATCGGCCCGACGGTCGTCGGCATTACGAACAAGGCCGTCGCGCGCGACTGGTTCAACAACCCGGTGGAGACGGAGGGCGTCGGCTCCGGCGTCATCTTCCGCAAGGACGGCTACATCGTCACGAACAACCATGTCATCGACGGCGCGAAGGAGCTCATCGTCTCGCTCGCCGACGGGCGCTCGCTCAAGGGCAAGGTCGTCGGTGC
The DNA here is from genome assembly GCA_902763085.1 of Dongibacter bovis. GTDB lineage: Bacteria > Bacillota > Negativicutes > Selenomonadales > Selenomonadaceae > Selenomonas_C. The sequence goes on from CACWQW010000041.1 coordinate 8,380, forward strand.
TGACGCGCTCACGGACCTCGCCGTCGTGAAGGTCAACGCGAGCGACCTGCCGGAGGCCGTCTTCGGCGACTCGGACCAGATCGTCGTCGGCGAGCCGGCCATCGCCATCGGCAACCCGATGGGGCTCGAGTTCCAGGGCAGCGTCACCTCGGGCGTCATCAGCGCGCTCAACCGCACGCTCGACATCTCCGACCGCCGCGTGAAGCTCCTGCAGACGGATGCCGCCATCAGCCCGGGCAACTCGGGCGGTGCACTCGTCAACGCGGACGGACAGGTCATCGGCATCAACAGCGCGAAAGTCGCGGCATCGGGCGTTGAGGGCATGGGCTTCGCCATCCCGATCAACACCGTGCGCACCGTCGTCGAGGAGATCATGGACAAGGGCTACGTCGCGCGTCCGTACCTCGGCGTCTCCGTCTTCGATCCAAACTCCGCGGCGCGCTACGGCTACCAGCTCAACATCGACAAGGGCGTCTTCGTCTTCAAGGTCACGCTCAATGGCCCGGCGGGCAAAGCGGGCCTGCAGCGCGGCGACATCATCCTCAAGGTCGACGATAAAGAGGTCAATACCGTCTCCGACCTGCGTGGCGCCGTCGGCGAGCACAAGATCGGCGACACCGTGAAGATCACCTACGACCGCAACGGCAGCGAGGACACGGCGAATGTCACGCTCGAGGAAATGCCGCAGGATAATAACAACTGATGCGCGTGACCATCGTCTGCGCGGGGAAGCTCAAGGAGAAATACCTCACGCAGGGCATCGCGGAGTACGAGAAGCGGCTCGCGCCCTTCTGCAGCCTCGAGATCCGCGAGATCCACGAGGAGCGGATGCCGGCGGAGCCGTCGGCGGCGGAGAAAGCGCAGGTCCTCGCGCGCGAGGGGGAGCGGCTGCTCCGCCAAGTGCCGCAGGGGAGCTACCTTTTCGTGCTCGACGTCTTCGGCAACGAGATGAGCTCGGAGGAGTTCTCGGCGCGGCTCGACCGACTGGCCCTGCAGGGGAAGAGCTCCCTCACGTTCCTCATCGGCGGCGCGTTCGGCCTCTCGGAAGCGGTTCGCGCGGCGGCGGACTGCCGCCTCTCCTTCTCGCGCTTCACGTTCACGCACCAGATGGTGCGCCTGCTCCTTGTCGAGCAGATCTACCGCGCGATGAAGATCAGCCGCGGTGAGAAGTATCATTGGTAGAGTCTCCCTTTTCAGGTCAAGCAGCGGGCGGCTGCCGGGCGTGTTCCCGGCAGCCGCTTTTGTATCCCTGCGTGGGCTGCGTTCCTTATTGGATTTTGGTACGGAGGATGAACCGCCATCCAGGAGGAAAACAGCAGGCGCAGCGCGAATATCTGCTTCATGATAGCGAGGAAACTGGATCGGAAACGGTTCCTGTGATCTTGGGCAGCGCCGTGCCCTGAGGAAACGGCGCAGGAGGGTTCCCACATGAAAGCAAAGCATACAATCTCTACGCTCGCGGCAGCGGCGTTCCTCATGGAGGCGCTGCCGGGATTTGCCGCGGCGTACCCCGTGCATTCGCCAATCCCGGAAGTCGCCGTCGAGGCGGCGCAGGCGCATGAGGCCACGCGGAAGAAGATGGAGGAAGAGAAGCAACAGCAGAAAGCGCAGGACGAAGCGCGCAAGGCCTATGAGGCGCAGCGGCAGAGCGGGGGCGGCGACGCTGCGGTGGAAAGCATCATGCAGAAGGCGGCGCAGGAAGAGCAGCAGGCAGCCGCCGCGCTCAAGGAAGCGCAGCAGACCGCGGCCGCCATCGAGTACAAGGATCTCGTCGGCGCGTGGCAGCTCGTGCGCCTCGGGGATCAGGACGTCTCGTTTCTCTACGTCGATGGCACGCTCATCTTCGAGCCGAAGGAGACCGTCGACCTGCGCCAGTTCTTGAAGAACCGCGACCGCACGGATGCCTTCACGGCGAAGGTGGCGGTGAAGCGCGACGCGAGCGGCGTCCTCTCCTTCGCCCCGGATGCGGAGACCGTCGCGGTGCGCAGCTATGAGGACCGCCCCGTGGCGAAAAGCGACCTGGAGGATCAGCTCTGGCCCTGGATGTTCCGCTATGACGATGCCGATGCCGCCGGCAGCAGCGAGACGCATGCGCGGACCATCGAGCGGAGCTACCAGGTCACGAAGCTCGTCGGCGATACGCTGACCGTGGTTGAGACGTACAGCGACAGCGACGGCTGCGCGAAGCGGAGGCTCGTGCTCACCTATACGCGCGGGCTCCATCAGGTGACCGACGCGGACCGCACCGCTGAGACGAAGGCGCAGGCAGAGCTCGCCGCCCAGCAGGCCGCACGGCGCACGAAACACAGCGCAGCGGAAATCAACGCCATCAAGGCGCGCGTCTCCGGGACACCTGCGGCAAAGAAAGAGACGAAAGCGGAGAAGAAGCTGCGGAAGCAGCAGGAAGCGCAGGCGAAGCGCTCCGCAGAAGAGGCAGCGCAGCGGCAGGCCGCCGCAGAAGCTGCCGCCCAGGAATATGCCGCCATCCCCGACCTGCGCATCGGGGATTGAGAGACATCGTCAGTACAGCTCCCCGTATTTGCAGAAAAAAGACCTCTGTCCGGGCGTTTCGCCGTCCGGACAGAGGTCCTGCTATTTTCGCTAGGTTCAGAGTGCGGCCATCTTCTTGAACGCCTCGTCAGAGACCCCCAGTTCTTTGGCGGCGACAGAGATGGAGATGATTCCCTTCGTGACGAGAGATTTCAGTATCTCAATCTTACCGCGCGCCTCTCCTTGCGCCTCTCCTTGCGCCTTACCGCGCGCCTCTCCGCGCCGCAGGAGCTTTTCACTATAAAGTTCTAATACCTTTCCCCCCATGGTATCATCGACTCCTTTCTTTGTTCGTTGATAGTTTTGCAAAACATAGTCGGAAACCCGTACGATGAGTTTTGAGAAATCGCCGTAAAGTGTCGTCTGGTTTTCTTCGAGTAGATACCTATTGAGTTTCGCGGCCAGCTGTTGGTATTCGGCAAGAAGGCAGGCGAGACGATGATCGTCTCGTTCGATGATGGCAAATTCTTTTTCATACTTCGCTTATTTCCTCGCGTTCAAGTACGGCAAGGTCTCCGAGGTCGCGCCCATCGACAAGCTCAGCGTCGTCTTTGCCGTGATGCTCGCCGTTTTGCTCTTCGGCGAGCAGCGCGGTGCATGCCGTCGCCATCGGCCGGATCGCCCTCGGCGGCATTCTGCTCGCCGTGTTTTGAGAAGGCTGCATCTTTTGCAAGGGAATCGGCATGATATGGCTTTTCCTGTCACGCGGTTCCTGCTATAATGATATTTTGACAGAGAAGATGATAGGGGCGGCTGCCTCGGCGGCCGCGTGGAGAGAAAGGGGAAGGTTCGGATGCCGAATCGGGCTGCCTGGGCAGAGATCGATCTCGCTGCCTATGCTCAGAATATCGAGGTAATCAAGAAGTGCGTGCAGCCGGGCGCGCAGCTCTGCATGGTCGTGAAGGCGGATGCCTACGGCCACGGGGCGGTGCCCTGCGCGCGCATCGCCGTGGCGCATGGCGCCTCGTATTTGGCAGTCGCGACGATCTCTGAGGGCATCGAGCTGCGCGAGGCAGGGTTCACGCAGCCCATCTTGATGCTGGGCCTGATCCTGCCGGAGGAGGCAGCATCCGTCGTGTCCTACGGCATCACGCAGGCGGTCTGCACGCGGGAGCTCGCAGAGGCGCTCTCGGCGGCGGCTGTGGCGCAGGGGCGCACAGCAAAGGTGCATCTCAAGGTCGAGACGGGCATGGGGCGCATCGGCGTGCGCCCGGAGGAGGCAGCAGACCTCGCGGCGGCGATTGCCGCGCTGCCGGGCCTCGCGCTCGAGGGCGTCTTTTCCCATTTCGCGACGGCGGACGACCGGGATAAGACGTACGCACATGCGCAGCTCGCATCGTTTCGGCAGGCGCTCGCCGCCATCGAGGCGCGCGGCATCCACGTAGAGCTCCGCCACATCGCGGAGAGCGCCGCGATCCTCGAGATGCCGGAAGCGCATTTCGACATGGTGCGCGTGGGCATCATCCAGCACGGGCTCTGGCCGTCCGCGGAGGTCTCGCATCCCATCGCCCTGCGCGAGACGATGCAGCTCAAGGCGCGCGTCGTGTTCCTGAAGCACGTGCATCCGGGAGAGAGCATCGGCTACGGGCGCGCCTTCGTGGCCGAGCGCGAGAGCCTCATCGCGACGCTCCCCATCGGCTACGCGGACGGCTATATCCGCGCGTACGGCGCGGAGGGCTATGTGCTCATCCGCGGGCGGAGAGCGCGGATCTGCGGCCGCGTCTGCATGGACCAGGTCATGGTCGACGTGACGGAGATCCCAGACGTCGCCGTTGGCGATACGGCGCTGCTCTTCGGCGGCGAGGCGCTGCCGACCGATACCGCCGCGCGCTGGCTCGATACGATTAATTACGAGGTGACGTGCCTCGTATCGCCGCGCGTGCCGCGGGTGTACGTGGACTGACGCTTTCGCGATGTGTTTCCCCATGCCGGCTGGCAGCTGCCTCCGGCATGGGGATTTTTTGCGGGCGCGCAGGGGATAACGCACTGCGGCGGGCCGTGCGGGATTTGCGCCGCTGCCGCTTGACCGGACGGGGATTCCTCTATACAATAGGGGATAGATTTTAGGAAAGGGAGGGACCGCCTTGGAGATGCTATCCCCGGAGATCCTGCTGTTTCTCGTCGCGTTCGGTTTCTGCGCGGCGTTCATCGATGCGGTCGTGGGGGGCGGCGGGCTCATCTCACTGCCGGCGCTGCTCTTCATCGGCCTGCCGCCGCACCTCGCGCTCGGCACGAACAAGGCGGCGGCGGTGATGGGCGCACTCGCGAGCTTCGTGACGTTCGTGCGCTCGGGACGTGTGAATGGCTGGCTGATCCGCCGCCTCTTTCCACTCTCGCTCGTGGGCTCGGCGCTCGGCGTGCTCGCTGTGCGGCAGATCTCGCCGGAGATCCTGCGCCCGCTCGTCGTCTGCATGCTCATCGTCGTGCTCGTCTACAGCCTCGTAAAGAAGGACTGGGGCAGAGAGAATCACTACCACGGCATGACGCGGCGGCTGCTCGTGCTCTCGGGTGTCGTGGCGTTCTCGTTCGGCTTCTACGACGGCTTCTTCGGCCCGGGGACAGGCTCGTTCCTGCTCTTCGCGTTCCTGCTCCTCGGCTTCGATTTCCTCGGGGCGGCGGCGAATGCGCGCGCGCTCAATTTCGCGAGCAACATCGCGGGCGTGACGGTGTTCGGTCTCTTCGGGCTCATTGATTTCTCCTATGCGCTGCCGATGGGCCTTTCGATGATCGTCGGGGCCTGGTGCGGCGCGCGCATGGCGCTCAAGAAGGGGACGGGCTACGTGCGGCCGCTCTTCATCGCGATGACGACGGTGCTCATCGGTAAGCAGCTCGTCGATCTGTTGAAATGAGGCGGAGGATGAAAAAGACGAATCTCACGACGCTCTGCTATCTCGAGCGGGACGGCGCGTATCTCATGATGCACCGCGTGAAGAAGGCGCACGATATCAATCGCGACAAATGGGTCGGCGTCGGCGGCCATTTCGAGCCGGATGAGAGCCCGGAGGAGTGCCTCCTGCGCGAGGTGCGCGAGGAGACGGGCGTCGTGCTCGACCGCTTCCGCCTGCGCGGCGTCATCACGTTCTCCTCGGACGCCTGGCAGACGGAGTACATGTTCCTCTACACGGCGGACGCATGGCACGGCGCGCTCGTGGGCGCGGACGCCTGCGACGAGGGGACGCTCGCCTGGGTGAAAAAAGAGGAGGTCTTCGCGCTCCCCATCTGGGAGGGGGACAAGATCTTCTTCCGTCTGCTCGCGGAGGAGCGGCCGTGCTTCTCCCTGAAGCTGCGCTATGTGGGCGATGTGCTCGTAGAGAAGGTGCTCGACGGGCAACCGCTGCCGTGAGATAGGAGGGAAAAGGGAATCTTGCAGACATCGGATGTGGATCGTTATCGCAGCCTGCGCGCCCTGCGCGAGGACCATGCCGCCTGGCGGCTCCTCGCGGCGGACCAGGCTGCTTTTCTCGTGGCGTTCTTCGAGCGGGAGTTCCTGCGCCCGGGGCGGCGCGCCATAGAGGAGCCGGAGCTCCTGCGCGACCTCGAGGAGGCGCTCGCCGCCGCGCGGCGGGAGACGGGAGGCGAGGAGCTCGTGCGCCCGGCGCGCGCCTATCTGCTCGCCTGGTCGGATGAGGCGCACGGCTGGCTCGCGCGCTTCCACGGGGCGGAGGATGTGCCGTGCTACGACCTCACGGCGGCGGCGGAGCGCGCCGTGACCTTCGTGCGCTCGCTGACGCACCGGGAGGTGCTCGGCACGGAGTCGCGCCTGCGCACCGCCATTTCCCTGCTCGATGAGATCGCGGAGGACCGCGATGAGGACGCAGCGCGGCGGGAGCAGCGGCTCCTCGCGCGCCGCGCCGCCATCGACAGGGAGCTTTCGGAGCTCCGCCGCACGGGCAAGGTCGTGCCGCGGCTCACGGCGGGGCAGGTGCGCGAGCGCTACGTCGAGGCGCGCCGCATGGCAGAGGGCATCGTGCGCGATTTCCGCGCGCTCGAGGAGGAGTTCTCCGCGCTCGAGCGCGGCCTCATGCGGGAGGTCGTGACGTGGCAGCAGGGCAAGGGCGCGCTCTTAGGGCGCGTGTTCGAGCAGGGCGATGTTATCCGCGAGTCGCCGCAGGGGCAGAGCTTCGCGCTTTTCTGGCAGTTCCTCATGCAGGCGCCGGAGCAGCAGCACCTGGAGGAGCTCCTCGCGGCTGTGGCGCGCGTGCCGGAGCTTGCAGAGCTCCTCGCGGCGGAGGAGACGAAGCTTGCGGAGCTGCCGCGCGCCTGGATTCGCGGTGCGGCGGCGGTGCAGCAGACGATCGCGCGCCTCTCGCGGCAGCTGCGGCGCTACGTGGACGAGCGGTTCCTCACGCAGGAGCGGGCGATTTTCCGCCGCATCCAGGAGATCGAGGGCGCGGCGATGGCGCTGCGCGACCAGCCGCCCGCGGGGGACTTCCTCCCCATCGACCTGCCGCGCGCGGAGATCGACCTGCCGCTCGACCGGCGGCTCTTCCAGCCGCCGACGCGCCTGCGCCTGCGCGACTGCACGATTGAGCACGGCGACGCGCAGGCGGCGGAGGAGAGCGGCCAGGCGGCGCTCGGCAAGGCGCTTTCGCAGGTGCGTATCGACCGCCGGGCGCTGCGCGCGCACGTCGAGGAGACGATCGCGGCGGCGGGCGGCCGCAGCGTGACGCTCACGGAGGTGCTCACACGCCATCCGCTCACGGAGGGGCTCACGGAGCTCTTGGCGTACTTCGTGCTCGCGGGACGCCAGGCGGGCGCGGGAGCGCGTGCCGCCGCGGCAGACGCGCCGCTCATGGATGTCACATACACGCAGGGTGAGCACGCGCTGCGCGCGCAGTGCCGGGAGATGATCTTTACTCCCCGGCAGGGCAAGGCGAACGGAAAGGGAACAGGTGATCGGACGTGAACGGGGAAGAACAGGCTTTTTCGCGGGCGGCAGTCTCGCTCCTGCGCGGCGTCGTCGAGCGGCGGGCGGATGAGGCGCTCTGGCAGACGGTCTGCACGCAGCAGGGCGCACTGCAGGAGTATTTCGCTCGGCTCGGCCTCCGCCTCACCGTGGATACGGCAGACGAGTACGCATACCTGCGGCAGGATGAGACGAGCTGCGTGCCGCGGCTCATGGCGCGCACGCAGCTCAGCTACGCGCTCTCACTGCTGCTGCTGCTCCTTCGGAAGCGGCTCGGCGAGTACGATGCGCTCGAGGGAGACAGCCGACTCATCCTCTCGAGCACGCAGATGGCGGAGATGCTCGCGCCCTTCTTCCCGCAGATGACGGACCGCGTGCGCTTCCTCGCGCGCGTGCGCCAGCAGGCGGAGCACGCGGCCTCCATGGGTTTCCTGCACCGACTCTCGGGCGAGGACGCCTACGAGGTGTTGCCGCTCCTGCGGAGTTTCGTCACGGGAGAATGGCTTGAGGAGTTCGCAGAGCGCCTCGCGCAGTATCGCGCCTACGGCGCCGCGCAGCAGGAGATGACGGATCAGGACGCGCTGCCCCTCGCGCCGGAGGCGCCCGCCATGGCGGATGCTGAGGAGGACGCGGCAGTGGGCGCGGACGGGAAGGAAGCGCCCAGTAGCATAGAGGGAGGGGAGGACACCGATGAACTTATTTGACGAACATGCGGACCGTCTGCCGCAACTCGGATTCCGCCTCGCGCGGCTCGAGGTCTACAACTGGGGGACGTTCGACGGCGAGGTCTGGACGCTCGACCTCGATGGCGCGACCTCGCTGCTCACGGGCGACGTCGGCTCGGGCAAATCGACGCTCGTCGACGCCATCATCACGCTGCTCGTGCCGCCGCGCCGCATCACCTACAACAAGGCGGCAGACGCGAGCGCGAAAGAGCGCAGCCTGAATTCCTACGTGCGCGGCTACTACGCGCATCATGCGACGGCGGAGGGGACGAGCCGCCCCGAGGCGCTCCGGAGCAAGCGCGAGTACAGCGTGATCCTCGGCGTCTTCACCGATGAGAATTTCGGCCGCACGGTCACGCTCGCGCAGGTGTTCTGGTATCGTTCGGAGAGCGCACAGACGCCGTCGCGCCTCTACGTGCTCGCGGAGAAGCCGCTCTCCATCGCCGAGCGCTTCTCGCGCCTCGGCGGCGACATGCGCGCCTTCCGCCGCCGCCTCGAGGCGGATGATTTCATCCATACGTACGAGGACTATCCGCTCTACGGGCGCGATTTCCGCAAGCTCTTCGGCATCCGGCAGGAGCAGGCGCTCGACATCTTCCAGCAGACGATCTCGCTGAAAAAGGTCGATTCCCTCACGGACTTCGTGCGCTTGAACATGCTCGAGCCGCCGGACGTCGAGGGACTGCTCACGGGGCTCCTGCATCAGTTCCGCGATCTCGAGGCGGCGCATGCCTCCGTCGTGCGCGCGCGGGAGCAGCAGCAGCTCCTCCTGCCCGTGCGGCAGACGGGCGCGCGCTACCGGCAGCTGCGCAGCGAGCGGGAGACGTATGAGCGCATGGGCGCGCTGCTCCCCGCCTGGCTCGCGGAGCGAGACATCGCCGCGCTTTCGCCGCAGATCGACGCGGCAGAGCAGAAACGGCAGGCGCTCGCGGAACTGCTCACCTCCCTGCGCGGGGAGCAGCAGGCGGTGGAGCAATCGCTCGCGGACGTGCGCAGCCAGCTCGCCCGCACGGGCGGCGCGCGCCTCGCGGCGCTCGAGGGGAAACGTGCGGCGCTCGAGGAAAAGCGGGCGGCACGGCAGGCAGCAGCGGCGCGCTACGCGGAGAGCGCCGCCGTCCTCTCCCTCTCCGTGCCCGAGACGGCGCAGGCGTTCGCAGCGAATGAGGAGGCAGCGCGCACAGCGGCTGAGGAGGCGGAGACGGCGCTCGAGCAGGCAGAGGAAGACCGCGCGGACCAGCAGGCGAACCTGCGGGAAGTCGAGGAGCGCCTCGCGCGCCTCACGGAGGAGATCGCCTCGCTCTCCGCTAGGAAATCGAATATCCCCGCCGCCTTCGTGCGCCTGCGCGGAGAGCTCGCGGACGCGCTCGACCTCGCGGAGACGGAGCTGCCGTTCGCGGGAGAGCTCATGGAGGTGCGCGCCGAGGAGGGCGCGTGGGAAGGCGCGCTCGAGCGCCTGCTCCACGGCTTCGCGCTCTCCCTGCTCGTGCCCGCGGCTCACTACGGCGAAGTCGTCGACTGGATGGAGCATCACCGCCTCGGCACGCGGCTCATCTACTACAGCGCTGAGGACGCGCTCCCCTTGGCGGACGTTTCCGCGTTGCCGGAGGACGCGGCGTGCCGGAAGCTCGCCGTGCGGCACGAGAGTCCGCTTGCCGGCTGGCTCACGCAGGAGCTCGCGCGCCGGTTCCGCCATCGCTGCTGTGAGACGCTGCGCGCGTTCCGCGCAGAGGACTACGCGCTCACGCCGTCCGGGCAGGTCAAGGTCGGCGGCTGCCGCCACGAGAAAGACGACCGCCATGACATCGGCGATCGCCGCCAGTACGTGCTCGGCTTCTCGAGCCTGCGCAAGGTGCAGGCGCTCCAGCAGGAGGCGGAGGACCAGACGCAGGAGCGCGCAGACACGAAGGCGCTCCTGCGCCGCCTGAAGAAACAGCGCCAGGAGGCGCGTGCGAGGAGTGAGGCGGGCGGGCGCCTCTGCGCCGTCCATTCGTTTGAGGAGATCGACGCGGAGAGCGTGGCGCAGGCCATCGCCGCCTGTCAAAAGGAGGCGGCGTCGATCGCGCAGGAAAACGAGGCGGGCGAGCGCCTGCGCGCCGAGCAGCAGAGACTCCTCGGGCGGCTCGGCGACCTGCGCCGCACCGTGCAGGAGAAAGAGCGTCTCTTGAGCCGGCAGGAGCTCGTGCTCGAGCAGCTCGAGCGGGATCGCGCGGCGGACCAGGAGGAACTCGCGCGCACGGACGCGCTCGCGCTCGCCAAGGCGGAGGCGCTTCTGCAAGCCCACGCGCAGGAGGCGTGGGGTGCACGCACCTACGCCCACGGGGAGCGCCAATCCCTCGAGAGCAGTTATCAGAGCTGGCTCGGCAGCAGGCGGCGCGAGACGACGCGCCTGCTCGAGGAGGAGACGAGCCGTCTCGCGGCCGCGATGGAGGCGTTCAACCACTCCTTCCCTGAGCTCGCGCGCGACCTCCTGCCGCGCCCTGAGGCGCAGGAGGAGTACGAGGAGCTCCTCACACAGCTCGAGCGCGACGGCCTGCCGCAGTACGAGCGGCGGTTCCGCGCGCTGCTCGAGGAGAACACCATCAACCAGATGGCCCTCTTCTACGCGAACCTCAAGCTACGCGCGCAGGAAATCAAAGAGCGCATCGAGAGCATCAACGCCTCTTTGCGCACCATTGACTACGACCCGGGCCGCTGTATCGAGATTTCCTGCGTACACACGCACGTGCGTGCCGTGCAGGAATTCCGCCGCGCGCTCGACGCCTGTATGGCGGCGACGCCAGGCGCCATGAAGGACGGCGGCGAGGTGGCGTCGCCAGGCACCGCGGCGAGCGACGAAGAAGGGGCAGGAGCGCCCCGTACATCGGCAGAAGATGGCGGCGAGCAGCAGTACGCGCAAGTCGCCGCACTCGCCTCGCGCCTGCGCGCCGACACGGAGGAAGACAAGCGCTGGCGGCGCGAAGTCGTCGACGTGCGCAACTGGTTCGATTTCGCGGCGTCGGAGCGCTGGCGTGAGACCGGCGAGGAGTACGAGCACTTCACCGACTCCGGCGGCAAGTCCGGCGGACAGAAGGAAAAGCTCGCCTACACGATCCTCGCGGCGAGCATCGTCTACAACTTCGGCCTCGAGGGCAGCCACGCCGGTGAGCAATCCCTGCGCTTCGTCGTCATCGACGAGGCATTCCTCAAGAGCTCCGACGCTTCCGCACGCTTCGGCCTCCAGCTCTTCCAGCAGCTCGACCTCCAGCTCCTCGTCGTCACCCCACTGCTCAAGATCGCGACGATCGAGCCCTTCGTCCGCCACGTCGGCTTCGTCTGGCAAGACGACGTCCAGCACCGCTCGTACCTGCGCAACATCAGCATCGAGGAATTTGCGGCGGCGCGAGAGAAACGCGGAGAGTGAAAAAGCCGTGCAGCCCATTTGAGGGCTGCACGGCTTTTTCAGTGCTGCGGTTCCGGCATCTGCTGGATCGAGCGGATCGGATAGGGGATCTCGATGCCCTCCTCGCGGTAGCGGCGCGTGAGGGCTTTGATGAATTCGTGCTTGAGCAGGAACTGGTGATTGAAATTGCTGCTGTGCAGGATGACGTTGAAGTCGATGCTCGACTCGCCGAAGGCGGTGAAGCGCACGAGCGGCGGCTGCTGTACCTCGCTGTCGACGCGCGCG
>CACWQW010000042.1 GCA_902763085.1 Dongibacter bovis
ACTCTTAGCGATACCACGCAAGGACATCCCCTCCTTATGCAGAGCTTGGATCATCCCTCGTTCAGCGAGCGTGAGATGACTTCCTGATTTACGAACAGCCTTATCTGTGTTAAAATGGTTTTGATCCATAGCGATACTCCTTTGTTGGTGATTGTTTTATAGAACCATTTTAACATAGGAAGTCGCTATGGATTTTTTTTGATTAACTGTTCAACTTCATTTTACAACGAACCAATAGATTTTCAAGGTTTTGTTGAAACAAAACAGAATCATAAGCAATATATAGGATATCCAGTGAAATCTTTAGATATGCTTTCCGGAAAAGCGTATTTACTGCTCGGATTGAATAGGAAGCATACAAAAGAGGTTGAGAGAATGCTAGATGGTAAATATCCGCATCGGTTTCAACTTTGGCGATATCTTTATTGTGCGTATGATGGATAATAGACCAATACTATAATTTTCGTTATTTTATGTGGGGGAATGGTAATGTGTAAAGTATCTGTGCTGGTTCCCGTGTATAATGTCGAAAAATATCTTGCGCAATGCCTGCGCAGTATTGCTCATCAGACCTTGCAGGATATAGAGATTATTGTCATCAACGATGGATCTATCGACCAGTCGCGTGATATTATCCGCACGTTTGAGGATGATCCGCGAGTCCGGGTGATTGATAAGGAAAATAGTGGATATGGACATTCCATGAATTGCGGATTAGAGGCTGCCAGAGGCGAATATATCGGCATCGTGGAGAGCGATGACTATATTGAACCGGAGATGTTTTCGGCTCTCTACCATGAAGCGGTTGAGAAAAAGGCAGAGGTTGTCAAGGCGAACTTTTATCAGCAGGAAAATGGTCGGGATATGCTTTGTAACAATCTTCAATCGCTGCCGTTTCATGAGGTGTTTTCCGCTGTTGGCCATAGGGATATTTTTTCGCGGGCGCCGGCGATTTGGAGTAGAAACGCCAGGAGCATCCTATCAAGATACCTCTTTTAATTTGAAAGTGATGATGATGGCTGACCGCATCGTTTGTTTGGAGAAGGCATATCTTCATTACCGCGTCGATAATCCAGCATCTTCTGTTTATGATAAAAAGAAAGTTTATTATATTTGTGAGGAATATGAGGAAGCGGAGCGTTATCTGGAGAAGAGGCCAGAAAAGGCCAGCGTTTTTCTGACTGCGCTGATTAAGCAGAAGTATTGCGGGGGCTATCGGTGGAATTTTCAGCGTATCGATGATTCGTTAAAAAAAGAGTTCCTGCAATATATCAGCCGAGAGGCAGTAGAGGATGAGCGGGCAGGTTTTATTGATCCAGCTATATGGACGCAGCGTGACCTTCATATGTTTCATCTTCTGTTGTCCGATCAGGAACAGATTTTATTCAAGGATAAAAAGCAGCGGCAGTTGTTGGAGTTGTGCCGGGATGGGCTGCGGGCGCGCTATCGGAGCAAGCAGGTATATATCTATGGTGCCGGGCTGGTGGGCAGGGAGATCCTGCATAGCCTGCGGAGGCAGGAAATAAAGCCGGTGGCTTTCCTTGTCTCGCGTGCAGAGGGCAATCCCTCTTCAGTGGAGGGGGTTCCTGTCTGCGTCATTCGTGAGAGGCGTATCGACAGAGAGACTTCGGTAATTTTGGTGGCGGTAAAGGAATCGTCACAGCTGGCAATTGTCGAGTCGCTGGAGAAGCTGGGATTTACAAATTATCTTCTGATGTCGAAGAACGTAAGGCAGAGTCTGTTGCTCCCCGGCGCGACAATTGAAATTTCGGAAAATGGGAACAGGTGAATTGCGTGAGTTCTTTATTAGGCAGAATCAAGATGGCGTTGTATGGGTGGGCTGATTTCCCTCAGGGAACGAGGATTCTTATTTTGTCCTCGCAGCACGCAGAGCTTGCGGAGGCTGATTCCTTTCATGGTGCCGAAGTGGTATTTCAGGATATTGCGGCTACGGTGGCGTCAGATTGGGCAACGAGGAACGCGGCGTCTTTTGATTTCGTGATTGCCTCGTCGGACGTCGAGGCGATGGAGTGTCCGCAGGTGTATTTCAAGGCATGGAGACGGTTGCTACGTCCGGATGGTCGTTTGCTCTTGGGATTGAACAACCGTCTCGGCCTGCGTTACTTCTGCGGAGATCAGGATCCGTATACGGGACAGTGCTTTGACGGCATAGATAATTATCGCATGGCGTACGGGAAAAAGGAGGATGTGTTCCGCGGCCGGATGTACAGCCGGGCGGAGATGCGTGCAATGCTGCAGGAGGCGGGCTTTTCCTCGTTGAAGTTTTATTCTGTCTTGCCGGATCTCGAGCATCCGGCTTTTCTGTTTGCGGAGGATTATCTGCCGAATGAGGATCTGGCGGGGCGGGTTTTCCCTTTTTATCATCATCCGTCATCGGTGTTTTTGGAGGAGGAGCAGCTTTATTCGTCGCTCATTGAGAATGGGATGTTCCATGCGATGGCGAACGCGTATCTCGTCGAGTGTTCACTTGATGGGCGTCATTCGGATGTGGAGCATGTAACGTGCTCGGCGGAGCGCGGGGATGAGTACGGGCTGTATACGATCATCCATGCGTCTGGTCTGGTGGAGAAAAAGCCGATTTCGCCTGTAGGGGAGGAGCGGCTGCGTTTGGTGCAGGCGAATATGGATGCGCTTTCGGCGCGCGGGATCGCGGTCGTGCCGTCAACGTTCGCTGAGGGGCGGATTCGGATGGATTTCGTGAAGGCGCCGATGGGGACGGCGTATCTGCGCGATCTCCTGTATCAGGACAAGGAGCAGTTCCTTGCAGCAATGGATCGTTTCGCGGCGCTGATTCTGCGATCCTCGGAGCATGTGCGTGAGGATGCCGGCGACGGCGAGGGGGTGCTGCTGGCCAAGGGTTATTTTGACTTGGTGCCGCTCAACTGTTTCGTTGTGGATGGGCAGTTCACGTTTATCGATCAGGAGTTCGTGATTCCAAACTATCCGGCGAATGTCATTTTGACGCGGATGGTGGATATTGCTTATACGGGCAATAAGGAGATGCAGAAAATCCTGCCGATGGAGGCGCTGCTGGATCGCTATGGGCTGACGCGCTATCTGGGACGCTGGCGCCGGATGTCGTATGAGTTTTTGCGGGATATCCGCAATCTCGGCCCGCTGCGCAAGGCGTATGAGCCGCATCAGCGGGATGGCCAGCAGGTATTCGTGAACCGGCAGCGCATCAATTACACGGAGGCGGAGTATCAGCGGCTGTTTCAGGATATTTTCGCCGGTCTGGAGCAGAAGAAACTGGTGGTGTTCGGCGCCGGCCGGTGGGCGCAACGC
This sequence comes from Dongibacter bovis, assembly GCA_902763085.1. Lineage (GTDB taxonomy): Bacteria > Bacillota > Negativicutes > Selenomonadales > Selenomonadaceae > Selenomonas_C. The sequence goes on from CACWQW010000042.1 coordinate 3,307, forward strand.
TTTATCGATGGCTATGGGCATGAGCATGAGGTCGCGCTCGTGGTGGATAATCAGAAGGCTCACTGGGGACAGTCGCTGCGGGGCGTCCCGATTGCCGCACCGGAGGAACTGAAGAAATGGCCGCAGGGGAGTTTCAAGGTGCTGATCTGCATCAAGGGCTATCAGTCGGTGATGCGGCAGCTCGATGCGTATGGCATCAAGGATTACAGCATTTTCGATCCGACGCGCGAGTATCCGCGGAAGCCGCGGAAGATCGTCGTGCCGTCCGTGCAGACGGTGCAGGAGCATGGTGCGGAGCCGCCGAAAAAGAAGAAGTATCATGTCGGCTATATCGCAGGGGTTTTCGATCTTTTCCATGTCGGACATCTCAATATGTTCCGGCGTGCTAAGGAGCAGTGCGATTATCTGATCGTCGGCGTGGTGTCGGATGAGGGCGTGCGGAAGAACAAGGGCGTAGAGCCATTTATCCCATTTGCCGAACGGGTGGAGATCGTGCGTGCCTGCCGCTATGTGGATGAGGCGCATGAGATTCCCCTGACATACGCGGGAACACGTGAGGCGTGGAGTCTGTATCATTTCGATGTCCAGTTTTCGGGCAGCGATTATGAGGAGGATCCGGCTTGGCTCACGGAGAAGGATTATCTGGAGCAGCACGGCGCGACGATGGTCTTTTTCCCGTATACAAAGCAGACGAGCTCGACGAAGATCAAGGCGCTGATCAATCAGCAATTGAAAGAAAAATAACAGATATGATATTTTTTATATCGTTTATAGAAAAAACTTGACTATATGTTGCTGGTTTATATAATGGAGAAAGGAGGTAATCGAAATGGGGAAACCACTGGTTCGAATTTTGAAAATAGTTCTTGATAATTTTAAAAATGTAGAAAAAGGCGAAATCATTGCAGGCTCATCGGAGAACTTGCTGCAGGGGAAAAGTGATGTGCTGGGTATTTATGGACAGAATGGTTCAGGAAAAACTGCGGCGGTCGATGCGATACATCTAATGCAGCGGTTGGTTGTTGGCGAAAAATTACCACGATATGCTGAGGAGTTCATTCGACAGGGCGCAGATTGTGCCAGTGTATCGATTTTGTTTTTTATTCAGAGCGGGGATATTCCGTTGGAATTTGAATATACATATACGCTGGGGCGGAAAGGCGATAAATGTTGTGTTTCTGCGGAAAAAATAGCCTATTATTCGTATAAGGAAGATGTCAGACAAAGACGTAAGACGGCGTTTCAATGCGATATTCTTGGTGATGATAATCGCTTTTATCCGGTTCGAAAATATGAAAAATATATAAAACAAAGCGAGAAAAACCTAGTTGATTTTGCTGTGGCAAAAAAAATGGCAGCAGCGAATAGATCATCGCTGTTATTTTCAAAAGAAGGATATGGTATCTTTTCTAAAGACTATCTTGATGATAAGGTGTCTCTCGGTTTGAAAGCACTACGCTACTATATGTTCATGAAGCTTTTTGTGATTACAAATCGTGAAATTGGTGCAATCAATATGCAGATGCTGGTGCCGATAAGCTTTACCCAGCAGGATATGCAGCATATCAATACAGGAAAGATTCCAGTGGCCTTGCAGGGGACTTCATTGATTCCCGTTAGAATCTATCAGGTCCTCACTCGGACCATCGAACCAATCAATCAGGTTTTGACGGTGCTTGTCCCAGGGATTCGGGTAGAAATCGAGGATCACGGTCGTCAGTTGATGGACGATGGAGCGGAAGGGCGTAAAATTGAGCTGGTTTCCGTGAGAAACGATGTCCGTATTCCCCTGCGCTGTGAATCTGCCGGCGTCATAAAGATCATTTCGATGCTCAATGCTTTGGTTGCGATGTATAACGATAAATCAGTTGGCTTGATAGTTGATGAATTAGATTCGGGCGTCTTTGAATATCTTTTGGGGAATCTCTTGGAGATTATAGAGAAAAATGGCAAAGGCCAGCTTTTGTTTACATCACATAATCTCCGTATATTGGAGACGGTAAGCAAGGAGTCTGTTTTATTTACGACGACGAATCCCCGGCACAGGTATATTAGGCTGACAAATGTGAAAGAGACAAATAACGTTCGTGATATGTATTTGCGCAGTCTTTCTATCGGTGGACAAAAGGAACCGCTCTGTGAAATCGTAGATATTTATGCGATTGGTCATGCATTCCGGAAGGCAGGAAGGGAACTGGTAAATGAGTACGAAAACTGAGAAGGCAGTCTTGTTCTTGGTGGAAGGTGATACCGATGAACAATCTTTGGCAGGGGTGATTCGCCGTTATTTGGCTCCACGTCATCAGCGTTTTCAAGTTATTGGTACAGATATTACTTCCGACTGGGATATAAACCCGAAGAATATTTTAGATAGGGTAAATGATGAGATTCATATCGCTCTTGATAAGGAAAAATGGTTTGAGACAGATTTATCGGGGGTCATTCAATTAGTGGATATGGATGGCGCATACATCGATGATCGGTTGATCCGGGAAGAAGAGACACTGCTTCATTGGCAATATCATGAAGATGGGATGGTTGCGAAATCTAGGGATGAGGCCATTAAGAGAAATCGGCATAAGGTTCAGAATCTAGATCAGTTATTGACGTTAACCCATGTGGGAAAATCGGCTACGATTCCGTATCGTGCCTTTTACTTTTCCTGCAATTTAGAGCATGTGCTGCATAATGAGCCTAATGTTCCAGATTACGAAAAGCGAGAGAAAGCCGATGCCTTTGCTGATCAATATTATGACGACGTAGAGGGGTTCGTTAGATTTATTACGAAGTCCTCGTTTTGTGTACTTGGGTCGTGGGAGCAGACATGGGATTTTATAAAAGAGGGAAACCATTCCTTACAGCGCTTTACCAATTTCGGGTTGTTTTTTGAAAAGGGTGGAAGGGGAGTATGATGGAGGTACTATGTGCCCCAGCGGGGCTGGCGGCGTGGGAGCATCCCCGGCAGGGGGTGGGGGATATTGCTGGTGCCGGGTTTTCGCAGGCGCTTTTTGATATGGCGCTGCCTTTTCCGGTGAAGGAACTTCGCCGGAAGGGGCATGACCGCGCGTGGCTGGAGCGGCGCTGGCAGGCGGCCCGAGAGCTCGGGAGGCAGTTCCGGCAGGCTGGGGTGCGGCTGCCCCTGGGCTATGCGCCGCATTTCGGCTATGCGGCTGCGGACTGGCCGGAGGTTTCTGTATATCGCTCGCTGATCGAGCGGAGTATTCGTCTGGGGCAGGAGGCGGGCTGCCGGTATCTGGTGGTCCGTCCCTGGCTTGCGCAGCTTTCGCGGCAGGAGCTTTGGGCGCGGAACCGTGCGTTTTATTTGTCATTGGTGGATTGTGCGCGGGAATATGGTGTCGTGATCCTGCTGGAGAATCAGGCGCGAAGTGTCCACGGTCATTTGGTGCGAGGCGTCCTGTCGGAGGCAGAGGAGGCGGTCTCTCTTGTAGACGAGCTGAATGAGGCGGCTGGAGAGACGCGGTTCGAATTCTGTCTGAATATGGGTGCGAGCGGGCCGTGCGGGATGAATGTGCAGGAGCTCGTGCAGACGCTCGACGGGCGGCTGCAGGCAGTCATTCTCTGCGACAGTGATAGTGGGGAGGAGCGACAGCTTCTGCCCTTTACTGGGGCGGGGCGGCTGGTCTGTGAGACGGACTGGCTGAGTGCGATCCGCGGCCTGCGGGCGATTGCGTTTGACGGCTGGCTGGTTCTGGGGATGCTGGATACGGCGGCGGCTTTTCCGCCGCTGCTGCGGCCACAGCTCCTGGCGCTTGCCCGTTCGGTGGCGGAGTATATTCTCTGGCAGGTCGAGATGGAAAAGGCGCTCGCGCGGTATCCGAGGCGCGTGCTGTTCGGTGCGGGCAATATGTGCCGCAACTATATGCGCTGCTATGGGGAGCAGTATCCGCCGCTCTTTACCTGCGATAATAATTCCGCGCTCTGGGGGAAAGAGGTGGGCGGTCTCGCTGTGAAGAATCCGGAGGAGCTGCGGCGGCTGCCGGAGGACTGCGCGATCTTCATCTGCAATATTTATTACCGGGAAATCGAAGCGCAGCTGCGGGAGATGGGGCTCAAGAATCCGGTGGCGTATTTTAATGACGAGTGTCTGCCGCACTTTTATGCCGGCAGACTGCCGGAAGGGGAGGCGTGAGTATGCTGGAGCTGGGCGTGCAGACGAAGGAGATCGTGAGGGATGAGGATCCGGAGCAGGGATTCCGGCTGCTGAGGTCGGCGGGATTTTCCTGCGCGGATTTCAGTTTGAATGCCTATCTCTTGAATCTTGATATTTATGATGCGCATCTCAATCATTTTTTTGATGCGGATATTGAGGAGCTGGAGCGTTTTTTCATGCCGCATAAGCAGGGAGCGGTGCGCGCGGGGGTGCGCATCCATCAGATGCACATGCCGTATCCTGTTTTCGTCCCGCGGGGGACGAACGAGGACAATGCGTATCTCTGGCATCAGATGGCACCGAAGAGCCTGCGTATTTGTGCTTTTTTCGGCTGTCGTTATCTGGTGGTGCATGGCTTCAAGCTGGCAAGGGAGCTCGGCAGCGAGGACGCGGAGTGGGCGCAGACGGAGGAGTTCGTTCATGCTCTGGCACCGCTGGCGAAGGAACTCGGTATCACGCTTTGCGTCGAGAATCTATATTCAGCGCTGGGCAGCCACATACTGGAGGGGCCGTGCTGCAAGGCGCGGAAGATGGCGGAGCGCATCGACCACATCAATGAGCAGTATGGCGCAGAGGTGCTCGGTTTCTGTTTCGATACGGGGCACGCGAATCTGGTGGGCATCGATATGGAGGAGTTCGTCAGGACGCTGGGGCCGCGGCTGAAGGTGCTGCATCTGCATGATAACGACGGCATCGCTGATCTCCATCAGATTCCTTATACGTTTGCGCGGGCGCGGGAGAATGCCAGCTCGACGGATTGGGAGGGCCTTTTGCGCGGGCTGCGGGCCATTCATTTTGCTGGCGTGCTAAATTTCGAGACGGCGCCGGTGCTTACGTCGTTTCCCGCGGATATGAAGGAGGATGTCCTGCGGTTCCTGGCCCGGATCGGCAGGCATTTTTCGGAGCAGTTTGGCAGTTAAGGAAGCACTGATTAATTCAGCACTCCGTCTTCGCACGTCTGTGCTGTCTTCTCGTCGCCCTACAATCCTCAGCACAAAACGCGATGGAGCGTTTTGCCGCTACGCTTCCGGTTTGTCTCCGAAGAGTACAGCGCATCCGCGCAAATCCGGAGCACATCATTTAATCAGCGCTTCCTTAAAATAGTGGATTTTCTGTGCAGACGGTTCTATGTGATATAATGAGGTAAGGAACTTGGCTACGCAGCGGAGGTGACAGTATGGGCATTTATCTGAATCCGGGAGCGGACTTATTGCTCGAGGCCAAGAGAGATGAGATCTATGTGGATAAGTCGGCACTGATCGAAGAGCTCAACAAGGTCTACGGGAAATCACGGAAATATGTCTGCGTAAGCCGCCCGCGGCGGTTTGGCAAGACGATGGCGGCGAATATGGTCTGCGCTTACTATGACCGCACGGTGGCGGATGAGGTGTTCGACGGGCTCGCAATTGCGCGGGCGGAGGATTTTTCGCGTTATCGCGGAGCATGCGATGTGCTGCGTATCAATATGCAGGAGTTCCTGAGCCGGGCGCAGGACATTGAGGGCCTGCTTTCGCGCCTGCGGCGGATCGTGCTGCGCGATTTGCTGCGTGCCTATCCCGATGTCGATTATTTTGACCGGGAAGATCTCGTGGAGTGCATACAGGATGTCTATCAAGAGACGCAGCGGCCTTTCGTTATCGTCATCGACGAGTGGGACTGCATCTTCCGCGAGTATCCGCACGATACAGCGGCGCAGCGGAAATATCTTGATTTTCTGCGTGACTGGCTGAAGGACAAGGCGTATATCGGCCTCGCGTACATGACGGGCATCCTGCCTGTCAAGAAATATGGCACGCACTCAGCGCTCAATATGTTCACGGAGTATTCGATGGAGAATCCGGGCCCGTTTGCGCCGTATGTCGGATTCACAGGAGATGAAGTTCGCCGTCTCTGCGCGGAGTATGGTATGGATTTCGGAGAGTGCTGCGCCTGGTATGATGGCTATTCCTTCACGAACTGTCAGCATGTATTTAGCCCGAAAAGCGTCGTCGAGGCCATGCTGCGGCGAGAATATGACGATTACTGGACGAAGACGGAGACGTATGAAGCGCTCAAAGTCTATATCGACCTCAACGAGGGCGGGCTGCGTGACGCCATTGTCAAAATGATAGCTGGCGGGCGGCAGAAAATCAACACACTGACTTTCACGAATGATATGACGACCTTCACCTCGGCAGACGATGTCATGACGCTCCTCGTACATCTCGGCTATCTCGGCTATGACCGCCGGGAAGAGGAGGTCTTTATTCCGAATAACGAGATTCTGCGCGAATACATCGCAGCGACAAAGCAGGGCGAGGAATGGCAGATTGTGAGCCGCGCCGTTCAGGCTTCGGACGCCCTGCTCGCGGCAGTCTTTGAGAAAGACGCCGCCGCCGTGGCCGCAGGCGTAGAAAAGGCGCATCTCGAGACGAGTCAGATCCAGTACAACGACGAGAACGCGCTCTCCTATACGCTGTCTCTCGCCTTTTACAGCGCGCGGCGGTTCTACAACATCGTGCGTGAGTTGCCGGCGGGCAAGGGCTTTGCCGACCTCGCGTTCCTGCCGCGCCCGCAGCACGCGGAGAAACCAGCCCTCGTCATCGAGCTGAAGTGGGACAGGGCGGCGGAGACGGCCATCCGGCAGATCAAGGAAAAGGAGTACGCGGGGGCGCTCGCGGCCTACGCCGGCGAGGTGCTGCTCGTGGGTGTGAGCTACGATAAAAAAACGCGCCGACATGAGGCGGTCATCGAGACATGGCAGAAAGCAAGCTCCTGAGTGAAATTCCCGCTGGCCGCGCGGCATGGATGCGCTGCTTGCGCGCGTGACGGTGGTTCTCGTGGTTCTGTTTGCCGTCATCACCATCGTGATTGCCCGCATGACATCATGATACAGGAGACGTTCTCTGCCGCGTGGGTCGAGGGCGTTTTTTCGTGTGGCCTTGGCCCCGCCCGCGGGCAGCGTGTCAGACGCGGGCAGCGTCTGCGGCGTGCCGGGCTGCGATGTCTGCGATGTGCCGGGGGGTGTCTGCGGCGTGCGGGGCTGCGGTGTCTGCGGCGTGCCGGGGCTGAGCGTGCCGCTGGTCTGAGATAGAGAGGCGAGGATGGATGATTTGTTCCGGTGCGGAGCCGTTTTTTCTGCCGGGCGGACCGCAGGGCGTGCTGCTCGTGCATGGCTTCACGGGGAGCCCTGCCGACATGCTGCTCCTCGGCCACTCCCTCGCCTTCATCAAGGACGGCGAGATCTATCTCGAGAACAGGCATGTGAGCCCCTACGATCAGGGCAACCAGTTCAACCACGATCCCCTGCGCCGCAGGAAACTCCTGCTGTACAAGGCGGAGATCGTGAAGCTCTTCAGCTAGACGCGCGAAAAGGGCTGGACGCTCGTGCCGCTCAAGATCTACTTCAAGCACGGCCGCGCGAAGCTCGAGCTCGCGCTCGCCTCCGGCAAACACGACTACGACAAGCGGCAGGCTCTTCGGAAAAAAGCCGACCAGCGCGACATCCAGCGCGCGCTCAAGGAACGCCAGCGCTGATCCCGTGCCTCTTTTTCAGGAAACGCTGATGAAATGAGATACTTTGGATGTGCGTGGACACGCTCTGTTCCTCAGCGATTCCCTCAGCGACTCAGACATGATAAGAAAGCTGCCCCGGGCGGCGAGCGTTGGCTCGCTGCCCGGGGCAGCTTTCTTACTATATGGCAGGATGCCAGAGGAGCGATCAGATGCTGCTCTTCCCCACGGCATCAAACGTCTCCTGGATGTCTTTGGCAGGCGCTTTGCCCAGGAGGCTGATGGCGACGATGGCGAGGAGGGAGAAGAGGAAGCCCGGGACGATCTCGTAGAGGCCGAGGAAGGCGAACTGCTTCCAGACGAGCACCGTAACGCCGCCTGTGATGATGCCGGCGATGATGCCATCGCGCGTCGTGCGCTTCCAGAAGAGGCTCATGAGGATGGCGGGGCCGAAGGCGGCGCCGAAGCCCGCCCAGGCGTAGGAGACCATGTCGAGGATGAAGCTGTTCGGGTTGAACCCGAGGAAAATCGCGAGGCTCGCGATGACGAGGACGCTCGCGCGCGAGATCCAGACGAGCTCCGACTGCTCAGCATCTTTATGGATGAGCGTGCGGTAGAAATCCTGCGCGAACGCCGACGCCGCGACGAGGAGCTGGCTCGACGCCGTACTCATGATGGCGGCGAGCACCGCCGAGAGGATGAGTCCCGCGGCGATCGGCGGGAACAGCTCATTCGTCATGACGAGGAAGACCGTCTCCGACGCCGTGCCCGAGAGCTCCTGCGTGAGGAACACGCGGCCGACCATGCCGACGGCGACTGCCGCGGCGAGCGAGAGGACGACCCAGGTCATCGCGATGTGCGTCGCCCGCCGGATCTCGCCGGACGTGCGGATCGCCATGAAGCGCACGAGGATGTGCGGCTGACCGAAATAGCCGATACCCCAGGCGAGCAGCGAGATGAGCTCGATGGCGCCGAGCGTCGAGCCGTCGGACTTCGTGAGCGGCTGGAGCATCGACGCCTGGACGCTGCCGATCTCCGCGAGCGTGCGTTCGAAACCGCCGTTTGCCATCGTACCGCAGATGGGGACGACGAGGATCGCGAAGAACATCATGATGCCCTGGATGAAATCCGTGCGCGCGACCGCGAGGAAGCCGCCGACGAGCGTATAGAAGATGACAGATCCCGCGCCGATGAAGATCGCGTACTCATACGGGATGCCGAACACCGTCTCGAACAGCCGCCCCGCCGAGACGAAGCCCGACGCCGTGTAGATGACGAAGAAAATCAGGATGAAAATCGCGGGCACGATGCGCAGCAGATTCGTTGTATCGTGGTAGCGGTTCTGGAGGAATTCCGGCAGCGTCAGCGCGTTGTCGGCGAGCTCGGTGTACTTTCGCAGGCGGGCGGCGACGAAATGCCAGTTCGCCCAGGTGCCGATGGCGATGCCGACGGCGATCCAGCCCGCGTTCAGCCCCGCGAGATAGGCGAACCCGGGCACGCCCATGAGCATCCAGCCGCTCATATCCGACGCCTCCGCCGACAGCGACGTCACCCACGCGCCGAGCTTGCGGTTGCCGAGGAAATAATCGCTCCGCCATCATGATGCCGATGTAGAGCACGAAGGTATTGATGATGGTAAGGTCATGTGTCAAGGGAACTCCTCCTCTATATGCGATTTCGCTATGGGAACAATGACTTCTCTATTATATAAGAAAAGGCGGCGATTGTGCAACTGCTTGTGCGCGAAACGGCATCCATTGTGCATCTCCCCTGCAGTAAAAAAGGATGGGCGTCCCGCAGCGGCGGGAATCCCATCCTTTTCTTTCCTCTTTATGCTTTCTGCGCGGCATGCGCGCTGCACGCTCAGGCAGTGGCAGGCGTGCGCCGCTCGAAGAGGTCGAGCAGCTCGCTCACGCTCTTGCGCCCGAACTCCGGTGGACGCGCCACGCCCGCCTCCTCGATGAGGAAGCAGGGGACGCTCATCACCTGGTAGCGCTCGCGCAGGTCGGTGGCGAGGTGGATATCGTAGACATCCGTCGTCACGAAGGGGGAGAGCGTCGCGATGCGCTGCGCGCTCGTGACGAGCTCCGGGCACATGGTGCACGAGAGGCTCACGAGGATCGTGAGATGGAGCGGCGTGCGCAGAGCGTCGATGCGGCGGCGGTCCTCTGGTGCGACGCTCTGCCCGTCGCTCGCGGCGTTGTAGAGACCGAGCACGAAGCTCGTGAACTCATGACCGCCCGGCACGCCGTGGAAAGCGATGCCCGCAGGCGTGCCGTCCTCCCGCAGCACGCGGACGAAGGGCACTGCCTCCGCACACGCCTGCCGTGTCACGGAGAGCGCGGGCGTCATCTCTGCGAGCTTTTCCATATAGCGCGCGAGCTCGGCAGAGGTCGCATCGTCTTTCAGGTGCAGCTCGAGCTGGAGCGAACGCGTGAAGCGGGCGAACACGGAGGCGAGCTGCGCGCGCATCTCACCGGAGAAGAGATCCTCCGGCTCTGCCGCCTCCGCCGCCGTTCCCGCATCGCGCACCTCGTGCTGCGGCGCGGCGTGCGGCGTGCGCAGGGCACGTCGGCCCGTGCGCTCCTCGACGGCGTGGACGTATTTCTCGATCTCCGTCGCGGCGAGCGCGCCGTCGCCGGTCGCCGTGACGACTTGGCGAAGCGGCTTTTCGCAGACGTCGCCTGCGGCGTAGAGCCCCTCGGCAGACGTCTTCTTCCCGGCATCCGTGAGGATATAGCCGAGCTCGTCGAGCGCCGCGAAGCCCTTCGCAAGCTGCGTCGACGGCTCATAGCCCGCGAAGACGAAGACGCCGAAAAAATCGCCGCCCTCCGCGCGGAACGTATGCTCCTCGCCCGTCCGCGTGTCTCGCCAGCGCAGCACGCGCGGCATCGCGTCGCCCTCGAGCCCCGTGACGACCGCATGATAGTGGATGGAAATCTTCTCGTGCGCCTTTGTCGGGGCAGCGGTACCCTCAGCGCACGTGAAATCATCCGTCGGCATGAGGATCGTCACGTGCTTCGCGTAGCGCGTGAGGAACACGCTCTCCTCTGCCGCCGCGAAGCCGCCGCCGATGACGAAGACCTCCTTCCCCGTAAAGAACTCGCCGTCGCAGGTCGCGCAGTAGGCGACGCCGCGCCCGCGGAACGCCTCCTCGCCATCGAAGCCGACGGTGCGCGGGTGCGCGCCCGTCGCGAGCAGCACCGCCGTCGCCGTGAGCGTGCCGCGGTTCGTCTCGACGCGCCAGGCGTCCCCCTCCCTCGCGAGCGAGAGCACCTCGCCCGCGAGGAACTCCGCACCGAAGCGCGCCGCCTGCTGCTTCATCCGCTCCGTCAGTGCCGTGCCGGACATCGGCTCCGCGCCCGGGTAGTTGACGACCTCCTGCGTGATGGTGATCTGCCCGCCGAACTTCGCGCGTTCTATGACAAGAACGCGGCAGCAAGCACGCGCAAGGTAGATGCCAGCCGTGAGACCCGCAGGTCCGCCGCCGACCACGATGCAGTCGTAGAAGTCTTTTGCTGCCGCTTCCATATCAGAGCGCTCCGACGAGATCGAGGCTCGGCTTCAGCGTCTTGTTGCCCGGTTTCCACTTCGCGGGGCAGACCTCATCGCCGTGCTCGGCGACGAACTTCAGCGCCTGCAGCTTGCGGAAAAGCTCGTCCGCGTTGCGCCCGACGTTGCCGGCGTTGACCTCGTAGGCGACGATCTTGCCCTCGGGATTCACGATGAACGTCCCGCGCTCCGCCACGCCGTCGCTTTCGATGAGCACATCGAAATCGCGCGAGAGCACATGCGTCGGATCGCCGAGCATCGGGAACGTGATGTTCTTGATGCGGTCGGAATGGTCATGCCAAGCCTTGTGCACGAAATGCGTATCCGTCGAGACGGAGTAGATCTCGCAGCCCTCCGCCTGGAATTTCGCGTAGCTGTTCTGCAGGTCCTCGAGCTCCGTCGGGCAGACGAACGTGAAATCCGCCGGATAGAAGAAGAACACGCTCCACTTCCCGAGCACATCCTCGCGCGTCACCGTGCGGAACGTATTGTTCTGGAACGCTTGGACAGAAAACTCGCCGATCTCTTTGTTGATAAGTGACATGGTAATTCCTCCTTCAGATGGATAGCAGGGATGTGTTCCCGTTGTTTCTTGGGATGGCTATAGGATAGCATAGAAATTTGAGAACGTCAATCATGAGCAACAAATAATTATTATGGATTAGATGAAAAAATTTCCTTAAGTTTTATTTGAAATCTACGATATAGATTAAGGAAATATGTACAATGGCGATAGAAACTGCTGGGAAAATAGACGGATCAAGGGAGGTGCAGCAGCACAAAGGAAATGTGCTGCCAATACTCTATGGGCATGATCGTTCAGAACAACAATGCCTCGATGCTGGCGCTCGGCCAACTCAAGAAAAATGAAACGACGCTATCGAAACAACTGCATAAAGTCGCGAGCGGGATGAAGATCAACTCCGCCGGGGATGGCGCGTCTGAGTATTCCATCTCGGAAAAGATGCGCATCCGTATCCGTGCGCTCGGGCAGGACCATGACAATGTCAGCAAGGGCGCAGATATGCTGTATCTTGCGGAAGGCGGCATCCAGAACCAGATCAACATCCTGCGCACGATCAAGGAGAAAGTCATCGATGCGAGCAACGATACAAACACGGAGATCGACCGCGCGACCATCCAAAAGGAGATCAATCAGGGCTGGAGCCAGATACAGGAGATTGCGACAGACACGAGCTACAACGGGCGCAACGTCCTCCTCGAGGGGAATATGGTCGTCGACACGGTCAAGAGCTGGAACGTCCTGGACCAGGTCACGCAGGCGCCGGACAGTGAGATGAGCGGCCTGCTGACGTACAAGCAGCATGAAGCCAGTCTGATCGACACGCTCGATGGACAGACAGGGCCGTTCGATACATTCAACGACTGGAAGGAAACCGTACCGGCGGCTGCGACGTCGACGATGACGACGATGGGCATTTCCTCGACGACGGCTTTGACTGGCTACACCGCTGGCACGCCGAACACCGTGACGATCGATCTATCGCAGGCATATACCGATGCGAATGTTCCGAACAATCTTGACAATACGGGTTTCTCCATCCCGAGCAACTGGAGGTATGTCCTGACGACAGACCCCTCGCGGAACTATCAGAATGTTGATAAAACCATCGATATCTCGAACTGCACGTCGCTGGCAGAGGTGGCGCAGAAAATCGCAGGCATCTCCTATAGCTATAGCGGCGTCACCGCGACGGCCTCTGGCACGACGGTGACGTTCACGACGACGAGCACAGGGGCCTCGACGAACAACACGACCGCAGAGGGCATCACGCGCCAGGCGAAGACGGAGCAGGTGGGCGCCCATCCTGTGATCCCCGCGCGGCCGGCGACGCCAGCATCGCCGGCCGCCTCCGCCACGCACGTCCTCGGCGGCATCACGCTCTCCGGCGGCGTCGACGAATCGGGCATTCCAGATATCATCGATATGCCGTATACCGCGGGCAAGGCGGCGACGGGCTCTTGGAATATCAGCGGGGTACCGGCAGGCTCAGGGATCCAGCTCAAGACAGGCGGATATACATACTACCTGCAGTTCACAGATGGCACCAACGGATTCGCTCATGATCCTAATACAAATATCTTCACTATCGGGAAGGACGCAGTCTCCACCCGGAGCTTCGGTGACTCGTCTTATGGCGTCACCGTGACCGTCAACCATGGCACGCTGAGCATCCAGTCGCGGAACGCGAAATACGGCGCGACGTCGGCGAGCCGATTCTCCGTCGTCGACGCCTTTGCCGAGGGAGCGGCCAAGCCGGCGCAGCCAGCGACGCCGGAGCAGCCAGCAGATCCAGGAAGGACCGTCACGTATACGGCCGTCGCGGCGCTCGGCGCGAATACGATCCAGAACCTTAGGACTGGCACGGACGGCACGCCGGCACATACGGTCATCGACCTCTCGGCGTACGATACGACGGATGCGAAGGCCCTTGAGGATTTCATCGCAGGCCTGGCAGGGAAAGGGCTGACCGTCACCAATCCCTCTTCCACTTCGTCCTCGACAGGCGTTGAATTCATCGACAGCCAGGACGAGAACGACGGCCTGCCCGGAGAGAATGCGCTCTACAAGCTCAACAACAATTCCAGCGTCAACTATGCGCTGCATCTCTCGCCTGCCATCAACACGTATCAGCAGGTCGACCTCGCCTCCCTGCGCAGCGCAGTCGCGAGCGGGACGACGATCGCCAAAGCTTTTGCCGATCTGATGAACGGCAAGGTCCATTCATCCATTGTCTACGACACCACCGATCCGACGAAAGTCGTGGGTCTCAAGGTCACCGGCCCGCAGAATGCCAACCTCGAGGTCGCGGAGGGGGAGCTCCGCCATTACGACCTGGACTTCGCCTCCTGGCTGAAAGACCATCCGGACCTGAAGCTCCCCGGCGACCTCGAGGGGAAGGGCTTCCGCACCTATTGCGCGACGGACTCCTCCCAATGGTTCAATTTCGAATTCATCAACGGCACGAAGGATATGGACGGCAAGCCGCTCTCAGGCAAGGACGGCTCGTCGGTGGTGAAAGAGGACATCAAGACCATCGTCATCGACGTCGAGCAAGTGACCGACGCGAAATCGCTCGTGAAGGCCATCTACGACCAGGCGGAGCCTGTCCTGACGGGGGGCGACAAGCGCTTCAACCACTTGATGCGGCTCTCTGGCGACCCGGAGAACGGGATCCTGCGCGTCTACGATGAGCGCCGGTTCCCCGTGGATACCTATCCGGACTATCAGACGAAGGGCGCGAAGATCGGCACGGGGATCATGGACAACGTCGTCCTGAGCCGGCGAAAAGTCTATTCGGATGACCTCGTGATCCAGGATACCGACCACGCGAGCCAGAACATCCACATCAAGATCCCCCGCACGACGCTCGACCATGTCCTCGGCTACACTCCCGGCACGAGAGAGCCGGAGGACTACCATGTGCTGACGAAGGAAAAGCGCGAGATGCTGCTCGGCATTCCGCCGAAGGAAGGCGCGCTCGACCATGGTCTGAACTACCTGATCGACGCGAATACGCTCATCGGTGCGCAGATCAACCGCATGTACTACTCCGGGCAGAACATCCAGACGGCGTCGGAAAATACGACGGCGAGCGAGTCGGTGATCCGCGACGCGGATATGGCGAAGGAAATGACGGGATATGTGCGGAGCAGCATCCTCGCGCAAACGGCGCAGAGCATGCTCGCGCAGGCCAATCAGAATGCCGGGGCCGTGCTGAGCCTGCTCGGCGGACAGTGACGCAGGAGAAAGCACCCTTAAGTTTTTTATAAAAATGACGATATAACATAAGAGAAAGGAAAATCGTCTGAGAAGATGATGTGCAGATAGCCGGAAAACAGGATCGTACTCAGGGAGGAATATCGAGATGGCTATGATAGTCAAAAATAATATTGGCGCAAAAAAGACGCTGAACGAGCTGAATAAGAACGAAAAGGCGATGAGCAAAGATCTCAAGAAACTCGCCTCGGGACTCAAGATCGGCAGCGCGGCGGACGATGCCTCCGGCTACGCCATCTCGGAGCGGATGGCGGTGCAGATTCGCGGCCTCGACCAGGACAGCCAGAACACGCAGAACAGCCAAGCGCTCATGAAGACGGCGTCCGGCGCGCTCGACTCGACGATGGACATCCTCAAGACGCTCAAGGAAAAGGCCATCAATGCGGCGAACGATACGAACACGGACGCTGATCGCGCGACGATTCAGAAAGAGGTGAATCAGGCGATTCAGCAGATCGATGAAAATGCGCAGGTGACCTACAACGGGAAAACAATACTGGATGGGTCGAAAAATAGCGAAGTTGTTGGGCTTAGTGGCAAGGGGACATCGACGTATCTCACAAATGGATATTTTTCAGATGATACAGATAGGATTTCTACAATTGTGGATTTGAAGTCGAAGACGGGCGAGAACCTTAATATACTGCCAGGCGATCGTATTATTGTTTCCTATGTAAAGAATGGACAGACGTATTCGAATGAAGGGGGATTAGAAGTAAAAGACGGTTCCATGTTTTATGAGATGTTTGAGTGGGATCCTTGTAGAGATGATATTGATATCACGGATGGTTCGTATACAGCAGAGATAGGTATAGGAGCCAATGGGGAAAAGGTTTATACGCAAGATGGGAAGAGTGCGATTTCTTATCATGCCAAGAATCCAGGCCTTGATGGACAGATCGCAGGCCTCACCATCCGTGTAGAGGATTCTGAGGGGAATCCGAAGAAAAGCATCAACCGGATCATGGACAATTTCACCGAGACGATTCGCGCGCAGGATCCCTCACCGGACAATGCGATGACGTTCCAGGTGGGCACGAAGGCCAATCAGAGCATCCGTCTCGGTTTCACGGATATGCGCTCCTATGCACTCGGCCTCGCGAGCAAGGACGGCAAGGCCATCGACATCTCGAGTCAGGTGAGTGCGAACGCCGCGATCAGTGCGTTCGACAACGCGGTCGAGAAAGTCCTCGCCCAGCAGACGACGCTCGGCGCGGTGACGAGCCGCATGGACTATACGAACGCGAACATCGTGACGGCGAGTGAGAATGTCACGGCGTCGAAATCGGTGATCAGCGACGCGGATATGGCGAAGGAAATGACCTCCTTCACGAAGAACAACATCATCACGCAGGCGGCGCAGTCCATGCTCGCCCAGGCGAACCAGACGAGCAGCGCGGTGCTGAGCCTGCTCCAGTAAGATAGTGAGAGACGAGAGCCATCCCCTTAGGGAGACGGGGGTATCCCCCTGCAGGGGGTGGCTTTTTGTTGTAAGAGTGAAGCACAACGTTTGCAGAGCGGACGCTGGTGCAGGTCGTTTCGTGGAACGATAACGCACACCGTAGGAGACGATGTGCGCGATATAGGAGAGGGATAACATGAGGAAGGAACGAGTCGCCAGGAAGGAACGGTTGGCACTGCAGGTCGGCATCGCGCTGACGGCCGGGGTGTTCGGCGCTGTCCCCGTAGCAGAGGGCGCGCCGGTGCTCGACAAGGTCGTGACGGCAGGGACGCAGGTCGCGCAGAGCGGCAGCATCACGGACGTGACGGGCACGCAGCCGAACAACATCGTGAAGTGGACGGATTTCTCTGTGAATCAGGGAGAAACGGTCCGCTTTGACAAGGGCGCGCAGGAGAAAAACTACCTGAACCTCGTCACGGGACCGAAGACTTCGGAGATTGCGGGCAGCATCGAGGGCGGCAAGGACGTCTATCTCGTCAATCCCCACGGCGTGATCTTCAGCCACGGCGCGCAGGTCAATGTCGGCAATCTCTACGTATCGACGGAGAACACGGACGCGGCGCTCGAGGCGTTCCATGCGGGCAAGACGCCAGGGGCGGTGCTGACGGCAGGGACGGCGAACGCGGATGTCGTCAATCTCGGCGGCATCGCGGCCTCCTCCGTCATCGTGAACGGCGATACGATCCGGTTCCTCACCGACAACGTGCAGGCGCAGGATGTGACCCTGCAGGCGGTGAAAAGCGTCGTCAAAGAACAGACGGCGACGCAGAGCGCCTCTACAGGCGTCCTGCGTGCCGCAGCACTGGCGGCAAAGCCAAGCTATGTACTGCGTGCGCCGAGCGTCTCGAATAAGACTCAGCGGCAACTATACGCCAATCGGCGGTAACAGCTACAGCGCGTTCACGGGAAATTTCGACGGCAATTTCCATACGATCAGCGGCATCGAGGTATCCGGCGGCACCTACGGCGGCCTGTTCGGCCTTACGAGTGGTGCGACGATTCAGAATGTCGGCGTGAAAAGTGGGACGATTAACGCACAATATGTTGGCGGTATTGTTGGTCGGGCGGAGAATCAGACCAAATTGATAGATGTCTTTAATGATGGAACAACGATTCAGCCGACGGGAAAAAGGGTAAATAGCTTTTATGCAGGAGGTATCGTTGGCTATGCACAAAATAGTAGTATAAATAAAGCCTATAATACAGGGGCGATAGGTGGTAGAGGCGGTGGAATTCTAGGCTGTTCGGATTTCACAACCGTTAGCAATGTGTATAATACTTATGTTAGCAATAATAGCGCTACAGGAATTGTAGGATATGGAGTGAAGAATGATACGGTTTCCTCCATTACGAATGCGTACACCACAGGTAATATAATTGCTAACAATCTCTATACCGGAAAGCAGAGTAATGCATATTCTGTAACAGGAGTAGATACTGCAAGTAAAACAAGTGCAACGTATTCAGGCTTCGACATCAGCTCCAGCGGCTCCGATGACACCGTCTGGCGCATCTACGAGGGCCACAGCCTCCCGCTGCTGCGCGATTTCCTGCGCCGCGGCAAGGGCGCGGTGACGGTCAGCTATGACTATGCGCAGGGGGACAACAAAGGCACGATCAACGGCAGCGATCTCACGCTGACGTACAACAATCAGGATGTGACGCTCAGCAATATCAACTATACGAATGCGAACGGCCTCACCATCGACACAGCGAAAATCACGCAGGATACGGCAAGCCTGCGCAATGCGAACGTATATACTGATACGGAAAAAAATGTGTCTTCCAACGGTCAGATGGCATTCTACTGCACGTCGCAGGATGGCTATGACCTCGTGGGGAACAACGTCTATATCAACCAGCGAGAGGTCAACATCTCCGGGGACTCGGTGGCTGGCAAGCATATCACGAAAGTCTACGATGGCAAGGTGGATGCATCGGATGCCGTGAAGGCACTGTTCAATGCCTCGGATACCTCTGTAACGGGGCTGATTGCGGGCGATACGACGGCGACACTCAATGCCAATGATCTGAAGGCTTCCTTCCAGGATAAGAACGTCGGCGTCGGCAAGACGGTCACGGCGAACGGCACGCTGAAGCTCACGCAGACGGCGCATAACTACAAGGTCACGGGCAGCGGGACGGCGCAGCTGAGTAATGTCACGCTCACCGGCGACATCACGCCGGCGCCGCTGACGCTCAGCCTTGCAGACGGCAAGACACTCACGAAGGTCTACGAAGGCAAGGCGAATGCCGCGACGGCGGAGACGGTGTCGAGCCTGTTCTCAAAGGACAAGACGGTGACCGGGCTCAAGACGGATGAAAACGGCAAGACGGACGATGTGGCGCTCGGCTTCCGGAATAACGATGCCAAGGGAACATACGGGGCGAAGGAAGCAGACGGCACGTTCACGCCGGACGGCAGCGCGGGAGCGCATGATGTACAGCTCACGGGCATCCAGCTTTCCGGCGCGGATGCGGGGAACTACAACCTCATCGACGCGAGCGGGAACAGGGAACATCATCTGGGGCGAGCAATACACGCCCGGGAAGGATGCGACCGCGAGCGGCACGCTCCGGGATGTCGGCAAGGCATCCGGCGGCACGGCGTACCTCAACGGCACCATCACGAAGCGGAACCTCACGGCGGACGGCTTCACGTGGTATGATGGCAGCACGCCGCACGCGGTGCAGGACAACACCAAGGAATACGACACGACATCCGCCTACACGGCGGCGAACGGCAAATCGGTCAACAAGGCGGACGGCAGCAGCGCGGGTCTCGTCACAGGGGATCAGGTTGCCTTTACCGTGCAGCAGAGCGGCACGCATTTCGTCAATGCTGCCGTCGCGGACGGCAAGGTCACGGTACAAAATAACGATGCGAAGACCGTCAAGGACGCCAACCAGATCGCCTATGCCGTGACCGTCTCCGGCGAGGATGCGAAAAACTACACGCTCAACGGGCAGGACATCATAGACGGCGGCACGGCGACCGTCTACGGCGAGGGGCATATCACGCCGCGCACGCTGCTCGTCGCGGCTACGGACGGCAAGGTCTTCGAGAAGACCTATGACGGCGGTACGGCGCTGAAGACGAGCGACGGCAAAGGCACGGACGAGAATCCCTTCACGCTGGCGGACGGCTATCTCGCCTACACGGGCGACGACCGCCACCAGCTCCTGAACGACGGGGCGACGATCACCTATACGGGCACTTACAGCGATCCAAACGTCGTGCGTGACGCAACAAGCGGCAAGGCGACGACGAAGGACGTCACATTCACCGCGCAGGTCAAGGATGCAGATGGACAGCCCTCGCAGAACTATGTCTTTCAACGCGACGGCAATGTCAATACGACGATGGAGTTTCAGGGCAAGGGCATCATCAACCCCGCGAAGATCACGGCTGTGACATTTGAGGATGCCCACAAGCCGTATGACAGCACCTCGAAAAATTCATCGATCACGATGACAGGCGCGACGGGACTCGTGAACGGCGAGAGCTTCAGCGATATCCTGAAGGCGGGTACAGACAGTCAGTACGTCGTGCAAAACGGCGGCACCTATCAGGTGACGTCGCATGTCGACGCGACGAACGCGAGCTATACCGTCTCTCTCCAAAATCCGAAGGGAAACTATGACCTCGAGCTGCCGCAAGACGCGAAGGGCAACTATCTCGCCTATGGCAAAGGAACCATCACGCCGCTTACGATCACAAAGATCACGCTCAACCCCAAGACGGACACGCCCATCACCAAGGTCTACGACGGCAACAACGATGTCACGCATAAGGAAAACGGGCAGACCGTCGAGGCGAAGTCGTACGTCACGACACTCGAAGCGGAGATCCCAAACTCCACGAACAAGCTGACCTTTACGCAGGATGCGGCGAGCCTCGGCTACACGGTGGCAGGGGCAAGCTTTGCGGAAAAGAACAGCAACAACGGCCAAAAGCAGGATGTCACCTACTATCTCAATGTCAAAGGGCCGGATGGGTTTGCAGACTATAAATTTGACGACAGCCTGCTCGATCATGGGAGAGTCAAGGCGGCTTACGCGCCGCAGGGCGTCATCAAGCCGCGCAAGGTCATCGCGACGGCGCCGAAGGATATCAGGAAAGAATACGACGCGACGGATGCGGTCGTCAAAGCGAACGCGAACGACCCGCTGATTTCCTATACCCATTTCCCGGCGGACGGCCAGCCGGGGCTTGTCTCGGGCGACGCAGATGCGTCGACGGGCGTCTATCGAGCGACGGCGGCGGCCAAGAAGAACGGCGAACAGGACGCAGACGCAGGCGCAAAGGATGTCCGCTACACGCTCGGCATCCAGACGAGCGATCCCACGAACTACGAGATCGTCGACGCGAGCGGGCAGAAGGTGCAGACGCTCACGGGGAGCGGCACGATCGACAAGCGCGGCCTCACCATCTCGTTTGACCGTACGACAAAGACGTATGACGGCACCGCTGCCGTCCCGCAGGACGCGGCGCATATCCTGCCGCAGTTCGACGATGGCGCGGGAAATGCCGTCATCAAGAAGGATGGCACGAAGGCGGCCTTTGACGTCACGCAGGTGCGCGGCGAGTACCATGACGCCGCGGGCAACAAGGTGTCGGACGTCGGGACAGGACTCGCCGTGGCGTACAGCAATCTCGTGCAGGCGCTCGACAGCCATGCGAAGAACTATGCGAAGAACTACATCATCAACGGCGGCACGGACGCGGCGAAGGGCACGGGCGACATCACGAAGCTCAAGCTGACGAATCTCCATTTCTCGTTCGACGTCACGAAGGAATACGACGGCACGACAGACGTTGCCTACACCGACCGGCAGGGCGCGCGGCACGAGGCGGTCTCGTTCATCGGCGATCACTACGTCGATCTCAACGGCAACGGGACGTACGACGTGGGCGACGTGCTGCTCGGCGGCGCGGATAAGAGCGGCCTCACCATCCAGTCGGCGCAGTATGCAGGCAAGGATGCGGGCAACCAACAGGTGACGTACGAGATCGGCCTCGGGAATCTCAACAACTACGACCTCTCGGGCATCTCGAACGTCTCGTCGGGGGACACGACGCTTACCTTCACGGCACAGACGCAGGGCACCATCACGCCGCGCAAGGTCTACGCGTCGCTCGCTACGCCGAAGAAGGTCACGAAGGTCTACGACGGCGACACGTCGATCCGCCAGGACAAGGCGTTGCAGAACATCATGGGCGACGTCCGCCTCGACGGCCTGCTCGCAGGGGATGGCGTCTGCCTCGATTCCTCCCCCACGCAGGCGACGTACGCGGACAAGAACGCGGGGAAGAACAAGAACGTCTGCTACAAGATCGCCCTCACGGGCGCGCAGACGAAGAACTATAAGGTCGTCGGTGCCGATGGCAATCCGCTCGTGGACGGCCAGCTCGTGAGCACAGGGACGGGCACGATCGAGAAGGCGCCGCTCACCATCGGCTTCGGCCGCGTGGAAAAGACGTACGACAATCGTGCTGACGTCACGACGAGCAGCGCCGCGGGCGATGCCACGACCATCCGACCGACGCTTAAGGGATTCGTGAATGACGAAAAAGCCGACTTCGATCAGGACGCCACGAAGCTCATCGAGGGCTACTACATGGCGTGGGACGACAAGACGGGAACGCCTGTTGAGAACGCGCACGTGCGCCGGGACAGAAGCGGTAACGTCATGGACAAGGCCGTGTGCTACAAGGGCATCGACAAGGCGTTCGCCGCTGCGAGCGATGACGTGCTCAAGAACTATGAGATCGCGGCGGCGGAGCCCGGCGCGCAGTTCCTCGCGTCCGGCACGAACGGCGTCAAGGACACCGTCTATTTCTCCGAGGCGCTCCAAAAGGGGCGGATCAAGCCGCTCGCGCTTGCACAGGGGCAGATCCAGGAAAAGTGGACGGAGCCCAAGCCCATCACGAAGGAGTATGACACGACGGATCAGGTGCTCGATCCAAAGCAGTATTTCACGCTCCACGAGACGGTCACGGGGCAAGACATCCCCATCACGTACGATCTGCAGTCCGCAGTCTATGACAACCATCAGGTCGACCAGACGAACGGGCAGCAGGTCGGCGTGACGTATACGATCAACGGCATCTCGCAGCAGGCGCTCGGGGACTTCGTCATCGACCAGACGACGCAGGATGCCTTTAAGAACCAGACGTATCATACGACTGGCGAGATCACGCCGAAGCTGATCCGCGCGAAGCTCGACAAGACTGCGGACATCGTCAAGACGTATGACGGCAGGACGGATGCCGATCCGAAGAAACTCGTCTTCGACGAGTCCTACGATGCGCAGGGGAACCGCCTCACGGACGATGGCATCTACCCGCAGGACAAGCTGCAGGTGCAGGCGGTCGTCAAAGCGGAGTATGATGACAAGAACGCCACGATCGCCCCCGGGGCGGCACCGACGAATGCGCGGAAGATCACCTATACGCTCGGCATCAACGATCAGACGGGGAAGGGGAACTATGCGCTCGACACGAGTGCTGCGCAGAACACATACCTGGCGACGGGCGATATCGCGCGCCGCCAGGTCTACGTGGATTTCACGGGCGGTTCGCTCGACAAGCTGTATGACGGCACGCCCGACCTCAAGAGTTCCGGGGGCAGTCTTGCCACGCTGCTGCCGCTGGATGCGAAGCATGAGACGGGCGTCGTCCAAGGGGACGACGTGCACCTCGATGCGAGCAAGGCGAGCGGCAGATACGCGAGTGCGCATGTACGGCGCGATGCGTCCGGCAAGCCTGTGGCGCAGGACGTCCACTTGAGCGGCATCACGTTCGGCGGTAACGATGTGGGAAACTACATCCTCGCCGCCAACCCCGGGAGCTCGTCCGCGCGCACGGTGACGAAGGACGGCGTGACCCAGGTGGAGCTCACCGGGCGCGGCGTCATCTCCCCGGTGACGATCGCCGTCTCGCTGAAGAACAGGAACATCACGAAGGAATACGATGGCACGACCGCCGTCGACAGCAAGTACCTCAGCGACAACCTGCAGTGGGATACCGCACCGCTCGTCGCGCGCGGCGACAAGCTCGTGACGAAGTGGGTGCACACGCCTGCTTTTGCCTCGAAGAATGTCAAGGGCACGGATGGACGCGGCACGAATCCCGTGACGTTCGATTTCTCCTGGAGCAATGTGGGGGGGGACGGCGCCACGTACCATGACTACGATGTCGTGCCCGGCACGAGCGGCTCCGTCACGGGGCAGGGCGCGCAGGCGGTCGCGCATCTCACCGCGAACGGGAAGATCACGCCACGCCTGCTCATCGCCTCGAGCGGCGCCCGTGCGACGAAAGTCTACGATGCGACGCCGGACGTCCTGGGAGACGCGGGCAAGAACCTCGTCTTCACGCGGCGGGATGGCAGCAGCGTCTTCGGCATGGGCGATACGATCAACGACCTGCACGTCAAGGCGGACGCGAAGTACCTGGAGACGGCGCCTGGCAGGGGCGATGCCGCCGATGCGACGGCAGGCGTGGCAGCGGACGGCTCGAGCCTGCCGCTGCTCGACCACGATGTCGCCTATACGAACATCACGCTCGGCAATGACAACTACGCGCTCGATCCCGCCTCGGCGAAGTCCGTGACGGGCAAGGGCACCATCACGCGTGCCACGCTCAAGCTGACGGCAGAGCCCGTCACGATCCGGGCGTGGCAGGACCTGCCCCTGACCTATCAGGGACAGGCGAGCGGCTGGCAGGGGAGCGACGGCTGGTCCGGCACGGACATCCGCTTCGCGCCCGCCGCCGACCAGCGGAACTACCCCGCGGGGAAATACCCGATCTGGGCATGGTACCGCACGGAACAGGATGCGCTGGGCAATGGCCTCTACACGAGGATCGCGCAGGGCGCCTACGGCAAGAACTACGAGGTCGTAGAGGATCCCGCGAACAGGACGGCGCTCACCATCCTGCCGGGACGCGCGTCCGACCTGCCGCTGCCGCCGGACATGCCGACGGCCATCGATGCGGCTACGGCGTCGGGCAAGGGCTTCATCCCCGACCGCGGCGCCTATAACCATATCTCGCATGACGAGGGACACACCGTTGTGCGGGAGCCGCGCGCCGGCCTCTCCTATGCGGGCGGCGGCATCAATGTCGGCGAGATGGCCTTCTGGCAGGCAGGCGGCGCGTCTGCGGGCACGGTGCGGACGCGCGCTACGGACGTCACGCGTCCGGGCGGCGCCTTCACGCGCACGGGCGCCGCGGTGGCGTACGGGCGCGCGCTGGGCGGCGTGACTCTGCCCGAGGCATCGGAGGCACCGGCGCCGGGCGAGGTGCCCACCGCAGCGCAGGTGCGCACGGAGGACCTGCCGCCCGTGCGGCTCTTCTCAAAGGAGCCGGCAGCGCAGGAGGCGGGCAGCGCTGCACTGCGGGACATGCGCCTCTTCGGCGACGCCGTGCCGGTGCAGGCTGCGACCGTGGCACCCGTCCGGCTCTTCGACGATGAGCCGGACGAGGAGACGGCCGCATCGCCCGCCGTCGAGGTGACGACCGCCGCGCCGAGCGACGACGAGAAGGAAAAAGACAAGGAACAGCAAGACGAGGCGCGCGCCGCCGCGCTCAAGGCGAAAGGTGCCGCGATCGGCATCGAGTCCGAGGGCGCGGGCGTGAACCTCGCCGGCTGAGGAGCGCCTGCCCCGAGAGGACAGGCGATGAGATAGGGAATCGAGAAAGGATGTTGGGGATTTGCGCGCAAAGATGATATCCATTACCTGCCTGCTGAGCCTGACGGCGGCGACGGCGCTGGCGGCGCCGTCGCTCTCACAGCCCGGGCAGGACATCAAGGGACAGCTGCCCGCGCCGAAGGCGCAGGTCGAGCGGACGGCGGAGCAGGCACCGGAGACGCCGGAGACGAAGTTCAAGATCACGGGCGTAGCGCTCGACGCCTCGGAGCTCCACGTCGACGCCGCGGCGCTTGAGGCGATCCTCGCGCCCTGCATCGGCAGGGAGACGACGCTCGCGGAGCTCAACGCTGCGCTCGCTCAGGTGACGGCGTACTGCCGGAGCCACGGCTATCCGGCGTCGGCTGCCTACCTGCCCGCGCAGGACAGCAAGGATGGGAAGGTCAAGATCAACATCATCCCCGGCCGCTACGGCGAGATTAAGCTCGACAATCACAGCCGCCTCAAGGACAAGGTGGCGCTGCGGCTCATCCAAGGGCTCACCCCCGGCGACATCATCCGCTCCTCGCGCCTCGAGACGGTGCTCTACTCCATCTCGGACGTCTCGGGCACGCGCGCCGTCGGCGTGCTCGCGCCCGGCAAAGCGTTCGGCACGAGCGACGTGACCGTACGCATCGAGGACGGCAAGCCGACGAACACTGTGCTCTACATGGAGAACTACGGCGCGAAGTCCTCGGGACGCTACCGCTACGGTCTGCAGCACACGATCTACGACCTCGGCGGCACGGGCGGGCGGCTCGGGCTTGGCACGCTCATCTCGAACAGCCACATGCACAACTACTACGCGAACTACGAGCTGCCCGTCGGCCGCGGTGGCTCGACGCTCGGCCTCGGCGTCTCGCAGATGGACTACAAGCTCGGCGGCGCCATGCGCGACTTCGGCGCGAACGGCAAGGCGGACACCGTGAGCCTCTTCGGCAGCACGCCCTTCTTCCACCGCCACGACGGCACGCTGAAGCTCACCTATGGCATCGACTATCGCCGGTTGAAGGACGACCTCGACAAATTCGCAGGCGTCGCGGACAGTAAGAAACACTCCGCGAGCGCCCACGTCGGCATCGAGGGCTCGACGCAGCTGCCGAAGACGTCGCTCTCCTACGACGCGACGCTCACGGCGGGGCACCTGACGATGGACAGCGACTTCTCGAAACTCAAGGACGAGAGCGCCCACACGGCGGGCACGTATACGAAGCTCTCCGTCGACGGCACCGTCGTGCGCAGCCTCGGCCACCGCGCCGACGTGCTCGTCAAGGCGTCCGGCCAGACGGCGAGCCGCAACCTCGACGGCTCTGAGCAGATGTACCTCGGCGGTGCGAACGCCGTGCGTGCTTATCCGCAGGGCGAGGGCTCGGGCGATGCCGGCATCCTCGGCACGGCGGAGGTGCGCTATTATACCGATGTGCCGGGGCTCGTCCTGAGCACGTATCTCGATGCGGGTCATGTGCGCCTCTCCCATGATGGCACGGGCGGCAGCGAGACGCTCAAGGGCTGGGGCATCGCCGCGAGCTACGCGCGCCCCGGCGACTGGTTCGCCCGCCTCGACTACGCGCGCCGCATCGGCGACTCGCCCTACCTCAGCGAGGACGCCAAGAGCAAGGGCCGCGTCTGGTTCCTGCTCGGCAAAGTCTGGTAAGTCGTGGATCTCTTCGGGGTCCCATTGACAATAACCAAAAGGTATCGTATAATGAATCCAGTGAATGGATAAAACTTCATAGGCGTATCAGGTGTCGCAAGACTCAATAGAGAAGCCGGTCAAGTCCGGCGCGGTCCCGCCACTGTATCAGGGAGCGCCGCTGCAGAGATGTCACTGGGGATGGAGAAGCGTCCTTCGGGAAGGCGCAGCGGTGCGAGGAACTGGAGCCAGGAGAACTGCCTGATAGACGATCACCGTTTGACCCACGAGCGATGGGGATGGGGATTCCGCTGTGTTACAGACAGTCTGGCTTTGACCAGATGAGAGATAGAACTGGATGTACCATAGAGGAAGGCGCCCTGACCATCTGTTTGGCTGGGGCGCCTTTCTGTACCGTTTTCCTCTTGACGGAAGGTTTCCCGGCGGTTTCAGCTCCGCCGGGGGAATATGCTCATATATTTCATTCAGTTCTATGGATTGCATCCCTCGCGGATGATGTACCGGCCCGTTGGCCGGTTCTTTTTTTGCGGCTTAAATAAAATAATTATTAATTACGAGATATTACTATTGACGAACATTGCGAGATGCGGTAAGATAAGAACCGTCAAGAGAAGAGAGAAAGAATTGGACGGCAGCAGGGCTGCCGGGGAAAAGAAAGGATTTTTACCATGTTTGAGAATGCAAAGAAATGGATCCATATCGTCAATGCGGGTTTCAGCGGCTGGAAGGAAGCGGCGGGCGACGCCATCGCGACGCCGGGCTTCGCCGGCGAGGCATCGTTCGCCTCGGCTGCGGACCTGCGCATCGCGACGCCGGGCTACGTCGGCATGGTCGCTGGCGCCGAGGCGCCGGAGCGCGTCTTTGTATCGACGCCTGGCTACACGGGCTATCTCGTGCAGGAAGATGCGAACGTCGCCCTGGAGGGCGTCCTCTGCGGTGCCGGTGCCTGAGCGCGCAGATAGCGAGGGTTCTTCACCGGGGCAGATATAGATATCGGGCGGCAGCCGGGCGCGGGAAGCGTCCGGCTGCTTCTGGTGTGGCGCTCCTTTCGCACGGCGATTTTTCCTTTGCGGAGCGCTGGACAAACGCACGGATTTGAATTATTATCAAGGTGAGTAAAGTAGGAGAAGGGTTGTGAGATCATGAAGTATGAGTTTACGAAGGATTTCCTGACGGGAATCGAATTCATCGATAAAGAGCATGCCAGATTGTTCGAGCTCGCGAACCAGACGTACGATCTGCTGCATGACGAGCTCGTCACGGATAAATACGATCGCATCGTGAATCTCCTCGAGGAGCTGCGCGACTATACGAAGACGCATTTCGCGCACGAGGAGGAGTTCATGGAGAGCATCTCCTTCCAGTACATTTGGAGCGAGAAGCACCAGCATCTGACGTTCATCGCGAAGCTCGAGAGCATCGACCTGAAGAAGCTCGACGAGCATCAGGAGGCGTACATCCTCGACGTGCTCGATTTCCTTGCGAAGTGGCTCACGGGGCACATCCGCGGCGCGGATGCGCGCATCGGTGCCGCCGTGCGGGCGATGGACCCGGAGACGCGGGCGAAGGCGGACGCGAAGGCCGCCGAGCTGCTCAAGAAGGTCGGCTGAGACAAGGGGAAAGCGCAAAGGAAGCGCGCTGCCGCGCAGGTGATGGGTACCTGCGGGCAGCGCGCTTCTGCTTTTATGCGGCTTTTCGGCGCCTCGCCTCAGGAGGCCGCGAGCGAGAGGAACGCGGCGTGAAGGCGCGTGTCGCTGCCAAGCTCCGGGTGGAAGGCGAGGGCGATCTGGTGCTGGTAGCGCACGGCGACGATGTTGCCGTCGACGCGCGCGAGCACGTCGACTTCTGGCGCGGTCTCCTCGATGAAGGGCGCGCGGATGAAGCGCATGGGGAAGGCGCCGAGGCCCTTGATTTCCCCCGTCGTCGAGAAGCTGCCGAGCTGGCGGCCGTAGGCGTTGCGCCGCACGCGCACGGGCAGCGTGCCGAAGCTGGGGTAGGGGCTATGGTCCTGCGTCGCGTTCCGCGCGAGGAGGATGAGCCCCGCGCACGTCGCGAGCACGGGGAGGCCCTGCGCGATCTTTTCCCGCAGCGGCTCGTAGAGGCCGAGGTCCGTCAGGAGTTTCTTCTGCGTCGTGCTCTCGCCGCCCGGCAGCACGAGGCCGTCGAGGGGCGCCTCAAGGTCGCTTTTCTCGCGCAGCTCGCGGCAGTTGGCGCCGAGACGCGCGAGCATTTTCTCGTGCTCGAGGAAGGCGCCTTGGAGCGCGAGCACGCCAATCTGCGGCCGTTTCGCCGCCCGCGCGCTCATTTGCCGCGCTCCGCCATGAGCGTCGCGATCTCGTCCGCGTTGATGCCGACCATGGCTTCGCCGAGGTTCTCGGAGAGCTTCGCGATGAGGTCTGCGTCCGTGTAGTTCGTGACCGCCTGGACGATCGCTGCCGCGCGCTTCGCGGGGTCACCGGACTTGAAGATGCCGGAGCCGACGAAGACGCCCTCCGCGCCGAGCTGCATCATGAGCGCCGCGTCCGCTGGCGTCGCGACGCCGCCCGCGGCGAAGTTGACGACGGGCAGGCGGCCGCTATCGTGGACGGATTTCACGAGCGCGTAGGGGACCTCGAATTCTTTCGCGGCCTCGAAGAGCTCGTCCTCGCGCAGGGAGGCGACGCGCGCGATCTCCTGGTTGATCTTGCGCATGTGGTGTACGGCCTGCACGACGTCGCCTGTGCCCGGCTCGCCCTTCGTGCGGATCATCGACGCGCCCTCGGCGATGCGGCGCAGCGCCTCGCCGAGGTCACGCGCGCCGCAGACGAATGGCACGCGGAACTTCGTCTTGTCGATGTGGTAGACGTCGTCCGCGGGCGTCAGGACCTCGCTCTCGTCGATGTAGTCGATCTCGATCGCCTGGAGGACCTGCGCCTCGACGAAATGGCCGATGCGGCATTTCGCCATGACGGGGATGGAGACCGCCTGCTGGATGCCCTCGATCATCGCGGGATCGCTCATGCGCGAGACGCCGCCCGCCGCGCGGATGTCGGCGGGGATGCGCTCGAGCGCCATGACGGCGCAGGCGCCGGCGGCCTCGGCGATTTTCGCCTGCTCCGGTGTCGTGACGTCCATGATGACGCCGCCCTTGAGCATCTGGGCGAGCTGCTTGTTGAGTTCATACTGGTCTTGCTGCTTGTTCTCTGCCATGGTTGTTTGCTCCTTTGCTTGTCTCTGACTGGGGATGCCTTTACTGTAGCAGAGAAGTGAGTATAATAAAATAGTCAAATATATCATAAAAATAAAGGTCAGATGGGCACAGCGCGCCGGATCTGACCTATCATGACAGGGAAAACTGGAATATGCTATAATCAGTTCAGAGGATTCTGACGGAGAAAGTTGGTGCGATCATGCGGGGAAAGAAGTATTGGCAGGTGGCTGCGCTCGGGGCAGTACTCGCCGCAGGGGTGTTTGGTGCGGCGGCGTGGCACGCGGAGCCGCGCGCGGAGCAGTCCTGCGCGCAGGACCTGCCGCCGCTCACGGGGCTGCGGGAGACGAGCGAGGCGGAGCCCGCCTCCTGCGCGCCGCTGCTCTCGTGGGACAAGGACACGCAGGCGGTCGTCTACGAGCTCGAGGTGTACGCGGACGCGGCGGGGAAGCACCGCCTCTACCGCACGCGGCAGGTGTATACGAACCACTATCAGCTGCCCGTGCGCGACTTCGCGGCGGACTGGCCGGAGGGGAAGCCGCTCTATTGGCGCGTGCGCTCCCTCGGCTTCGACGGGGAGCCGGTGAGCGCGTACAGCGCGCTCGCCGTGCTCTACACGTCGGCGCGCGTGCCGGAGCTCGATCATCCCGTGATCTTCACGCGCGATGACGCGGGGAATGGCACGACGCTGCTCTATCCCGTCTACGACTGGGTGGGGCTCGCGGGCGCCGCCTCGTATGAGATCGAGCTCTATGCGGGCGGCGCAGGACAGGCGCTCGCGAATGGCCTGCCGCCCGTCGCCGTGCTGCACGCGGACGTTACGGAGCTCTACGATGCGGAGCCGCGCCTCGGCACGTACTCCTGGCGCGTGCGCGCGCTCGACGCGGCGGGGGCGCCGCTCGGCACGTGGTCACCGCTCCACACCTTCCGCACGGAGCCTGCGGATCAGTGGGAGGTGGCAGTGCTCGGCGACAGCATCAGCCACGGCGGCGGGCACTATTCGTTCAGTCCGTCGGACTTCGAGTTCAGCTGGCTCTCCTACCTCGATTTCCCCGCGCTGAACCTCTCAGCGAGCGGCGACCTCAGCTCCATGACGCGCGCGCGCTTCCTGCGCGACGTACTGCCGTTCCACCCGCGCTACCTCATGATCTTCACGGGGACGAACAGCCTGCGGGCGGGCGAGGACCCCGCGCACGTGATCGACGACCTCGAGCAGATGAAGCTCCTGGCGCTCTCGCACGGCATCGCGCCGATTTTCCTCACGCTGCCGCCCATCAATCCGAAGAACATCGCGCACGTCTTCGATGAGCCGACGGTGCCCGACTGGCAGGCGCGCTTCGCTGCGGTCAACAGCTACATCCTCTCGCAGGCGCACATCGACGTGGCGGCGGCGTTCGTCTGCCCCGAGGGCGTCCTGCCGACGGAGCTCGCGCTCGACGGCCTCCATCCCGACGTCGACGGCAAGCGCATCATCGGCGCCTGCGTCAACGAGCACTGGGACGAGGCGAAGAGCGACGCGGCGGAGCAGCTCGAGGACTATCAGGAAGAAAGAGAAGGTGCCGGACGGTGAGAGACGATGATTATACTTGAAAATATTATATTTTAAAGTATAATATTTTCAAGTATAATATTTAAAGCGGTTCAAGAGGTGGTTTTATGAGATTCGTGGATCGTGACCGCGAGCTGCAGACATTGCAGCAGGAGTATGCGCGTACGTCTTCTTCTATGGTCATCATCTATGGTCGTCGCCGCGTCGGCAAGACGGAACTTATTCGTCATTTCATCGAGGACCCGAATTGCAATAATAAGTTGAACACCCGGCGAACCTTTATTCAGTAAGTGCTGCAAGCATTTCTTCCCTAAAGCACTCCTCGGGTGTCTTATAGCC
>CACWQW010000043.1 GCA_902763085.1 Dongibacter bovis
GGATCCACCTGTTCCCATACCGAACACAGTAGTTAAGCATCCAGAGGCCGAAAGTACTTGCCTGGAGACGGGCTGGGAGGATAGGAAGTTGCCGGTTTGTGTCAAAGCGTTTGCTTTGACTTGATTCCTCGATAGCTCAGTCGGTAGAGCACCTGACTGTTAATCAGGCTGTCGCAGGTTCGAATCCTGCTCGGGGAGCCAGATCTTTCCAAGGTTTTGGTAAAGCCTTGTTACCCCTGGGGTGATTGGGGTATAGCCAAGTCGGTTAAGGCACGGGACTTTGACTCCCGCATTCGTTGGTTCGAGTCCAACTACCCCAGCCATAATGGTTCACTAGCTCAGTTGGTAGAGCACCTGACTTTTAATCAGGGTGTCCCGGGTTCGAATCCCGGGTGAGCCACCATCTCTCGACTCACTAGCTCAACTGGCAGAGCAACTGACTCTTAATCAGTAGGTTCACGGTTCGATTCCGTGGTGGGTCACCATTTTATGGGCGATTAGCTCAGCTGATGTCAGCAGTTCGATCCTGTTATCGCCCACCATCTTAGGAACTTTTTTCTTTTTGGCCCGGTAGTTTAGTTGGTTAGAATGCCGCCCTGTCACGGCGGAGGTCATGGGTTCAAGTCCCATTCGGGTCGCCACTTTGCTGTTTCAGGCTCTTAGAGCTTTGAACTATATATGGATGCCTCGGTAGCTCAGTCGGTAGAGCAGGGGACTGAAAATCCCCGTGTCAGTGGTTCGATTCCGCTCTGAGGCACCACTTCATGCTGGCGTAGCTCAATAGGTAGAGCAGCTGACTTGTAATCAGCAGGTTGGGGGTTCGATTCCTCTCGCCAGCTCCATTTTTAGGATTCGCGGGTGTAGCTCAATGGTAGAGCCCCAGCCTTCCAAGCTGGTCACGTGGGTTCGATTCCCATCACCCGCTCCAATTTCGGTTTGCCGAGGTGGCGGAACTGGCAGACGCAACGGACTTAAAATCCGTCGGTTGGAGACAACCGTACCGGTTCGATTCCGGTCCCCGGCACCACCTTGCATATAATTGGCAGACGCGCTAGCTTCAGGCGCTAGTGATAGCAATATCATGGAGGTTCAAGTCCTCTCGACCGCACCAAATTTGCTTTTCCATTCTTTATATATCGTTTCTCCCGCGGTCGTGGCGGAATTGGCAGACGCGCTACTTTGAGGGGGTAGTGAGCGAGAGCTCATATGGGTTCAAGTCCCATCGACCGCACCACTTTTGCTGATCCACATCTTTACATATTGTTTTACCCTGCGGTCGTGGCGGAATTGGCAGACGCGCTACTTTGAGGGGGTAGTGAACGAAAGTTCATATGGGTTCAAGTCCCATCGACCGCACCATTTACGAGACTTCGCCCGGGCAGATGCCCGGGCTTTTTCGTGTCTGCATGTCTCTCTGTGTGTCTCTCTGACTGGTGGTGTGTGCGGGACGTTCCTTTGCGTGCCCTTTGACAACGCGGCACTTTTTCTTTATACTATTAGTTAGCAAGCTAATTACATCGGAGGTGCGTGATGAAGCGAGAGAGTCTGCCGACGTTGCAGGAGTTGGAGAAGCATAAGCAGGTGATCCCGGAGATCCATCCCGCGGCGGTCATCGCCATGCTCGAGATCAAGCAGGCGGGCGAGGAGATCCAGGAGTCCATCCTCTCGGTACTGCAGCGGCAGTATCACCTCTCGGAGGGGAAGTTCTGCACGCTCATCGTCCTCCATCAGCATCCTGAGGGCATCACGCCCTCGGCGCTTGCCGAGAAGGTCGGCGTGGCGCGCGCGACGATCAGCACGATGCTGCAGCGCCTCGTGCGGAGCGGTGAGGCGACCGTCGAGGCGCGCGCCGAGGACGGGCGCGGCAAGCGCGTGCGCCTCACGGCGAAGGGGCGTGCGTTCATGCAGGAAGTCCTGCCGCCGCACTACCTCCGTGTGTCGAAGCTCATGGAGAAGCTCACGCAGGCGGAGCAGGAGGAGCTCATTCACCTGCTTCGCAAGCTCGCGGGTGCCTGAGGGCTTGCCGCCTGGAGAAGCGTCGCGCGGACCGGTGGAGCCTCGTTTGCGAAGGCGTGCGGGCAGGCGTGCCGCCCTTGGTACCTGGGGGTATTTTTCTTTTGATAGTTCGTATGCGAATTATATAGGAATCTGAAAAGGGGAGAATAGAATGAATCCGAAACAAAAAGCCGAGCGCGTGGGCATCCTTTTCCTGGCGCTGCTCATTGTCGGCGGCCTCGTGCTGCTCTACCGCGGCAACGATGCCGTCGCCCTCGGCGTGGAGAAGAAAGAGGGCATCCTGACGGCAGAGCAGGTGAAGATGTCGTTCGACTCCGTGAGCGGCAGACTGCTGCGGCAGGTGGTGAAGGAGGGCGACGTCGTGAAGAAGGGCGATGTCATCATGGAGATCGACCCGACGGATACGGACCTCGCCATCGCGAAGGCGCAGGCGCAGATCGCGCAGCTCGAGGCGCAGATCGCGGGCAAGAGCGGCAGCCAGCAGGTTAGCTACCAGAAGGCGGACAACGATGAGACGCAGAGCTTCCGCCAGATCGACCAGCAGCGCGCCGCCGTCGCCTCGGCCGCGGCGACGCTGCGGAACAGCGAGCTCGACTACAACCGCAAGTCGGCGCTCGTCGAGGCGGGCGCGATCGCGCGCTCGGAGCTCGACGATGCGACGACGGCGCTCTCAGTCGCGCAGGCGAACGTCGAGCAGCAGCAGTCCCTCGATCGATTGCTCGCGGGCGCGCGGGATACGGGCGCGACGGAGAGCCTCGCGCTGCCGACGATCGCGCAGGAGCGCGCGGACGCCGCGAACATGAGCAACGACATCACGGCGCTCGAGCGCCAGCGCGACCAGCTCCTCGTGACGCTCGAGCAGCTCAAGGTGCAGAAGGAACGCCTCGTGCTGCGCGCGCCGGAGGACGGCAAGGTCTTGAAGGTGCTCGCGAAGGAGGGCGAGATGATCTCTCAGAGCACGCCCGTCGTCCTGCTCGAGAGCCAGCGGAGCTATTATGACATCTACCTGAGCGAGCAGCAGGCGGCAGGCCTCGCAGAGGGCGACACGATCGTCGGCACGACGGTCGCGGGAAAGAAGCAGGTCTCCGGCACGATCCGCCTCCTCTCGCAGGCGCCGAGCTTCGCGGATCTCAAGCAGTCGCGCGAGAAGGGCCAGGCGGACCTCTCCGCGTTCCTCGTGCGCATCTACATCGATCCGACCGACGGCGTCCAGCCGGGCATGACCATTGGAGTGAGTGACCGTGAATTCGCTAAAAGATGAGATCAAGTTCCTCTTCTCGGGGCAGGGCATGCCGTATGAGCGCGTCTGCCTGACCGTGGCGATGGTCGTGACGGTGCTGCTCTCCGTTCTGCTCTCCGGCAATTTCGCGAAGGAGGCGCGCGTTGCCGTCATCGACCTCGACAACAGCGCCTACACGCGCGAGCTCATCACGCGCGTGAACGCCTCGGAGTATATGCAGGTGACGGCGGTGCTCAACGCGCCCGTCGACCCGAAGACGCTCTTCTACGAGGACAAGGCGGTCGCAGTGCTCTATTTTCCGCAGGGCCTCGAGAAAGACCGCTATACGGGCGTTGGCACGCATGTCGGTGTCTTCTACGACAACACGAACAACGCGCAGACGGCAGACATCAAGGTGGCGCTCAATGAGCTCATCGGGCTCGATAACGCGCAGGCGGCGGGCGACGTCGGCAGCACGAACGACAGCCTTGCGGGCTCCGTGTCGCTCGCGGAGCGCATCCTCTTCAACCCGCAGGACTCGACGAGCAACGGCGAGACGCTCGGCTTCCTCTTCTTCTTCGGCTCGATGTTCTTCGTCTTCGCGACGATCGGCATGGTGCCGCGCCTGCGGCTCACGCATCAGCTCGACGGTATCCTCACGGAGGGGACGCCCTGGGATATCGTGCTGCGGCTCCTGCCCTACGGCGGCTGCCTCATCGTCTCGTTCGTCGTCGGCATGGCGATCCTTCGGGTCTGGGGCGACCTCAATTTCAGCGGCAGCCTCATGACGTTCCTCTTTATCCAACTGTTCTACGTGATGGCGGTCGGCATGATGAGCGTGCTCTTCGGCTGGACGGCGGCGAATCCCGGCGTTGCGGCGAGCCGCATGATCCTCTTCATCCCGGGAGGCTTCATCCTCGGCGGCATCACGGGGCCGCTCACGTTCTACCAGCCGTGGGTCGTGGCGGTGAGCCACGTGTTCCCGCTGACGTGGGAGTTCCATTTCCAGCGCGACATCATCGCGCGCGGCGCGGGGCTCGGCGACATCAGCGCGCTCTTCGGCGCGTTCCTCCTCTACCTCGCCGCCATCGCCGTCCTGCTCATCCTGCGGTTTCGCAGCGCGCGGCGCGCCCTCCTGCACCGGCAGGTGACGGAGGCGCGTCATCGGGAAAAATTCAAGCAGCTCGCCGGCGAGTGACGTAGGGCGGACTGGGAAAGGAAGGCATGATGGAGGAAAAAGAGAATCTTGCCCCGGCGACGCCTCCCGTCGCCGAGGTCGTCGAGGACATCAAGACACGCGCGCCGCAGCCCATCCGCTGCCGCCGCATCCTCGTGCCGACGGACGGCTCGGGGCAGGCGTTCAAGGCGGTCTCGGAGGCGATCCACCTCGCGGCGGTGACGGAGGCGGAGCTCACGCTGCTCATGGTCGTCGACTACAACAAGAACGTCGCTGCGTTCGAGCAGGTGAGCCTCGGCGGCTACGTGCCGGCGGAGCTCAAGATCGCGGCCTACCGCTTCCTCGCGGACATGATGCACCTCATCCCGCCGGAGATCCGCGCGCATCCGCGCGTCGAGGCGGGCGATCCGCGCGAGTGCATCACCGCCGTCGCCGAGGAGGAGGAGAGCGACCTCATCGTCATGGGATCGCGCGGCTTCGGGACGTTCCGCAGCCTGCTCGTCGGCAGCGTCTCGCGGTTCGTGCTCGAGCAGGCGCCCTGTCCCGTGCTGCTCGTCAAGGGCCTGCCGGACGACTGGGACGAGGAGGAGCACTACACAGTGCCGCTCGACTAGGTGCGAAGTTCAGGAAAATTTCCGTCAGACGTGCTACAATGGTTCCATCAGCAAAAGGGAGGGACACCATTGCAGCACTATTTTTTTCGCCTGAAAAAGGGCCTCGTGCGCGCGGTGTGCGCGGCGGGCGTGGCGGCGGCGCTGCTCTTGCCGGCGCCTGTGGCCTCGGCGGGCGCCGCGGGCTGGGGGCTCGCGGCGTCTGCCATCTCCGGCCTGCTCGCCTACCGCTCGACGCTCGATGCCGTCCTCGACATGGGCAACAACGCCGACTACCAGCGGCAGAGCCTCTGGCAGGACCGCGCGGCGAACGGCACGGACGGCAACGCGGCGGATATCGCCGCCGTCGACGCCGTCATGGGGCGCCTCACAGCAGACGGGCTCTTCGTGCTGCCCGCGAACAACCTGCCCTTCGTCTGGCACGTCAACGACAGCGCGCTCTTCAACGCCGCCTGCTACCCGACGGACTACATCTCGGTGAATCGTGGGCTCGTGCGCGTGCTCGGCGGCAGCGAGGACGAGCTCGCCGCCGTGCTCGGCCACGAGATGACGCACGGGCTCGCACACCACAGCGCGGAGACGTACGCCAAGACGATGGCGACGTACTACGGCCTCTCCCTGCTCAATATGGCGACGGGCGTCATGGACTGGCAGCAGCTCCAGGCGCTCACGGCCTATTCGAGCGCCAAGCTGTTCACGCTGCCGAAGGAGTACGAGGCGGACGAGGGCGGCTTCTACCTCGCGGCGCGCGCGGGATTCAACCCCGGCGGCGGCGCGGCGGCGATGGCGCGCATGGACGCCTATTTCACCCAGCAGAGCCGGAGCCTCGAGGAGTACCAGGACCCCGACGAGCAGAAAAAGGAGAACTATAACGACCATCCCGACACGCTCCTGCGCGAGAAACGCCTGCTCGGCCTGCTCAAGGACTACAGCGCCGGGCATGTGACGGTCGAGGGGCGCAAAGACGTCTGCATCGACGGGAGTGTCCTGCTCGCGGGGCGCTTCACGGCGGAGGACTACGACGACACGGCGGAGAACGCCGACCTGCTCGCAGGCGAGCTCGGCAGGCTCTTCCATGACGAGGCGGACGCTGCGGGCTGGGGCTTCGCTGCGGGGAAGCCCTGGGCGGATGCGCGGGCGCCGCTCCTCACGGCGGCCGTCCGCCGTGAGGGCCTCACAGAAAAGCTCAGTGCGCTTGTCAAGGCGGCGTACGCGGGCGAGGCGGCGTCGGGCGCGCGGGAGAAACTGCAGCAGCAGGAGGCAAAGCGCGCGGCAGCGCAGGCAGCCGCACGCGAGGCGCTCGAGAAAGCGAGCGCGAAGGACATCAAGCGCATGCGCATGAACAGCGATATCTACAGCGACTACGGTGAGAGTGCGAAGGCGCGCGCCCTCATCGACCGCGCGCTTGCACTGCCGAACCTCGACGACAAGGCGGAGAGCCTCGCGGTCCGCGGCCGCGCGCTCGCCGTCGGCGGCGACTTTGCCGCGGGGCTCGCGAGCGCCGACGAGGGCTGCGCGCTCGACGCGAAGAACGCCTACAACTTCCTCAACCGCGCTGACATCTACTGGATGATGGGCGACCGGGCGGCGGCGCTCGCCGACTGCGCGCGCGCGGCGGCAGCGGACGAGAAGAATCCCTACAGCTATCTCCTGAGCGGCCTGCTCTACGATGAGGAGGGCGACCACGCGCAGGCGCTCGCGAGCTACCGGAAACTCCACGAGGTCGCGCCGAAGCTGCGCCGCATCCCCGACGAGTACCTGAAGGAGATCGACCCCGCAGCGCTCAAAGAGATCGAGAAGGAGCGCGCGGCGGTGAAGAAGGCAGCGGCGGAGAACGCGCAACAGGAGAAGGAAGAACAGAAGAAGCAAACGCAGGAGAAGAAAGCGCAGGGCAAGCAGGCGCAGGAGAAGAAAGCGCAGAAAAAAGACGCGTCGTACCAGCAGGCGCAGGGACAGGAGGCGGCGCAGCGGTGAAAGGGAACCTCTGGCAGACCGTGCGCACGTGCCTGCACCGCCACCTCCTGGCGTGGCACTGGTCCGGCGCGCTCTTTGCCGTGCTCTGCCTGACGAACGTGCCCTCGCTCCTGCAGCGCGACCTCTTCGAGGGCGCCTCGCTCGCCGCGTTGCCGCGCGCCGCGCTCCTCGGCGAGGAGGCCGTGCGCGTGGCGGGCTGTGCGTGGCTTTTGACGCTCGCCTGCGGCTTCCTGCCGCGCGCCTGCCGCCGCCTGCTCGCGGCGGCGAGTGCGCTGCTCTGCCTCGTGGACCTCTTCACGCTGCGGCAGTACCACAGCGTGCTCGACGCGGGGCTGCTCGAGGTCGTAGCCGCGACGAACCCCGCGGAGGCGGTGGAGTACGCCACGAGCCAGGCGGGAGCGCTGGCGCCCTTCCTCGCGGGGGCAGCAGGGGCGGCGGTGCTCTGGTATTTCCGCGGCAGGCTGGGGGGCATCGGTCGCCGCCTCCTGCTGGGACGCACGGCGCGTGCACGAGGGGCGCAGGAGATGCCCCGTTCGTCTCGTCCTGCGCGGCGCGGCGGGTGGCGGCCTCTGGTGCTCGCGGGGCTCGTGCTCCTCGCGTTTGCCCTGAGCCTCGTGCAGGCGGGGCGTGATCCTGCGGCGCGCGCCGCGGATGTGCCGCGGGCGCTCTCGCTCTATCGCCTTGCGTCGAACATCGCGCAGGCGCGGGAGGAGATCGGCTCGGCGGCGTACGTCGACTACCTGCTCGCGCAGAAGCCCGTGCAGCTCTCGGCAGAGCCGCGCGATCCCATCCCCTATGTCGTCTTCATCCTCGGCGAGTCGACGAGCCGCCATCATATGTCGCTCTACGGCTACGGCCTGCCGACGACGCCGCGGCTCGACGCGCGCGACGCCCGAGGTGAGCTCGCGGTGTTCCGCGCGGTCACGAGCCCGCACGCGGGCACGATGGCGGTGATGCGGACGCTCTTCAGCTTCTACGACAACGAGGCGCCCGGCCTCTGGTACGAGTACGGGAACCTCTTCGATATCCTGCGCGAGGCGGGCGTACAGACGGCGTGGCTCTCGAACCAGGAGGCGTCGGGCTTCTACGGGAGCATCGGGCGGACGCTGGGCGGGCGCTGCGACATCATGCAGTTCACGAGCCACCTCTCGCACTCCATCGACCTCTCGGAGCGCTATGACGGCGAGCTGCTGCCGCTGCTCGACGACACGCTCGCGGCGATGACGGAGGACGGGCCGCATTTCCTCGTGCTCCACCTCATGGGGGCACATGAGGAGTTCGGGCGGCGCTACCCGGAGGCGTACGCGCAGTTCACGGAGGAGGACGAGCGCGGGCGCGGCGTGGCGGCGACCCGGCAAGCGCGCGAGGTGCGCGCGGCGTACGATAACGCCGTGCTCTACGACGACGCCGTCGTCGACGCCATCATAGAGCGCTTCGAGGGGCGCGACGCCGTCGTCGTCTTCCTCTCCGACCACGGCGAGGAGGTCTACGATGTGCGTGACCTCGCTGGACACGGAGACGAGTCGAGCCCCTGGCAGCGCGACATCCCCTGCGTCTTCTGGATGTCGGAGGCGTTCCGCGCGCGCCACGCGGCCGATGCCGCGCGCATCCGCCGCGCTGTGAGCACGCCCTGGCAGAGCGATGAGATGATCCACACACTGCTCGACCTCATGCAGATCCGCGCGGAGGAGTACGAGGAGGGAAAGAGCCTGCTCACCCCGATGACGGACGACGTATGACGGCGCAGACGAAGCGCAGACAGCAAAGCAAAGGGGCTGCCGCACGTATAACAACGTGTAGCAGCCCCTTTAGTCTGCAAAAAAATGTTGTTGCTTTCGTGAGACAGCTCCTTCATGGTCCCAACTGGATACGGCAGATATTTTATGATATACTGAGCGCAGGCCACTGGAAACGGTAGGCGGTTCTCTCCTCGCAGAAAGGTCGAAATACCTCAGAAGCGAGGTGAATTTGTTGAGTGATACTTCGTTGCAGCTTCTTTTATTGTTGCTCATCGTGATATCCGTGAAGCAAAAATAACCGCCCTAGCTTCCAACTTGGCGGTTATTTTTGTTAGAACATAACAGATAACCATCGAGCGAGGGAGTGAACCGTCTATCGGTGGCCTTCTTCTGCACTCATTATAGCATAGAAACTCTTTGCTTTCCATAGGAAAACCACGAAAAGGCTGCTGTATGTACGAATGACGTGTAGCAGCCTTTCGTTTCTTATGCTATACTGAGCGCAGGCCACTGGAAACGGTAGGCGGTTCTCTCCTCGCAGAAAGGTCGAAATACCTCAGAAGCGAGGTGAATTTGTTGGACGACACGTCATTGCAGCTTCTCTTGCTGTTGTTGATTGTTATCTCCGTTAAACAAAAATAACCGCCCGAGCTTCCAACTTGGCGGTTATTTTTGCTAATTGCCGAAGTAACCATCGAGCGAGGGAGTGAACCGTCTATCGGTGGCCTTCTTTTGTTCTCATTATAGCATGGCAGCTCTTTGTTTTCCATAGGAAAATACGAAGATCCAGAGATCTTTCAGATGTAGTACTCCGTCTTGTCCTCCGGCTTCAGCGCGAAGGCGGTGAAGACCCGGTCGCGGATGTGGAGGAAATCGGGGCTCGTGCGGTCGCGGCGGCCGTGGAGGTCGACGGGGAGGATCGCCTTGATCTTGCCGGGGTTCGGCGTCATGATGACGATGCGGTCGGCGAGGACGATGGCCTCGTCGATGTCGTGCGTGACAAAGATGATCGTCTTCTTCTGCTCGCGGCAGATGGCGGAGATCTCGTCCTGGAGCTTCATGCGCGTGATGGCGTCGAGCGCGGCGAACGGCTCGTCCATGAAGAGGACGTCGGGGTCGACGGCAAGCGCGCGGGCGATGGCGACGCGCTGCTGCATGCCGCCTGAGAGCTCGGCGGGGTAGTGGTCCGCGAAGCGCTCGAGGCCGACGAGCTTCAGGTAGGCATGGGCGGTCTCCCGGCGCTCCTCGGGCGCTTTTCCGAGGCTCTCGAGGCCGAGCTCGACGTTCTTCTCGACGGTGCGCCAGGGGAGCAGGCCGTAGTTTTGGAAGATTGTGACGCAGCGCAGGGAGGGTGCGGTGATCTCCTTGCCGTCGATCTGCGCACTGCCGCTCGTTGGGCGGTCGAAGCCAGCGAGGATGGAGAGGAGCGTGCTCTTGCCGCAGCCGGACGGGCCGAGGAGGCAGAGGAACTCGCCGCGGTCGACGGTGAGGCTGACGTGGTTGAGGGCGGTGAACGTGCCGCCCTGCTTCGGGTAGATGCGAGAGACGTCGCGGACGGTGATATAGCTCATAAAGAGGCTCCTTTCCTGGCAGGTGCGGGAGGGAAATGGCGACAGAGGAGGCAGCAGGGGGCTCTAGGCGAGGCGACTGCCGAAGCGGCGCCCGATGGCGCGCTCGACGACCGTGATGCCGCTATCGAGCAGCAGTCCGAGCACGCCGATGGTGATGATGGCCGCCATGAGGAGATCGGCACGCAGGTTGTTGCGCGCGTCGATGATGAGGAAGCCGAGCCCGCTCTGCGCGCCGACCATCTCGCCCGCGACGAGGAAGACCCACGCCGTGCCGAGCGCGAGGTGCAGGCCCGTCGCGATGCGCGGGAAGACGGCGGGGAAGACGATCTTCGTGAGGACGGCGGGCTGGCGGATGCCGAAATTCTGCGCGACCTTGAGATAGACGGGCTCGATGCCGCGCACGGCGGCGACCGTCGCGAGCAGCACGGGGAAGAACGCCGCGATGAAGATGATGACGAGCGCGGGCATCTCGCCGATGCCGAAGAAGAGGACGATGAACGGGAGCCACGCCATCGGCGAGATGGGGCGCAGCACCTGCGCGATGGGGTTGAGGTACGACCAGATGCCGCGATACCAGCCGAGCACGAGGCCGAGCACCATCGCGAGCAGGATGGAGGAGAGATAGCCGACGGCGAAGCGGCCGAGGCTCGCGCCGATGTCGCGGACGAGCACGCCGTCCGCGATGAGCTCGTAGAAGCCCCGGAGCGTCGCAAGCGGCGAGGGGAAGAGCGCCTCGCTGAAGCCGCCGGCGCTCACGAGTGCCTGCCAGGCGGCGAGCACGAGCAGGGAGGCGCCGAGGAGATGGCGCGCGTTCTTTACGGTGCGCATGGGGGTCACGTCCTTTCTGCGGGGTCTTGAGAAATGGTGGTATCGCTGGCATTTGTGGGGGCGGAGGCGTCGGCGTCCTCCCCGAGCAGCGTCGGATCGACGAAGTCCTCGTACGCCGGGAGGCTCCGGAGGAGTCCCGCCGCGGCCATGCGGTGCGTGAGCTCGTCGTAGGTGTCCGCGCGGATGGCGAGGTCTTGGTAGGAGATCCACTGGAGCGAGAGAGAGAGCACGGCGGGCGGCGCCTTGAAGACCGTCTTTGCGAGCGCCTCGGCGCCTG
The DNA here is from genome assembly GCA_902763085.1 of Dongibacter bovis. Lineage (GTDB taxonomy): Bacteria > Bacillota > Negativicutes > Selenomonadales > Selenomonadaceae > Selenomonas_C. The sequence continues at coordinate 11,413 of CACWQW010000043.1, forward strand.
TCGGGTCCGCGGCGAGCGCCGCGCCCGCGCGGGCGTAGCCCTGCGTCACAGCGGCGGCGAGGTCGTGGTTCGCACGCGCGAAGTCCCCGTTAAAGACGAGGGCGCAGCAGGGGCCGTCCGGCCAGAGGTCTTCGTCGTGCGCGAGGATGTGCCCCGTGCCGAGCGCGACGGCCTTCGCGCCGAAGGGCTCGGCGACGCAGTAGCCCGCGATCTGCCCCTGCGCGAGCCCCGCGGGCATCTCAGGCGGCGACATCTCGACGACGGTGAGGTCCGCCTCCGTCATGCCGTGCGCGGCGAGGAGCTGGTCGAGCAGGAGCTTGTGCGTGGACTGCTTGTGCGGGATGGCGAAGATCTTCCCCCGGAGGTCTTCGACGCGCTCGATGCCAGGTCCCCCGATGATGACGTTGCCGCCCAGGTGGCCGAGCGCGCCCGCCTTGAGGTCGATGCCCTGCTCGCGCGCCTTGACGGCGAGCTCGATGAGCACGGAGGCGCCGTCGACCTTGCCGGTATTGAGCGCATCCATGAGCTCAGGCCACGAGCCGTAGCGGATGAGCTCGATGCGTACGCCGTCCGCGAGCGGCGCCCGCGCCTCCGCGAAGAGCGGCAGCGCGTGCGTGATGGGGAGATAGGCGATGCGGACGGTGCGTACGCCGTCCGCCGCCGCGCGCGGCGTATCCGTCCGCGTGCCGCAGCCGGCGGTGAGGAGCGCGAGCAGCAGGAGCAGCGGGAGCAGCAGGCGGTTCATGGCGGTCATTCCTTTCTATTCTATCAATCCCTTACGCCCATCCGAGCGCGGCGCGCGCCGCGTCGATGTCATGCACGATCTGCTGCGCGAGCGCCTTCGGATCGGTGTTGACGACCATGACGGCGCCGAGGGTCTCCTTCGTGTCGTGCTTGAGGAACCGCTCGACGTTCGGCGCGCCCTGCACGGGCGGCTCGACGCAGTGATAGGAGTCGATGCCGAACAGGCGGAACGCGAGCGAGGCGTCGAGGCCTTTCTCGTTCGACCACTCGGGGCTCGCGAACGCGTAGGGCATGTCCTTGATCGCCTGTCCCGCCGCCTGCGCGATGCCGCCGAAGACGGTCGAGGCGCGCGTGTTGTCGATGCACTCGCCCATGTGCCAGACGGGCGGCAGCTTGCCGCCGAGGAACTGCTGCAAATGCGCGCCGGCTTTCGCTGCACCCGCCTTGCTGCAATAGCCGAGCTTGAGCAGGGGGAACGAGGCGCAGCCGTTCGTGAAGATGAGGATGTCGTTCTTTAGCAGCTCGTCGGCGACGTCGACGACGGCGCGCTCGTAGACGACGCGCGGGTTGCTGCAGCCGACCATGTTGACGATGCCGCGGATCTCGCCGCGCCGCAGGGCATCTGCGAGCGCGCCGAAGCCGCCGAACTCCTCCGCGATGTTCTCCGCGTTGAAGCCGACATCCGCCGTGACCTCGTAGGCGGGGATGAAGACGGGCACGTCGCGGCGGGCGGCGAAGCTCTCGATGCCGCGCGTGACGATCTTGCGCGCGATCTTTTCCGTGTCCTCGACATTGGAGTGATGGTGGTCGTAGGCGTAGTGCTCCGCGCCCGGCAGGCGGGCGCTGTCGCTCGTCGTGACGACCGTCGTCTTGAAGCAGCGCGCGACGTCCATGATCGAGGGATAGACGTCCTGCACGTCCGCGACCCAGAGGTCGAGCGCGCCCGTGCCGAGCACGAGCTCGGCGCCGACGGCGTTCGAGAGCGGGATGACGCCCTCGTAGCGGTACATCGCGGCGAGGCACGAGCAGCAGATGCCGTAGAACTGGATGCCCTTTGCGCCCGCTGCGCGCGCCTTTTTCTGGAACTCCTCCGAGCGCCCGATGCGCACGATCTCGGAGACGAGCGTCGGCAGGTGGCCGTGCACGGCGATGTTCACGTAGCCCTTCTTGAGGGCGCCGATATTCACTTTTGACGTCGCGCGGTGGCCGATGCCGAACATCGCGTCCGTGCCGATGTTCGACGCGACGACGCCCGTGAAGCAGAACGCGAGGCCGCAGCGCAGGAACTGGCGCATGATGCTCTGCCAGTCACCATCCGTGCCGACGCCCGTGCGGTGATACGCGTCGAAGACCTCGTTATAGGCGCTGATGGGGAGGATGCCGAGCTTCTGCCAGACCTCCTGCCGCTCCTTCGGCGCGAGCGCCTTGATCGTCTCGTAGTCGTCAGGCGTCGGGCGCGAGAGGTCGGCGAGCAGCACGTTGCCCGCGCGTCTCGATGCCGAACGCGCGGCACACCTCGCGGATGCGCGCCTCGCCGAGGAGCGGCAGCGCGAGGCGCCCCTCGGCGATGAATTTCAGCGAGAGCAGGATCTCGCGCGCGTGCGCCCCGTGCTGGGCGACGCCCGCCGCCGCGCTGCGCAGCAGGTTGCGGCTCACGATGAGGTCGGCGTCGGCGCCGCAGACGCCGCGCGGGCTCTTCGGCGTGATCTTGCAGGGACCCATGTTGCAGATCTTGCAGCAGACGCCCGCGAGACCGAACGAGCACTGCGGCTTCTGTGCGTCGAAGCGGTCGAAGACCGTCGAGATGCCAATCTGCTCCATGCGCAGCATCATCTCGCGCACGGCGGGGTCCGGCGTATGGTCGAGAACATCCTGCTTCGACGCGAACGTCTTGCGGTACTCGGCGACCGCCTTCATATAGTCCGCGACGCCGCCATGGACGTGCGGGTGGTCGTGGTCATGCCCGTGTGCATGATCGTGCTCATGCGGATGCGCGTGCTCGTGTGCATGGAGGTGTTCCTGCTCGTGCGTGTGCTCGTGGCGATCGTTCGTGCTCATGGTGCCTCTCCTTTTTATTCGTAAGCATATATATTTACTATGAATTAACCTCACTATACCCTATTTCGAGAGATGTGTCAATGTGTAATGTAAAAAATCTGCCAGTGGGAGTGTAAATATGATAAAATGAAAAAAGCGAGAAAAAGCGCAAAAACTCCTTGCATAGGAGCAGCTCTTTGCGGCAGCAGAGAAAGGAAGTGAACGCATGTCAGAAGCAGAGGAACAGAAGCGACAATACGATGCAGCCTGTAAGAACGTTCTCTCGGAGAAAGGCATCATCGCCAACATTCTCCAAGACTGTGTAGGCGAGTTCCAGACTTGCAGCATAGACGAGATTGTCAATCATTGC
>CACWQW010000044.1 GCA_902763085.1 Dongibacter bovis
CAGCGCGGCCATCGATCTCGCGGGGCGCGATGTCTTGGAGGCCGTGCAGATGAGCGTCAATCCGAAGGTCATCGAGACGCCGGTCGTCTCGGCGGTCGCGAAGAATGGCATCGAGCTCAAGATCAAGGCGCGCGTGACGGTGCGCGCGAATATCGATCGCCTCGTGGGCGGCGCGGGCGAGCCGACGATCATCGCGCGCGTCGGCGAGGGCATCGTGACGACGGTCGGCTCGTCGGAGAGCCACAACGACGTGCTCGCGAACCCGGACGACATCAGCAAGACGGTTCTCGGCAAGGGTCTTGACGCGGGTACGGCGTTTGAGATCCTCTCCATCGATATCGCCGATGTCGATGTCGGGCGCAATATCGGCGCGGAGCTCCAGACGGACCAGGCGGAGGCGGACAAGCGCATCGCGCAAGCGAAGGCGGAGGAACGCCGCGCCATGGCCGTCGCAAAGGAGCAGGAGATGAAGGCGTACACGCAGGAGATGGAGGCGCGCGTCGTCGAGGCACAGGCGGAGGTGCCGCATGCGCTCGCCCAGGCGCTCCGAGAGGGCAGGCTCGGCGTCATGGACTACTACCATCTGAATAATATCCAGGCGGACACGGACATGCGCACGTCCATCAGCCAGGTGGATGGAGAGAAGCTCGCACCGCAGCCGCCCGTGAAATGAGGGGATGCCGATGGATGATATCTTAGGCATTGTCCTGCTGGTCGTCGCGGTCATCGGTACGCTCGTGACGAGCGGGAAGAAGAGGTCGCAGGGCACGGGGCTGCCGCTGCCGCGTCGTGGGGAGGCGGAGCTGCCGCAGCCGATGCCGCGCCCCTACGAGGAAGCGCGGCGCCAGGCGCCGGAGGCCCCGCCCAGGAAGCGCTCCCTCGGTTTCGAGGTCCCCCATCTCAAGGGAGCGCCGCCGGTGCCTCCGCGTCCCGATGCGGACGGCGTCTACAGGGAGCAGGCGCAGGCGGGCACAGCAAAGGCGCCGGCAGAGACGCCGGCAAAGGAGCCGCAGGGACGCGTGCTCACGCAGCAGGATGTCTGGGTCGATGCGGAAGGCGTCGTGCGCGAGCCGGGCGTCCTCGCGTCTGAGGCAGCGGAGCGTCTGCGCGTGGCGGCAGAAGATGCCGCGCGCACGGCCGCCTACGCGGCGCGCCGCGCCGCAGAGGAGCAGCAGACGCGGCAGGAGGAGGCGGCCGCCCTCGCGCGCGGGGAGAAGCTCGCCGCCCCCGAGCGGGCGAACCGCCGCTTCTCTGCGCGCACGGCGCGCGAGGCCATCGTGCTCGCCGCCATCATCGGGCCGCCAAAGGCGCTCGAGGCGTCGCGCTGGCGCCGCAGAAGATGAGAGAGACGGAGGCTGTCTCAGAAGCTATGCGACGGCCTCCGTTTTTTGTGGATTTCTTCCGGAAGGTGAGCAAACGCCTTGCCCTTGGGCATGTTTCATAGTAAAATAATAAAGTATGCGCGAATGCGGGCTGTTGCGACTTTCGCCGTCGTCCGCATCCGGAAAGCACACGGGAAGAGAAGAAACGCAGGGGCGGGTAGCCTGTCCCTGCTGGCGATAGTTGTAGGTGATGGCTTTGTCGAACGCGATGTTTGATGTGATCAAAGGGGACCTGGAGCAGCTGGAAGAGCAGCTCATCGAGGCGGTATCGTCGCCGGAGGACGATCTCGTGACGGAGGTGGGCACGCATCTCGTGACGTCCGGCGGCAAGCGGATCCGCCCGGCACTCTGCCTGCTTGCGGCGCACGGAGGCGCGTCCTTCTCGCTCGCGCGCACGCTGCCGCTCGCGACGGCGCTCGAGCTCATCCACACGGCGTCGCTCGTGCATGACGATGTCATCGACAAGGCGGATACGCGGCGCGGCGCGCCGACTGCCAATGCGAAGTGGGACAATAAGATCGCCATCCTCGCGGGCGACTACATCTTTGCGCGCGCGTTCCGCCTCGTGGCGGAGAACAGCTACGGCGACCATGTGGCGAACCGCCTCGCTCAGCTCGTCGGCAACCTCAGCGTCGGCGAGATCATCCAGGACAAGCAGATGTACAAGGCGGAGCGCGACGAGAAGGACTACTACGACCGCATCCAGAAGAAGACGGCGGACTTCCTCGAGATCTGCTGCGAGCTCGGCGCGCTCGTCGGCGGCATGGAGCCGCAGGAGGCAAAGTGCCTCGCGGAGTACGGGCACTGCATCGGCATGGCGTTCCAGATCACGGACGACCTGCTCGACATCCTCGAGACGAGCGAGCAGATCGGCAAGCCCGCGGGCAACGATATCCGGCAGGGCATCGTGACGCTGCCCGTGCTGCGCGCGCTCTCCGTGAGTCCCGCGCATGACGAGCTGCTCGCCATCGTGACGGATCCGGGCATGACGGACGAGATGGCGGCGCGCGCGCTCGCCATCGTCCGTGCGACGGACGGCGCCGACTTCGCGAAGGCGAAGGCAGACGCGTATCTCGCGCGCGCGAAAGAAGTGTTACCGGCAGCGCTCTCCGCGGAGATCCGCGACGCCTACGTGCAGGTGGCGGATTTCATCGGGCAGCGGGACTTTTAAGGAGATCGACTATGTTTGGCATCGGCATCCCCGAACTCATCCTCATCCTCATCGTAGGTCTCATCGTCTTCGGCCCCGGCAAGCTGCCGGAGGTCGGGCGCGCGCTCGGCAGGGGCCTTAGGGAATTCAGGAAAGCGCAGAATGCGTTGACGGCGGCGATGAACGAGCCGGAGCCTGCCCCGCGGCAGACGCCGGCAGCGAAGCAGGAGACGCCAGCGGCTGTTGCCCCCGCACCAGCGCCAGAGGCGCCGACACCCGCCCCCGCGGCGTCCCAGCCACCGCAGGCGGCACCGGCACCTGCGGCGGCACCGATGGGACAGGCCGCAGCGCCCGCCGCACCGTCCGCTCCTGCCGAGGCGGCACCGGCCGCACCTGCGGCGAAGGCGCTGGCAGAGCAGGAGCCGTCCGCCGCTGTCCACGCCGCCCCGCCTGCGGTGTCCGCGGGCTACGCGCCGCCCACGCAGGAGAGCGTGCGCGCGCAGATCGAGGCGCAGCGAGAGAAGGAGCAGACGCCATGAAGAGAGACATCGCGCCGGTGCTCACGATTGCCGGCAGTGACGCGAGCGGCGGCGCCGGCATCCAGGCGGACCTCAAGACATTCCTCGCGCAGGGCGTCTATGGCATGAGCGCCGTGACGGCGCTCACGGCGCAGAACACGCAGGGCGTCTTCGCGGTGCAGGAGGCGTCGCCCGAGTTCCTGCGGGCAGAGATCGATGCGGTCTTCACCGACATCCCGCCGCGTGCAGTCAAGGTCGGCATGGTTGCCTCCGCGGCGCTCATCGACGTCATTGCAGAGCGGCTCACGTACTATGAGGCGGCGCACGTCGTCGTCGACCCCGTGATGGTCGCGACGAGCGGAGCGCCGCTTCTTGCCGCAGATGCGGCGGAGACGCTGACGCGGCGCCTCCTGCCGCTCGCGGAGGTCGTGACGCCAAATATCCCGGAGCTCACGCGGCTCACGGGCGTCGGTATCCTCTCGGAGGAATCGCTCGCGGAGGCGGCAGTCAAGGCCGCACGCCGGTTCGGCACGGCCGTGCTCGCAAAGGGCGGTCACTTCCGCGGCGCGGAGGCGCGCGACCTCCTCGCGCGGCCGGACGGCACGCCGCAGTGGTTTACCGCGCCGCGCAGCCAAAACGAGAATACGCACGGTACGGGCTGTACGCTCTCAAGCGCCATCGCGGCGCGTCTCGCCCAGGGCGAGACCCTGGAGGACGCGATCGCTCATGCCAAAGCCTATCTGACCGGCGCCATCGGCTACGGCCTCGCGCTCGGGCACGGGCGCGGTCCGCTCTGGCATGGCTGGGCGCTTGAGCGTGTTTGGACTGGAGAAGGCGCTGACGAGTAAGTGCAGCAGATGGGAAGGCGCGTGTGGTTTCACCCGCGCGTTCCTTTAGATAGGGAGCAGATCGATTTGAAAAACATGTGGAAAACGGGGGTACTCCTGGCGGGAGTGCTGGGCATGGGGCTTTGCCTCTCCGCGCCTCCGGCGGCGGCGCAGAACGTCTATGACGTGCAGGGCGCAGAGACGCCAGCAGAGCAGGTCGAGGTCCTCTACGGGGACGATGCGATCCGCGCCATGGGCGGCGATCCTGCGGCGAAGCGAAGCGGCACCACGGCGGAAACTTCAGCTGGGGACTTTGCGGCGCGCGGCAAAGAGACGGCAAGTGCCAGCGCCGCACCTGCGGACGGGAAAGGCAAAGCCGCTTCCCGGACGGGGAAGGCGGCGAAGACCTCCCAGGTGTCCAAGGCCGAGTCAGGCGCACTCGCTGCGGCACAGGCTGCGTTCCACGCCTCGCGTGTGCGTCTCGTCTGGCCCGTCGTACCGCGTGCCGTGCGCTATGAGCTCGTGCTCCTGCGGGGCGCGGAGGACGTGGCGGCGAACGTCGTCTCGCGGCAGGACTACATCTACACGAACGGCGTTGAGCTCGACCTCACGCCGTTTGGCGCACAGGCGGGCAGGCTCTACTTTGCGGTGCATCCGCTCGACCACGACGGCCATGCCGTCGCGGGCAGCACGCAGCCGCAGCTCGTCGCACTGGGCACGCCAGATCCGACGGCGCCCCTGCCGACGACGCAGTTCGAGCAGATGGACTATGCGCCGCTCTATCCCGTCTTTTCCTGGATTCCGACGCTCGGCGCAAAGCATCACGCCATAGAGATCTACCGCGAGCGCGGCGGGGAGAAGAAACTCATCCGCACGTTGCAGGGCGGCGAATACGACGTCTATGAGGAGGGCGGCTACACGGTTCCCGGGCGCTATGACTGGCGCGTCCGCGCCGTCGATGAGGCGGGACAGCCGCTCTCGGACTGGTCGGACTTCTCCTCGTTCGACGTGACGGCGCCGACGCCGATCGCGGCGCTCGGCGACAGCATCACGCACGGCGGCGGCGCCATGACCGTGCCGCCGGGGTACCTCATCTACGACTGGGAGACCTACTCCTCCGTGCCGGTCAAGAACCTCGGCTACAGCGGCGATACGACGGCGGCGCTGCTCGACCGCTTCGAGCGCGACGTGCTCCCCTTCTCGCCGCGCGTGCTCGTCATCATGGGCGGGGTCAACGACTATCGCGGCTCGACGTATGGATCGGAGACGGTCGCGCACCTCGAGGCGCTGCGCGCGAAGTGCGACATGTACGGCATCATCCCCGTTTTTGCGACGGTGACGCCCATCAACCCCGAGCTCATCCTGCGCTACGGGCAGATCGAGGCGCCGCCCGTCGACTGGAAGATCCACCGCGACTACATTAACCATTGGATCATGGAGCAGCCGTACGCCGTCGATGTGGCGAGCGCCCTCGAGGACGGCAGAGGCTGGCTCGATGCGCGCTACACGACGGACGGCCTCCATCCGGACGGCTTCGGCAAATACGAGATCGGCGCGCGCATCGGCAGCTACCTCGCCGCGCATTTCGCCTGGGTCACGGACGGGCTCGTGAAAAAGCCCGTGCCGCCCGCCCTGCAGCAGATCGCGAGCGCGTCGCTGCCCTGAGGCACCACATTGGATTCTCATCATCCCCGGGATGTCACCAGACGTCCCGGGGATTTTCATATCATAAGAGGATTTCCCTACACTTGCGTTGAATCGATGAAAAGTGACAAGGGGAAATAAAGCGAAATATGGGTAGAATAAAATAAAACAAGACAAACGTCTCGCTTTATGGTAGAATAGACTGAGACAAACGGAGGGGGTGACATCCTTGTTAAAGGACGAAGGTCTTATCTATACGAATGAAAACTGCATCGGCTGCAATAAATGCGTCGGCGTCTGCCTCGCGATGGGTGCCTGCATCTCGCAGGTCGTCGACGGCAAGACGCACATCGCCGTCGATCCCCTGCGCTGTACGGCGTGTGGGGCGTGCTTCTCTGTCTGCGCCCACCAGGCGCGCAGCTACAACGATGACACGGAGCAGTTCTTCCGCGACCTCGGCAAGGGGGAGAAGATCTCCGTGCTCATCTCGCCCGTCGTCTACGCGCACTATCCCGACCTCTACGGGAAGATCCTCGGCACGCTGCAGCAGATGGGCGTCCGCCATCTCCTGCCCGTGGCGTTCGGCGCGGACATCTGCACCTGGGCGCACCTCCAGTACCTCAAGCGTCACCGGCGCACGGGGATGATCTCCTCGCGCTGTCCCGTCATCGTCTCCTACATCGAGCATTTCCATCCCGAGCTCATTCCGTCGCTCATGCCGATCCAGGGGCCGATGATGTGCACCGCCATCTACGCGCGGCGCCACCTGCACATCAAGGACAAGTTCGCCTACATCGGGCCGTGCATCGGCAAGGCGATGGAGAAATGGCGCAACCAGGAGCGCAAATGCGTGACGTACAACATCACGATCCGCTCGCTCATGAAATACCTGCGCGCCCGCGGCTTCAGCGAGTGCATCGCCGAGGAAGAGCTCTCCTACGGGCTCGGCCTCTACTATCCGGCGCCCGACGGCCTCGCGGCGAACCTCAAGTGGTTCCTCGGCGACGAGGAACTCGTGCGCTCCGTCTCCGGCAAGCGCATGGCGTACGAGTGGCTCGACCGCAACGCCGGCGTGCTCGCGGAGGGGGAGATGCCGTTCACGCTTATCGACGTGCTGAACTGCCGCGACGGCTGCATCGAGGGGACGGCGACGGAGGACGCCTGCAACCGGCACGACGAGGCGTACTACACACTCATGCGCTACCGCCGTGGGCGCGAGTACCTGCACCACGAGGGCCCCTGGAGCCGGAAGCTCACGCCGTGGGAGCGGCGCGAGCTCTTCGAGGAGCGTCACAAGGACCTCGAGCTCTCCGACTACCTGCGCACGTATCAGGACCAGTCGGCGCAGTGCCAGGACTGGGAGCCGTCGAAAGAGGAGGCGGATGCCATCTACGACAGCATGCACAAATACGATGCGGCGTCGCGCCACATCGACTGCTCCTCCTGCGGCTACGAGACGTGCGCCGACATGATGAAGGCGATCTACAACGGCTTCAACGACAGCCACAACTGCATCCACTACGAGCAGGCGGAGGCAGAGCGCCTCGAGAAGCTCAGCCTTACGGACGGGCTCACGGGCGTCTGCAACCACAACGCCTACCTGCAGGCGACCGCCTACGGCGCGGGAACGCCGCCAGAGGGCACCGTATTCATCATGGCGGACGTCAACGGGCTGAAGCGCGCAAACGACCAGAAAGGCCACGCTGAGGGCGACCGCCTGCTGCGCATGGCGGCGCAGTACCTCGCGGCGCACTACGGCAAGGAGCACGTCTATCGCGTGGGCGGCGACGAATTCATCATCCTCGCGCCGGACATGGCGTCGTCGCAGGCGATCACGCGCCTCCGCGAGGTCCAGCGCCAGCTCGAGGAGATGCAGGTCTCCATCGCGGTCGGCGCCGTCACCTGCGATGGAGAGCACCAGGCGTACAAAGAACTCAAGGATGCGGCGGACAGCGCCATGTACAAGGACAAAATGGCCTACTACGCGCGCCACGGCCTCGCACCGCGCGACTAAATGGCAGGGAAAACGAATCCCCGTGCACCGGAACGTCCGGCAGCGCGGGGATTTTTCAGTTTGCGGCGGCGTCAGGCATTTTCCGCGAGGCAGGCGAGGAAGCGCGCGCCGTATTTCTTGAGCTTCTTCTCGCCGACGCCGCTCACGGCGGCGAGCTCGCCCTCCGTCTTCGGCAGGAGCTCGCACATGCCGTGCAGCGTCTTGTCCGAGAAGACGAGATACGGCGGGATGTTCTCCTCGACCGCGATCTCCTTGCGCAGCGCACGCAGCCGGTCGAAGAGCGCGGGATCCTCCTCGGCAGCGACCTCCTCCGGCAGCACGTGCTGCAGGACCTTCGCGCGGCTCCGCAGCACGTCGTAGGCGGGCGGGCGCAGCTTCACGACGGGGTACTCGCCGCCCTCGAGCGCGAGGTAGTCCGTCGCGATGAAGCGCTGGATCATGAGCTTGATGTCCTCGATGCTCTTTTCCCGGTAGAGGCCGTACGTCGAGAGTGCGTCGAGGTGGAGGCTCTTCACGCGTTTCTCCGACGAGCCCTTGAGCACCTGCGCGACGAGCGTGACGCCGTAGCGCTCGTGCATGCGGTAGACGCAGGAGAAGACCTTCTGCGCGTCGAGCGTCACGTCGACGGTCTCGGCGCCCGCGCGGCAGTTGCCGCAGTTATCGCATCGCTCCTCCGCCTCGCCGCCAAAATAGCGGATGAGGAACGCGCGCAGGCACTCCGGCGTGTGGCAGTAGTCGACCATGCGCTGGAGCTTCGCGAGCTCGAGGCGCTGCCGCGCGGGGTCCTCGGTCGAGACCTCGATGAGGTAGCGCTGCGTCATGACGTCCTGCGGGGAAAAGAGCAGGATGCACGTGCCCTTCTCGCCGTCGCGCCCCGCGCGCCCCGCTTCCTGGTAGTACGACTCGATGTTCTTCGGCATGTTGTAGTGCAGCACGTAGCGCACGTTGCTCTTGTCGATGCCCATGCCGAACGCGTTCGTCGCGACGATGACGGCGAGGTTGTCGTAGAGGAAATCGTCTTGCACGCGCGCGCGCTCCTCATCGCTGAGCCCCGCGTGGTAGCGGCCGACGGCGATGCCCTTTTTCTTTAGATGCTCGTAGAGCTTGTCGACTTCCTTGCGCGTGGCGGCGTAGATGATGCCCGCCTCGCTCTTATGCGCGCGCACATAGCGCGCAGTGAAGTCGCGCTTCTTCTCGCCGCGGCGCACCTCGAAATAGAGATTCGGCCGGTCGAAGCCCGTGACGTGGACTGCGGGCGCCCGTAGCGCGAGCAGGCGTACGATGTCCTCGCGCACCTCTGGTGTCGCCGTCGCGGTAAAGGCGGCGACGAGCGGGCGGCGCGGCAGCGCGTCGATGAAGGGCGCGATCGCCTGGTAGCTCGGGCGGAAATCATGTCCCCACTGCGAGAGGCAGTGCGCCTCGTCGACGGCGACCATCGCGATGGACTGCTCGCTCACGAGCGAGCGGAAGCCGTCGGCATCGAGGCGCTCCGGCGCGACGTAGATGAGGTCGTAGGCGCCCGCGGCGATGCCCGCGTAGCGCTCGCGCGCGACGGCGGAGGAGAGGCTGCTGTTGATGAACGTCGCACGGATGCCCGCGCCCGTGAGCGCGTCGACCTGGTCTTTCATGAGCGAGATGAGCGGCGAGATGACGAGCGTGATGCCAGGCAGGAGCAGCGCGGGGAGCTCGTAGCAGATCGACTTGCCCGCGCCCGTCGGCATGATCGCGACGGTATCGCGCCCCGCGAGCAGCGACGTGAGGACGGGCCGCTGCGCCGGGCGGAAATCGTCGTAGCCGAAATATTTCTTGAGCAGCTTGGCTGCCTGCGCGAGGGAAGGAGCGGCAGATGATTGCATAAATGGGTGCCTCCGTTACGAACGAAAATATTTTAACAAAAAGATAAATGGGGTCTAAAGCGTGTTCAACGACGCTCCGATACGATATTACAAGTTCATACCCGCTAAATAGATACTTTATTCTATCATAAATCGTCTCTGTAGAAAATTGCAGGGAAGCGGCATGCCATCAGGCAAGGGGAGGTGCAGCTGCGTCCCTTGCGCAGACGAGGGAGGATGTCATGAAACGACGCATCAAGAGGGGAGCGGCAGCAGCGGCGGCGTGCCTATCGCTGCTCGCCATGCCGCTCGGCGAGGCGCGCGACCTCAGCCTTGCGGACGCGATCGCCCAGGCGCTCGCGGCAAATACGGGGCTGCGCGTGACGGCGCAGGACGAGAAGACCGCGGAGGCGGAGCTCCGGCAGGCAAAGGGGCAGAACGGCTTCTCGCTCACAGGAAGCGGCGGCCTCGACGCGAGCCAGAGCAAGGGCGAGGACCGCTCGGACGGACTCTCGCTCAAGCTCACGGGCTCCCTGCCGCTCTACACGGGCGGCAAGAACGAGGCGCGCATAGACTCTGCCTCGCTCGGCACGGACATCGCGGCGCTCACGACGGAGCGCGCGAGAGAGGAGCTCAAGTACAGCGTCATCAAGGCGTATTTCGATGCGCTCGAGGCGCGGAGGACCATCGACGTCGACCAGGAGAGCGTCGATAACTACGAGGCACACCTCACGAACGTGCAGCAGCTCTATCAGGCGGGTTCCAAGGCGCGCATCGACGTGCTGCGCTCCTCCGTCGAACTCTCCGACGCGCGGCAGACGCTCATCAAGGCGCAGAACAGCTACGAGGTAGACCTCGCGACGCTGCGGAACCTCCTCAACCTCGACCGCAGTGAGCCGCTGACGCTCACGGACGATTTCGTCTACGACACGTTTGACATCAGCCTCTCCGACTGCGTCGGCTACGCCCTGCGCAGCCGCAAGGACCTGCAGGCGGAGAGCGACACCCTCCAGCAAAAGGAACTCGCCGTCAAGGAGGCGAAGGCGGGGCTGCGTCCCACGGTCAGCCTCTCTGCGGGCACGGGCCTCAGCCAGGACTTCGAGCCGGAGGGCCGCGACAGTCACAGCTGGAACGCGGGTCTCTCCGCGAGCTGGGACCTCTTTGACAGCGGCGTGACGAAGGCGGCGATCGACGAGGCGGAGGCCGCGCGCGACAAGGCGGCGCTCTCCCTCCAGAAGGCGCAGGAGGACGTCGACCTCTCCGTGCGCACCGCCTACTACAACATGCGCGAGGCGGAGCACCGCATGCAATCGACGGCGGACGCCGTCGGGCAGGCAGAGCAGGACGCCTACATCGCGCGGGAGAAATACCGCGCGGGCGAGGGCATCATGCTCGATGTCATCGACGCGCAGACGGCGCTCTCCAAGGCGCGCCTCAACGAGATCAGCGCCCAGTACGACTACGTGCGCTACAAGGCGCAGGTCGTAAACGAGATGGGGACGGGGCTCACCGAGAGCGAGCGCACGGCGGCGGCGCGGCTCGCGCTGCCACTCCAGCAGGCAGCACTCCCCGCGGGTGCCGAGCAGTCAGAGGACGTCAAGACCATCGTGCCGCAGGCACAGGCGGGTGACGCTGCGCAGGGCGCTGCTGCTGCGGCAGCAGCTGGAGCCGCCACCGACGTGGCAGGCGCGGCGGGGGAGAACACCGCTGCGGAGGCGGCTGAGGCCGCGCCGGAGATGCAGGAAGACGCAGACGACGTGGCGGGCGAACTCGCCGGAAATGAGGGTGCGCAATGAAACTGAACTGGAAACTCAAGGCCGGCGTCGCCGCCGTCATCATCGCCGGCTGCGCGTTCGGCGGCTGGCAGTACTACACGGCGCAGCAGGCGGCGAAGCAGGCAGCAGCCGTCGAGACGACGCCCGTCCTCCGCATGGACATCAAGTCGACGGTCTCCGCGACGGGCACGATCAGCCCCGTCGACTCCGTCGAGGTCAGCTCGAAGATCACGGCGCGCCTCAAGACCGTCGACGTCAAGGAGAACGATGAGGTCAAGGCCGGCCAGGTCGTCGCGACGCTCGACGCCAAGGACTACGCCGCGAAGCGTGACCAGGCGCAGTACAAGGTCACGAACACGCAGGCGGAGTACGAGCGCGTGCGCTACCTCTACAGCATCGGCGCCGACACGGAGAAACAGCTCGAGGACGCGAAGATGAACTACGACACGGCGGTCTCCGAGCTCAGCCAGGCGGAGTCTGACGCCGACGAGACGAGCATCCTCGCGCCGATGGACGGCACCGTCGTCGGCGAACCGAAGACCGTCGGTACGATGGCTGTCGCGACTTCGGACAACCCGACCGTCATCATGCGCATCGCCGACCTCTCGACGAAGAAGATCATGGCGAAAGTTGATGAGACGGACATCGGCAGCGTGAAAGTCGGCCAGACGGCGACGTTCACCGTCGATTCCTACTCTGATAAGACCTTCACGGCGCGCGTGACGAAGATCTCGCAGACGGACACGGCGAACACCTGGGACACGAGCTCCTCGAGCTCCTCTAGTTCCTCGAGTGCCTCCTCGTCCGCTGCCGTCATCTACTACTACGTGACGCTCGAGGTCGACGACCCGGAGAACCTCCTGCTCCCCGCCATGACGGCGCGCGTCGAGATCGTGACGGCGGACAAGCCCGATGCGCTCGTTGTGCCGATCTCCACGCTCAAGACGGACACGAACGGCTCCTACGTCATCGTGAAGAACCCCGACGGCTCGCAGGAGAACCGCTACGTCACCGTCGGCATCTACAGCGACGACTACGTCGAGATCCTGGACGGGCTCAGCGAGGGCGAGGACATCGTCTCCACCTACACGGCGAAGAAATCGAGCAGCTCGAGCAAGAGCAGCAGTCACGGTGGCGGCCCGGGCGGCCCCGGCGGCCCGATGTGAGCCGGGAGGCTGCCATGGCAGAGAAAAAGGAAGAGACAAAAGTCAATACCATCGAGCTGCGCGGCATCAAGAAGATCTACAAGATCGGCGGCGAGGAACTCGCGGCCCTCGCGGGCATCGACCTCGACATCCACAAGGGCGAGTTCGCCGCGCTCATGGGCCCGTCCGGCTCGGGCAAATCGACGCTCATGAACATCCTCGGCTGCCTCGACCGGCCGACCTGCGGCTCGTACAAGCTCGACGGCGAAGAGGTCGCGGGCCTCTCCGACGATGCGCTCGCCATCACGCGCAACAAGAAGATCGGCTTCGTATTCCAGAACTTCAACCTGCTCTCGCGCATCTCGGCGCTCGAGAACGTCGCGCTGCCGCTCGTCTACGCGG
>CACWQW010000045.1 GCA_902763085.1 Dongibacter bovis
CTATAAGGATGTCAACCTCAAGTTCACGCCGGGCAACTGCTACGGCATCATCGGCGCGAACGGCGCCGGCAAGTCCACGTTCCTGCGCCTGCTCTCCGGTGAGCTCGAGCCGACGGGCGGCATGGTGGAGGTCACGCCAGGCGAGCGCCTCGCGGTCCTCAAGCAGGATCACTACGCGTTCGACCAGTATCAGGTGCTGCGCACGGTCATGATGGGCTATCCGCGCCTCGTCGAGGTCATGGACGAGAAGGATGCGCTCTACGCGAAGCCGGATTTCTCGGAGGAGGACGGCATGAAGGCGTCGGAGCTCGAGGCGGAGTTCGCGGAGATGAACGGCTGGGACGCGGAGTCGGACGCGGCGCGCCTCCTCAACGGCCTCGGCATCACGGAGGACAAGCACGAGCTCATGATGTCCGAGCTCACGGCGAAGGAGAAGGTCCGCGTGCTGCTCGCGCAGGCGCTCTTCGGCAACCCCGACATCCTCTTGCTCGACGAGCCGACGAACCATCTCGATGTGGCGTCGATCAACTGGCTCGAGGACTTCCTCGCCGACTTCCCGAACACGGTCATCGTCGTCTCGCATGACCGCCATTTCCTCAACCAGGTCTGCACCTACATCTGCGACGTCGATTACGGCGAGATCAAGCTCTACGCGGGCAACTATGATTTCTGGTACCAGTCGAGCCAGCTCGCGCTGCAGCTGCAGAAGGAGCAGAACAAGAAGGCGGAGGAGAAGATCAAGGAGCTGCAGACCTTCATCGCGCGCTTCGCCGCGAACGCTGCGAAGTCGAAGCAGGCGACGAGCCGCAAGAAGCTCCTCGAGAAAATCAAGGTCGAGGACATCAAGCCGTCCTCGCGCCGCTATCCCTACATCGCGTTCACGCCGGACCGCGAGGCGGGCGACCAGCTCCTCACGGTCGACGGCATCTCGAAGATGGTCGACGGCGAGCAGGTGCTGAAGAACGTGAGCTTCACGCTCAGGAAGGGCGACAAGGTCGCCTTCGTCGGCCCGAACACGCTCGGTAAGACGATGCTCTTCAAGATCCTCATGGGCGAGGAGGAGCCGGACGAGGGTTCGTTCAAATGGGGCGTGACGACGACGCAGGCATATCTGCCGTCCGATAACAGCAGCTATTTCGACGGCGTGGAGCTCAACCTCGTCGACTGGCTGCGCCAGTACTCCAAGGACCCGGACGAGACGTTCGTGCGCGGCTTCCTCGGGCGCATGCTCTTCTCCGGCGAGGAGAGCCAGAAGCAGGCGAACGTCCTCTCAGGCGGCGAGCGCGTGCGCTGCATGCTCTCGCGCATGATGCTCTCGGGCGCGAACGTGCTGTTGCTCGACGAGCCGACGAACCACCTCGACCTCGAGTCCATCACAGCACTCAACAACGGGCTCATCGCGTTTACGGGCACGGCACTCTTCGCCTCGCACGACCACGAGTTCGTGCAGACGATCGCGAACCGCATCATCGACATCACGCCGGACGGGGTTGTCGACCGCGTGACGACGTACGATGATTTCCTCGCGAACGAGACCGTGCAGCAGCAGATCGCGGAGAAGTACAAGAAGGCGTAAGGGACCGCACCAGGCGGGCGGAAGCGAGGACGGGATATCGATGCTTGGGAAGATCTTCCCTGAACTGAATAAGGAGCGGCAGCGAGACATCGGCTCCGCCGTGCGCCTCAAAGAGATGGTCGCCGTGCTGCGCAAGTACGACGTCGTGCGCGGCATGACGCCGGTGAAGCTCCGCCATATCCTCGAGGACCTCGGGCCGACGTTTGTCAAGCTCGGGCAGGTCATGAGCATGCGGCCGGACTTCCTGCCGCAGGAGTATTGCGACGAGCTCATGACGCTGCAGAACGGCGCGAAGCCGCTGCCCTTCTCGACGATCCTCAAGGTCATCGAGCAGGAGTACAGCCGCCGCTGGAACAAGGTGTTCTCCTCCATCGACGAGGAGGTGCTCGGCTCGGCGTCCATCGCGCAGGTGCACCGCGCGGTGCTCACGAGCGGCGAGCGCGTCGTCGTGAAGGTGCAGCGCCCCGGCATCTACAAGATCATGTCGCGCGACATGGTGCTCCTGAAGCGCGCCGCGCGTCTCGTGCGCGTCGTGAGCCATTCGCAGGACGTCATCGACTTCGACATGGTGCTCGAGGAGATGTGGGGCATCGCCAAGCAGGAGATGGACTTTCTCATCGAGGCGGATCACATCGAGGAGTTCCGCCATCTGAACCAGGATGAGGCGTTCGTGACCTGCCCCAATGTCTACCGCAACCTCACGACGCAGCACATCCTCGTCATGGAGTACGTCGAGGGCGTGCGCATCGATGATTTCGACGGGCTGCGGGCGCGCGGCGCCGACATCACGCTCCTCGGGCGCAGGCTCGGCGAGAACTACGTCAAGCAGATCATTGAGGACGGCTATTTCCATGCCGACCCGCATCCCGGCAACATCTGGGTGCGCGGCGGCAGGATCGTCTGGCTCGACCTCGGCATGATGGGGCGCCTGAGCAACCGCGACCGCACGGCCATCCGCAAGGCGGTCATCGCGCTCGCGAACCACGACACGTTCGAGATGAAGACCGCGGTGCTCGCGCTTGGTGTGCCGCGCGGCCACATCAACCACACGGCGCTCTACCAGGACATCGACGCGCTCATGGCGCAGTACAGCACGCTCGATTTCCGCGAGCTCAAGATGGGGCAGCTCACGCGGCAGATCATGAACATCCTGCGCGTGCACCACATCGCCTGCCCGCAGGGGCTTTCGATGTTCGCGCGCGGCATCCTGACCATCGAGGGCGTCATGCGCCTCGTCTGCCCGAAGGTCAGCTTCGTCGAGATCTTCGCGAAGAGCCTGCAGCTCAACTATCGGAAGAATTTCGACTGGCGCGAGGAACTCTCCAAGGCGAAGCGTGAGAGCTACCTGCTCGTCCGCAAGTCGATGGCGCTGCCGGAGCAGATCTCAGACATCCTCAAGATGACGATGAGCGGGCAGACGAAGGTCAACCTCGACCTCACGGGCTCGGAGGAGCCGCTGCGCCACGTGGACAAGATGGTCAACCGCGTCATCGTCGCCGTGCTCTGCGCCGCGCTCCTGCTTGGCTCGAGCACGATCTGCACGACGAACATGACGCCGAAGATCATGGAGATTCCCCTGCTCGGCTTCCTGGGCTACCTCATCGCCTTCGTGCTGAGCATCCGGCTCATCTGGGATATTCACAAGGGAAGATAGGAGAGATGCAGCATGCGCGGAGTGCGCGGAGCGACCACAGTAGAGAACGATCGAAAAGAGGAAATATGGAGCGCGGCGGCGGAGCTCGTCTCTGCGATGCTCGACGCCAACGGCATCGCGTCTGAGGACATCGGCGCGGCGATCTTCAGCGCGACGGAGGACCTCGTGAGCGCGTTTCCCTCGGCGGGCGTGCGCGCGCGCGTGCCGGGCTTCGACGCCGTGCCGCTCTTCGACGCGCGGCAGCTCGCGATCGAGGGCAGCCTGCCGCGCTGCCTGCGCGTGCTGCTCCTCGTCGATACGGAGAAACGGCAGCAGGAGATCAAGCATATCTACCTGCGCGAGGCAAGGAAGCTGCGGCCCGATCTCGAGGGAAAAGGGGAGCGCTGAGGCAGGACGCGGTTTCACCAGTGCTTCCCATAGAGATCAGATTGAGGGAAGAAGCTGACATAGGATGAATGAAAGATGTAGCAAGATCATATCCCTGCTCGCGGCGGGGGAGCGTGTTTATCACCTGCGGGACCTCGCGGCGGCCTTTTCCTGCTCGGAGCGGACGATCCGCAACGATCTCGCAAAGATCAATGAAGAGCTGGCGGCGCGAAGTCTGCCGCCCATCGCCATCGAGCGCGGCGGCCGGCTCCGCGCCGACGCCCGCCTCAAAGAGGCGCGCGAGATGCTTTTAAGTGGCGATTTCTACGACTACAAGCTCTCGAAGCAGGAGCGCATCCTGCTCGCGGCGGAGATGTTCACGGCGGCGGATAGCTTCATCACGCTCGAGCAGGTCGCGGAGTATCTCGTCGTCAGCCGCTCCACCATCATCGGCGATCTCGGCGAGATCAAGGCGTTCCTCTGGCAGCACGGGCTGAAGCTCCTCTCCTATGCGAACAAGGGACTGCGCGTCGAGGGCGAGGAGGGCATCCGGCGCCTCCTCCTCGTCAAGCTCTTCGCGAAGACGCGGCAGTCGCCGCTGCAATCGGCGCTCTGGGGTGATAAGGAGTGGCTCGACGAGCGTCTGACCGTCATCCCGAAGATCCTGCGCGAGAAGGAGAATGCCTGTCACTGCGTGCTCTCAGACGACTCCTTCCGCGATATCACGCGCTACCTCATCGTCGCGCTGCAGCGCATCGCCTCGGGGCACGTTATCCTGCACTACCCCGAGGGGGCGGGCGGCAAGGTGGCGCTCGCGCGGGACGTGGCGGAGCTCGTGTCGCAGTATTACGAGGTGACGCTGCGCCAGCCGGAGATCTCCTTTCTCGCGGACCAGCTCGAGAAGGCGCATTACCTCGCCGACCCCGCGGGCGACGAGGAGGCCGTGCGCGTCCAGCTCCTCACGCGCCGCTTCATCGCGGCGATCGCGGCGGAGCTTTCCGTGCCGATTACGCGGGACTACGAGTTCTTCGAGAACCTCGCGAACCACCTGACCATGACGCTGCGGCAGACTTCCTTTGCCGAGAAGACGCCCGCGGAGGCGGTCCTGCACGAGCTCGCGCAGAGCCATCCCGCCGTCGAGCAGGTCGTCAGGCGGCATCGGGGCATCCTCGAGGCGTACGCAGGCAGGGACCTCTCCCCGCGGGAGATTGACTACATCATGGTGCACGTCTGCACGGCGATCGAGCGCGCGAAGGTCCGGGAGCACCCGCCCGCGGTCATTGTCGTCTGCAACGCGGGCATCGGCACGTCACAGCTCCTCTGCAGCAAGCTGCGGCGGTACTTCCACTTCCAGGGGCTCGACGTCGTGGTGCCGTATCAGCTCAAGGATATCCCGAAGAATGCCTATGACTTCATCATCACGACCGTGCCGCTCCCCGAGGAGGCGGGCGATACCGTCCTCGTCACGCCGCTTCTTTCAAACGAAGATTTTCTGAAGATTGCGAACAAATTAGAAGAAGTTCAGAAACGCGGCATCCGCCGGCGCAAGCCGCTGCGCGAGATCTCGGCCTCGGGGCTCCTTGAGGCGCTGACGCCCGTCCTCGCGGAGTGCTTCCCCGAGGCGGCGGAGGAGGACCTGCGCAAGGTGCGCCGCGCCGTGCGGCTCTATTTCTCGCGGGAGCAGGAAAAGCCGCTGCATGTCATGCTCCACAACCTGCTGACGCCGCTCACCATCCGCCTCGATGTCGCGTGCGACACCTGGCAGGACGCCGTGCGCGCGTCGGCGCAGACGCTCCTCGACCTCGGGTATATCCGGCAGAGCTACGTCGAGGGGATGATCGGCAACATCGAGCGGAACGGGCCTTACATCGTGCTCGCGCCGGGCTTCGCGCTGCCGCACGAGAGCCCGCAGCTCGGCAGCCTCAAGATGGGCATGAGCCTCATCCGCCTGCAGCGGCCCGTCGCGTTCGGCAGCCCGGCGTTCGATCCCGTGGAGTTCGTCTGCTGCCTCGCCACCGTCGATCGCAAGTCACACCTGACGGCGATGTTCACGCTGATCAACCTCATCCAGGACGAGGCGTTCCGCGCGAAGCTGCGGCAGGCGAAGACGCCGGAGGAGGCGGCGCGGATCATCGAGTATTCCGACTGGCATTGAAAACGTCGACAAACGATACAGGGATTTTCCTTGGACAGGAAAATTTCTGTATCGTTTATTTTTTTTCCAAATTGTTTGCAATATGTTTGACTGTTTTTTGAAGTGTTTGGATGCTATGATGAGTGTGTCAGGAAAAAAGACAAACAAAGAATGAAAGGAGGTGGTTCTGATTGATTTGGGAAGAGTTGAAACCGACCCTGATCTGCCGGAATGTGGATGCTGTTTCTTCTGATGATGTCATGGAGCTCGTCGGTGGCCGTCTGGTCGCGGAGGGCTACGCGAAGCAAAGCTATGTCAAGGCGCTGCAGACGCGTGAGCGATCATTCTCGACGGGCATCGGCATCGGCAGCATCGGCGTCGCGATCCCGCATACGGACCCGCAGCATGTGCGGCGGCCGGGCATCGCGATCGGCACGCTCAGGAGGCCGGTGGATTTCCTGCAGATGGGAACGGTCGACGTCGTCGTGCCGGTCCGCATCGTCTTCGTGATGGCGGTGCAGAATCCCAATGAGCACATCGGGAGCCTGCAGCGCGTCATCGCGCTCATCCAGGATGAGTCCTTGCTCAAGCGGCTGCTGCTCGCAGACGACAAGGAGGAGATGATCCGGCTTATCCGGGAAAAGGAAGAAACCATCGAACGCGCAGCACAGGCTTCCTGAGGGAAGCCATCCATGGGAGGGGAACAAGATGAAAAACGTCAAGATTCTTTCAGTTTGCGGCAGCGGCACCGTCACGTCGACGATGGTCGCGGAGAAGCTCAAGGAGCATCTGCTCGATGAGGGGTACAAGGTAGAGGCAACGGAGGCGCGGCCGACGGAGGCGCTCTCCATGGCACAGGCGGGCAGCTACGATGTCATCGTGCACACGAGCCCGCTGCCGGAGGGCGAGTACGGTGCGCCGATCATCGATGCCTTTGCCTGCATGACGGGCATCGGGGAGGACCAGTTCTACGCCGATGTCGTCGCAGTGCTCCAGGCAGCCGGCAAATGATCTCGCTATCGCTATGGGGTAACCATTATTGGGGTAAAAGGGGGCATTTTTTATGATCGATGGAATTCTCATGACGATGAAAGCCATCATCGATAATTTCAGTTCAGCGATCATCGTACCGATCATCATCTTTTTCATCGCCCTGATCTTCAGGGTGCCGCCGAAGAAGGCGTTCCTCTCGATGATGAACGCGGCGGTCGCACTCATGGGATTCACGCTCTTGATCGGTGCGTTCACGCCGATCATCTCACCGATGATCATGTCGATGTCAGAGACCATGTCGGGCATCACGGGCGTCGCGCTCTCGACGTTCGACGTCGGCTGGCAGGCGACGGCCGTCGTGGCGTTCGCGACGAACGCGGGCATGATCTACCTGGGGCTGGGCATCCTCTTGCAGACGGTGCTCTTCCTCGTGAAGTGGACGAACATCTTCCAGCCGTCCGACCTCTGGAACAACTATTCGTATATCGTCTGGGGCGCCATGGTCATCTATGCGACGGATAATTTCCTGCTCGGCATCGCCTGCATGGTGCTGCTCAACCTCTACAGCCTGCTCATCTCGGAGCTCATCGCGAAGCGCTGGTCGGCGTACTACGGCTATCCGCACTGCACGATCATCGCCATGCACAACGTCGAGCCCGCCGTCTTCGCCGTGCTCATCGACCCGGTGCTCAACCTTTTCCGCCTCGACAAGGTCAACCTGAACCCGAAGGCCATCGAGAAAAAGATCGGCGTCTTTGGCGAGCCGATGGTCATCGGCCTCTTCATCGGCATGCTCATCGGCATCATCGGCAGCATCGGCCATCTCGACTCCCTGAAGACGTGGGGCCAGATCTTCTACGTCGCCGTGGCGACCTGCACGATCATGGCACTCTTCCCGAAAGTCGCGGGCGTCTTCGCCCAGGCGTTCGCGCCCATCACGGATGCCGCGAAGAAGATCATGGGCGACGGCAAGGGCAGGGATTGGTACATCGCCGTCAACGATGCCGTCGGCTACGGCGAGTCCGCGACGCTCACGAGTGGCCTGCTCCTGATCCCCATCATGGTCTTCATCGCGACGATCCTGCCGGGCAACATCGTGCTGCCCGTCGTCGACCTCCTCGCGATCCCGTACATGGTGCAGGGCCTCGTCTCCGTCTACAAGGGCAACATGGCGAAGATCATCGTCGCCGGTGCCATCTGGTTCAGCCTCGGCCTCCTGATGTGCTCGCAGACGGCCAGCCTCTTCACGCAGGTCGCCGTGAGTGCGGGCTTCGCGATCCCCGCGGGTGCCGCTCTCATCACGAGCTTCAACATCCTCGGCAAGCCGATGCTCGGCCTCGTCTTCCTCGCGTTCCTCAGCCAGAACCCGTTCTACATCGGCATCTCCGTCGCGATCTACGCCGTGGCGTACGCAGCGTTCCGCTTCAAGAGGGGCGCGATCGAGGACTACATGGAGAAGATGGCGAACCGCAATACGGCGGTCGCTGAAGAGTGAGGGGAGGAGAAACCATGAACATCGATATGGATCAGTTTCGCGGTGCCTGTCCCTGCGGCAGGGCGCATGAGATCCTCGTCGATGACATCGTCATCGAGAAGGGCGCGCTAAAGAGGCTCCCGGAGTATCTGGAGAAAGAGCCCTACCGCAGCTGCCGGCACCTCGTCATCACCGCCGACGAGCACACGTATGCGGCGGCGGGGGAGCAGGTCGCGGCGCTCTTGCCGCAGGCGAAGACCATCGTGCTCGACCCGGAGAACCTGCACGCGGACGAGAAGGGCGTCGCCCGCTTCGACGCCCAGCTGAAGGAAGTCGGGGATGTCGACCTCTTCATCGCGGTCGGTTCGGGGACGATCCACGACCTCACGCGGTACCACGCGTACAATATGAAGGTGCCGTTCTTCTCCGTGCCGACGGCGGCGAGCGTCGACGGCTTCGTCTCGACGGTCGCGGCGATGACATGGCACGGCTTCAAGAAGTCGTTCACGGCGGTCTCGCCGGTCGTCGTGCTCGCGGACACAGACGTCTTCAAGGCGGCGCCGCAGCGCCTGACGGCGTCCGGCGTCGGCGACCTGCTCGGCAAATACACGGCGCTTGCGGACTGGAAGATTGCGCATGTCCTCACGGGCGAATACATCTGCGACAGGATCGTCGAGATGGAGTACCAGGCGCTCGACTCCCTGATCAAGAGCCTCGACGGGCTCAACGAGGGCAGCGACGAGGCGTATGAGATGCTCATGTACGGCCTGCTGCTCTCCGGCCTTGCCATGCAGATGACGGGGAACTCGCGGCCGGCGTCGGGCGCGGAGCACCACATGTCCCACCTCTGGGAGATGGAGGTCTACAACGACCACCTCGATTTCCTGCACGGGGAGAAGGTCGGCGTCGGCCTCGTGCTCGCCTCGGACATCTACCACAAAGCGGCGGCGAAGCTGCGGCAGCACGCGTTTCACGTCAAAGCGCGCGTGCCGCTTGAAGAGGCGGCGATCCGGCAGGCGTTCCGCGATCCCGTGCTCTGCGAGGCCATCCTCAAGGAGAACACGCCGAACCTCCTCGACACCGTCGATCCCACAAAGCTCGAGGCGGAGACAGATGCGATCGTGCGCATCATCGAGACCATCCCACAGTCAGAGGAGCTCGCGGCGCTGCTCGCCCGGGTGCACGGCGTCCACTCCCTTGCGGACATGGGACTCGATGACAGCTTCTATCACAAGATGGCGTTCCTCTCCCCGTATGTGCGCCAGCGTCTGACGTTCATGCGGACGCTGAAGTTCTATGATTTCTACGATGAAGTCACCACGCCCTGAGGGAGGGGAGCGGCGAAATTCCTAGGTTTGCCCCTGTACTTTTTTCTCTGCTTCCTGTATGATAGAAAAAGAGTATGGGGGTATTTTTTCTTGTTTTTACTCATCAGTAAGGGGCGATCTTCTTGAGTACTATTGATACGAAATGCGTCAATGCGATCCGCGTGCTGGCAGCGGATGCGATCCAAAAAGCGAACTCCGGCCATCCGGGACTGCCGCTCGGCAGCGCGCCGATGGCGTATGAGCTTTGGGCGAACCACATGAACCACAACCCGAAGGACCCGAAGTGGGAGAACCGCGACCGGTTCATCCTCTCGGGCGGTCATGGCTCGACGCTGCTCTATTCCCTGCTGCATTTCTACGGCTATGGCCTCACGATGGACGATATGAAGGAGTTCCGTCAGGAGGGCTCGCTTACGCCGGGGCATCCGGAGTACGGCCACACGGTCGGCGTCGAGGCGACGACGGGTCCGCTCGGCGCCGGCATGGGCATGGCGGTCGGCATGGCGATGGCGGAGGCGCATCTCGCGGCGGTGTTCAACAAGCCCGGCTATGAGATCGTCGACCACTACACGTTCGCGCTCGGCGGCGATGGCTGCATGATGGAGGGCATCTCCTCCGAGGCGTTCTCGCTCGCGGGCACGCTCGGGCTTTCGAAGCTCATCATCCTCTATGATTCCAACAACATCTCGATCGAGGGCAATACGAACATCGCGTTCCGCGAGAACGTGCAGGCGCGCATGGCGGCGTTCGGCTTCCAGACCCTCACGGTCGAGGACGGCAACGACCTCACCGCCATCGGCAAGGCGATCGAGGAGGCGAAGGCGGACAAGGAGCATCCGTCCTTCATCACCGTGAAGACGCAGATCGGCTACGGCTGCCCCGCGAAGCAGGGTAAGGCGAGCGCACACGGCGAGCCGCTCGGCGAGGAGAACGTCCGCGCGCTCAAGGAGAACCTCGGCTGGCCGGAGCCTGAGAAGAGCTTCAACATCCCGCAGGATGTCTACGATCACTACCAGGAGCTCGCGGGCAAGGGTGCGGAGCAGGAAGCGGCGTGGAACAAGCTCTTTGCCGCCTACGCGGAGAAGTTCCCCGAGGAGAAGAAGCTCTGGGATGCGTTCCACGCGCCGGTCGATGCGGAAAAGCTCCTCAAGGACGAGAAGTTCTGGGCGAAGGCGGAGAAGCCGATCGCGACGCGCGCGGCCTCCGGCAACGTGATCCAGTACATCAAGGACCTCGTGCCGCAGCTCATCGGCGGCAGCGCCGACCTCGCGCCGTCGAACAAGACGTACATGAAGGACGAGGGCGACTTCAGCAAGGAAGACTACGCTGGCCGCAACCTCCACTTCGGCGTGCGTGAGCTCGCGATGGCAGCGATCGCCAACGGCATCACGCTTCACGGCGGCCTGCGCCCCTTCGTCGCGACGTTCTTCGTCTTCTCTGACTACATGAAGCCGATGGTTCGTCTCGCGGCGCTCATGAAGATCCCGACGACGTATGTGCTCACGCATGACAGCATCGGCGTCGGCGAGGACGGCCCGACGCACGAGCCGGTCGAGCAGCTCGCGATGTGGCGCGCGCTGCCGAACGTCAATGTGTTCCGTCCGGCGGACGTCACGGAGACGGAGGCAGGCTGGTATCTCGCGCTCACGAGCAAGGAGACGCCGACGCTCCTCGTGCTCACGCGTCAGGGACTGCCGCAGCTCGCGGGCTCCTCGAAGGAGGCGCTCAAGGGCGCGTATATCGTCTCCGAGGCGAAGGACAAGGACAATCTCGACGGCATCTTCATCGCCACGGGCTCTGAGGTCGCGCTCGCGATCGAGGCGCAGCAGGAACTCGCGGCACAGGGCCTCTCCATCCGCGTCGTCTCCATGCCGTGCATGGACCTCTTCGCGAAGCAGAGCGCGGCGTACAAGGAGAGCATCCTGCCGAGCGACGTCCGCGCGCGCGTGGCGGTCGAGGCGGCCATGCCGTTCGGCTGGGGCGACTACGTCGGCCTCGACGGCGCGACGGTCACGATGCCGGGCTTCGGTGCCTCCGCACCGGCGGGCGCTCTGTTCAAGAAATTCGGCTTCACGAAGGAGCACGTCGTAGAGACGATGCTCGGCGTGCTTGCCAAGCTGAAATGACAGCTGCGCATCTGCGATAATAAATAGGTAGTAAGGAAGCAAGCGCTTCTACAGGCGATCCGATGCTGAGCATCGGGTCGCTTTTTCTATCGGACGCCGGCGTAGCGGCGAGCGGCTTTGCAGAGGAGCGTCTGTAAGGGGAGGAAGGGAAGGCACGTGGACGCTGAAAGAGTGTCAAAGATGTGCGCGAGACATGCAGGGATGTCCCTTTTGAATGGAAAAGACGCGCTTGCGTCAAGAGAAAAACGAGAAAGATACGCTAGGGAGCGTGTATTTAAGAAATCGTGATAAATTAAGTGTTGACATTGGTTTTACCCAATGATAGTATGTAGAAGTGCCTGACAGAGAGCAGGACTTCTCAGGACAAGGAGCGAGGAACATGGCACTCGAGCATTTGAAGGATGCGGTTCGTGTCATCGGACTCAAGCAGGTCAGGAAGGCCGTCCAGGGAGGGCGCGCCGAGCGCGTCTTCCTCGCGGATGACGCGGATGCACGCGTCACGGCACCGCTCTCGGAGCTGTGCGCAGCGCAGGGCGTGCCAGTGGAGCATGCCGCCTCGATGGCGGAGCTCGGCAAGGCCTGCGGCATCGACGTGGGGGCTGCAGCGGCAGCTCTCACGCGGGAGTCTCGTTAGAAACTCGCGGCATCGCCGCGAGATTTCATAAATAATAAATCTTAAAATGAAGGAAGGAGGTGCATGTATGCCTACTATCAACCAGTTAGTCCGTAAAAGCAGAAAGAGCATGCAGGAGAAATCCACAG
Source organism: Dongibacter bovis (assembly GCA_902763085.1). Classification (GTDB taxonomy): domain Bacteria; phylum Bacillota; class Negativicutes; order Selenomonadales; family Selenomonadaceae; genus Selenomonas_C. The sequence continues at coordinate 12,414 of CACWQW010000045.1, forward strand.
CACCAGCACTGAA
>CACWQW010000046.1 GCA_902763085.1 Dongibacter bovis
TCGCGCGGAGCGCACAGGTACGCAAACGCGATCACGATGGAGGCGACCGCCTACCTGCCGTCGGACGGCGATGGCAGCGGCATCACGGCCTCCGGCCTCGTGGCGGGCTACGGGATCGCAGCCGTCGACCCGGACGTCATTCCGCTCGGCACGCGGCTCTACATCCCCGGCTACGGGGAGGCGATCGCCGCTGATACGGGCGGTGCCATCTACGGCGACCGCATCGACCTCTGCATGGAGTCGTACAGCGAGGCGATGGCCTTCGGCCGCCGCGATGTGACGGTCTACATATTGAACTGAGCATCATCCTGCCGGAGGGGGATTCCCCTTCCTGGCAGGATGATTTTTTATTGCCCTCGGGAGACGGCGGGGCGCCGTCGCTATTTTTAGAGCGGCAAATTTCGGCGCGTTGCGGTATAATGAAGAGACAAGCGACGGCAACACGTAGAAGGAGGAAACGGGATGAAGCGGCAGGAGCGGATTTTTTCGTATATCGAGGAGGCGTCGGGGAAGTTCACCAAGGAGCAGCTGCGCGCGCGCGGCGGCTTCGACGCGCAGGAGATCGCCGAGGCGCTCGGCATCCTGCGCAATAACGTCTCCAAGGAGCTCAACGAGCTTTACCGGGAGGACCGCATCGTGAAGTTCGGCGGGCGCCCCGTGCGTTACCTCGAGCGCGCGGCGCTCGAGAAGCTGCTCGGAGCGGAGCTTCCGGCGGGGCCGCTCGCCTATGAGAGCGTCGCGCACTGCGAGAAAGAGCTCGCGGCCGAGCGGCAGGCGGAGAACCCGTTCGACGCGCTCATCGGCGCGCACCGCAGCCTCAAGCGGCAGGTCGAGCAGGCGAAGGCGGCGATCCTCTATCCGCCGGACGGGCTGCATACGCTCATCGTCGGTCAGACGGGCGTCGGCAAGACGCTCTTCGCGCATCTCATGTTCGCCTACGGCAAGGCGATGGAGCGGTTCGGCGCAGACGCGCCGTTCGTGACGTTCAACTGCGCGGACTACTACAACAACCCGCAGCTCCTGCTCTCGCATATCTTCGGCCACATCAAGGGCGCGTTTACCGGCGCCGACCAGGCGAAGGCGGGCCTCGTCGAGGAGGCGGACGGCGGCGTGCTCTTCCTCGACGAGATCCACCGCCTGCCGCCCGAGGGGCAGGAGATGATCTTCTACTTCATGGACACGGGGACGTACAACCGCCTCGGCGAGACGACGCGCAGCCGCCGCGCCAAGGTGCTCATCATCGGCGCGACGACAGAGGACCCGAACTCCGCACTCACGAAGACGTTCGTGCGGCGCATCCCGAATATCATCAAGATCCCGCCGCTCGAGTCGCGCACGCTCGGCGAGAAGCTCGATATCATCCGCCTGCTCTTCACGGATGAGGCGCAGCGCGTGAAGAAGCCGATTCGCATCAGCGTCGAGGCGGTCAAAAGCCTCCTCGGTAGCATCGGCGCGGGCAACGTCGGCCAGCTCAAGAGCAACATCAAGCTCCTCTGCGCGCAGGCGTTCCTCAACGGCATCGACAACCCGGACTACATCGAGGTCGACTTCAAGATGCTGCCGCAGGCGATCAAGAACGGCCTCCTGACGCTCTCGGCGAACCGGCAGGCGCTCACGGAGCTCACGCAGTACCTCGCAGAGCCTCTCGTCGTCGAGCCGCCTGGGAGGCGGCGCGCCCGCGGCGAGGAGGAGTCGGATAAGGAGTCGTTCGACCTCTACCGCGTCGTCGAGGACAAGGTCGACCTCCTCAAGGGCGAGGGCATCAGCAACGAGCTCATCAAGCAGATCGTCGCGACGGACGTCAATGTCTACATCAAGTCGCTCTACGACAAGCGCGACAGCATCAGCCTCTCGACGCGCGAGCGCCTCCTGAAGATCGTCGATGAGCCGCTCGTTGACTTCTCCGAGCAGATCGCGCTCTATGTGAGCAAGCGCCTCAACCGCAGCTACCGCGACCGCTTCCTCTACGCGTTCAGCCTGCACCTCTCGGCGTTCCTCAAGCGTCTCAAGGACAAGGAGACCGTGCCCTACTCCGAGATCGCCGGCGCCATCGAGCGCGACTCCCTGTACTATCAAGTCGCGCTCGAGATCAAGGAGCGCATCGAGAAGCACTACCGCGTGACCGTGCCGCCGACGGAGGTCGAGTACATCGCGCTCCTCGTCGAATCGGCGGAGGACGACGAGCTTGAGGAGAAGATCACGATCCTCGTCGCCATGCACGGCGCCTCGACGGCGACCTCGATGGTCGAGGTCGCGCGCAAGCTCTTCAACGCGCAGGACACGAACCTCATCCCCATCGACATGCCGCTCGAGAAGGACCCGCAGGAGCTCGCGCAAAAAGTCATCACGATGCTGCGCGGCATGAACTGCCGCATGGGCGTGCTGATCCTCGCCGACATGGGCTCGCTCGTGAGCCTCGGCGCGCAGCTCTCCGAGACGCTCGGCGTCCCCGTGCGCACGCTCGACATGGTCTCGACGCCGCTCATCCTCGAGGCGATGCGCAAAGCGGACATCGCGGGCATGGACCTCGACAGCATCTACGAGTCGCTGCGGAGCTTCCGCGGCTACGAGGCCGTCGACTTCGTCGACGGGCGCGCGGCGGACGGGCGGCAGGAAGCCATCGTGACGATCTGCTCGACGGGCAAGGGCGCGGCGCTCAAGCTCAAATCGCTCGTCGAGGAAGTCGTGCGCGGTGCGGGCAAGAACCTCGCGGTGCTGCCCGTGGGCCTCGCGCACCTCGAGGAGCATCTGAAGGAACTCCAGGGCGAGTACGCGATTCGCGCCGCCATCGGCATGAAGAAGCCAGCGCTCCCCATCCCCTTCATCCCGCTCGAGGAATTCATCGACGGCGAGGGCGAGCGGCAGCTGCTCGAGCTGTTGCGCGTCGATCAGCTGCCGGAGCAGAGGAGCGTCGCGGACACGCGCGAGCAGAGGAGCATCGTCGTGCGGCGCCTCTGCGAGGAGTCGCTCGAGAAATTCCTCACCTATCTCAATCCCGCGAAGATCATGGAGAGCCTCATGGAGTTCGACCGCGTGCTCGAGACGGAGCTCGGCAAGCGCTTCTCGAACCCCATCCGCATCCGTATCATCGTCCATTGTGGCTGTGCGCTCGAACGTATCGTCACGCGCAGCCAGCTGCACTTCAACGAGAATAAACAAGAGATTGATACACAAAAACTCGCAGCGATACAAAAGGCCGTACAGATTTTCGAAACGTCTCTGAAACTGCGATTTGACGCGGATGAGCTCTATTTTATGGCGAAAATGATTTAAAATAATTTTCAAATCGCACGATATGGAAATACACTAAAGTGGAACGAAAACGCTTTAGTGTATTTTTGTTTTTCTCTTCGCGACGAAATGCGAAATCAGCGTATTCTTTTATCGTGCTAGTGTATCAAAATATCAGATGAGCGTATCGTATCGCTGGCAAGTGTCTGGAAATTGCGTGAAAAATTGGGAATCAGGACACTTTTTTCGCATGATACACAAAGTTGGCACGCAGTATGCAATATATACGGGTGTATTCATCAATCAGGTCATTCCCAAGGGAGGGAACCATATGTTTGGAATCATTGTTGGTACGCACGGTCGTTTCGCCGAGGAGCTCGTGAAGTCCTGCGAGATGATCTGCGGCGAACAGAAGAATGTCCGCGCCGTCACGCTCGTGCCGGGCGAGGGCCCCGATGACGTCGTGAAGAAGTACGAGGCAGCGATCGCCGAACTCGACTGCGAGGGCGGCGTGCTCTTCCTCAACGATCTCTTCGGTGGCAGCCCGTACAACGCTGCCTGCCGCCTCGTCATGACGAACGAGAAATACGGCATCGTGACGGGCGTCAACCTGCCGATGCTCATCGAGATGGCGAGCACGCAGCTCATGGGCGGCGACGCGGACATCAAGGAACTCATGGAGAAGGCAGTGGCTGCGGGCAAGAACGGCACGCAGACGTTCCACTCCAGCCAAATCCAGGAAGATGAGGAGGATGATTTATAATGAACATCGTATTAGCGCGCATTGACGACCGTCTCATCCACGGACAGGTCGCAACGGTTTGGTCGAAAGCAACGAACTGTCAGCGCATCATCGTCTGCGACGACGAGGTCGCGAACGACAAGATCCGCGCGACGCTCCTGAAGCAGGTCGCACCGGCGGGCATGAAGAGCCACGTCGTCACGCTCGACAAGGCCATCCGCGTCTACAACAACCCGAAGTACGCAAACGATCGCTGCCTGCTGCTCTTCACGAATCCGTCGAGCGTGCTCTACCTCGTCGAGCACGGCGTCGACATCAAGAGCGTCAACATCGGCGGCATGAGCTTCCACGAGGGAAAAAAGCAGGTCACGAGCGCCGTATCGGTGGACGCTAAGGATATCGACGCGTTCAAGAAGCTCAATGAGAAGGGCATTGAGCTCGAGATCCGCAAAGTGGACTCTGATAAGAAAGTCATGATGATGGACGTGCTGAATAAGCTCTGATCCACTTCATCATAGATTGGGGCTGTCCGCAAGGGCGGCCTCCAACGGGGGATTTATCACATATATTCAATGGAGGGACACATAATGGAACTCAGTGGTATCCAAATCATCCTCATCTTCATCGTCTCCGCCATCGCGGGCATGGGCTCCGTGCTCGATGAGCTGCAGACGCATCGCCCGCTCATCGCCTGCACGGTGACGGGCCTCATCCTCGGCGACATGACGACTGGTATCATCATCGGCGGCACGCTCGAGATGATTGCACTCGGCTGGATGAACATCGGCGCCGCCATGGCACCGGATGCGGCACTCGCGTCCGTCATCTCGACGATCCTCGTCATCGCCGGCCATCAGGATGTCGCTGCTGGTATCGCCATCGCGATGCCGCTCGCAGCAGCTGGCCAGGTCCTCACGATCCTCTGCCGTACGCTGACCGTCGTGTTCCAGCATTGGGCTGACGGCTACGCGGAGAAGGGCGAGCTCCGCGGCATCGACATCTGCCATCTCGGCGCACTCCTCATCCAGGCGCTGCGCGTCGCTGTTCCGTCCACGCTTGTCGCGATGTACATCGGCACGGGCGCTGTCCAGGCGATGCTCGATGCGATCCCGCCGGTCATCACGGGCGGTCTGCAGGTCGCTGGCGGCTTCATCGTCGTCGTTGGTTATGCCATGGTCATCAACATGATGGGTGCGAAATACCTCATGCCGTTCTTCTTCCTCGGCTTCGTTGTCGCTGCGTTCACGACGTTCAACCTCGTCGCACTCGGCGTCATCGGCCTCGTCTGCGCGATCGTCTACATCCAGCTCAACCCGAAGTATGCACAGGTGGCAGCGGCTCCGGCAGCGGCTTCCTCTTCGGACGCGGATGACGATCTCGACGATGAACTTGACTGATTGGTGAGGAGGAAATAACCATGGAAAAGAAACTGACGAAAAGTGATTTTTTCTGGGCGTTCATCCGCTCGAACTTCCTCCAGGGCTCCTGGAACATGGAGCGCATGCAGGCGCTCGGCTACGCGTTCGGCATGGTGCCGATCCTCAAGCGCCTCTACACGGGTGAGGAGCTCAAGCAGGCGATGAAGCGCCACCTCGAGTTCTACAACACGCAGCCGTTCGTCACGGCACCGATCATCGGCATCACGGCGGCCCTCGAGGAGAAGAAGGCCAACGGCGCGGACATCCCCGACGGCGTCATCAACGGCATCAAGGTCGGCATGATGGGCCCGCTCGCCGGCGTCGGCGACCCGATCTTCTGGGGCACGCTGCGTCCGATCACGGCAGCGCTCGGCGCTTCCTTCGCCATCTCCGGCTCCATCCTCGGCCCGCTCGTCTTCTTCGTGCTCTTCAACGCCATTCGCCTCTGGGTGCGCTGGTACGGCATCAAGTACGGCTATGCGAAAGGCACGGACATCGTGCAGGACGTTGCCGGCAACAAGCTCCAGAAACTCACGGAAGGCGCATCCATCCTCGGCCTCTTCGTCATGGGCGCCCTCGTCAACAAATGGACGAGCGTCAATATCCCGGTCGTCGTCTCGACCATCACGAACGCCAAGGGCGAGGTCGTCGTCACGACGGTGCAGTCGATCCTCGATCAGCTCATGCCGGGTCTCGTGCCGCTGCTCATGACGTTCGCGTGCATGGCGCTCCTCAAGAGGAAGGTCAACGCGATCTGGATCATCTTCGGCCTCTTCGCCGTCGGCATCATCTGCTTCGCCCTCGGCATCATGAATGTGAAGTAAGGGAAAGTTCCTTTCCACAACCTACCATTTGAACCATACGCTAAAACCTCGGGGAAGAGGGGCTGCGATTCCGGCAGCCCCTTTTCTCTGCGCTGGGAAATTGGTGGAAACGACTTTACAATTTGCCGTCGATTCATTAGAATAGAAATGGTAATGAGCACGCGAATAGATAGAAGATATTCCCGCAGTACAGGAGAGATGTAGAAATGATTAAAAAAGCGATCGCGATCATGACGTCCGGCGGCGACAGCCCGGGGATGAACGCGGCGGCGCGCGCCGTCGTGCGCACGGCGCTCTATGAGGGCGTGCAGGTCTACGGCATCAAGGACGGCTACGACGGCATGCTCAAGGACGATATCGTCGAGCTCACGAGCCGCAGTGTCAGCGACATCATCCAGCGCGGCGGCACGTTCCTCGGGACGGCGCGCTGCCCGGAGTTCAAGACGCCGGAGGGGCGCCGGAAGGGCTATGAGAACCTCAAGAAGCGCGGCATCGAGGGCCTCGTCATCATCGGCGGCGACGGCAGCCTCACGGGCGGCTCGCTGCTCTCGAAGGAGACGGGCATCCCCATCGTCGGCCTGCCCGGCACGATCGACAACGACGTCTGGGGCACGGACTATACGATCGGCTGCGACACGGCGGCGAACACGATCGTCGACGCGCTCAACAAGCTGCGCGACACGGCGTCGGCACATCGCCGCATCATGATCGTCGAGGTCATGGGTCATAAGTCCGGCTGGCTCGCCATGGAGTCTGGCATCGCGGGCGGCGCGGAGTACGTGCTCGTGCCGGAGGTCAAGTACGACCTTGACCAGATGTGCGAGGACATCAAGGCGCAGTACGCGGCGGGCAAGCGCTACAGCATCATCGTGATCGCTGAGGGCGCGGGCGACGGCATGGGTCTCGGCAAGATCGTCGAGGAGAAGACGGGCATCGATACGCGCGTCTCCGTGCTCGGCCACATCCAGCGCGGCGGCTCGCCGACGGTCGAGGACCGCATGAAGGCGTCCATGCTCGGCGAGAAGGCGGCGCTCGCGCTGATTTCCGGCGCGTCGGACGTCGTGTTCGGCTTCGAGCAGGGCAAGGTCGTCTCGATCAATCTCTTCGATTCCGTGAACAACAAGAAAACGCTCGATCCTGAGCTCGTGCGCCTCGCGCGCGTGCTCGCCTGAGCCTATCGTTGAGGGGCTGTATGGAGGGGGACTTCCATGCAGCCCTCTTTCTGTATCGGGGTGGTGTGCGGGGAGATTTTTCGTACGTGCCCTTGACAGTTTCCGGTTCTTATAGGATAATGCTCCCAGATTTTTCAAGTAATGGGAGTAACATCGTGAGCAAGGCAAGTGGATTCCAGAGGACAGCAGGCAGCGTCGCACAAATCCTGACGGGGTTGGCGGCTTTTTTGGCGTGTTCCTTCTTGCCGCTGCCCGCGGTGGCAGCAGCACAGGGCGTGCAGCTGACGGCGCCGGGGCGGCAGGCAATCGACCGCTTCCTCTGCGACCTGCCCTATGCGATCTCCCTGCCCGTCACGCTGCTGCTCGTTTACGCCTTGAAGAGCAGGACGAAGCGGCGGCTCTTCGGCGCGATCTTCTTCTTCCTCGTGGTGTTTCTGCTCTGGATGGTGAGCAATTCGCAGCTGCTCGCGGCGATGCTCATCGACCCGCGGCCGCTCTGGCGCGTGTCGGCAGTTTTCCTCTATCTCGTGCCCGTGGCGGCGAATTTCGTCGTCTATGAGGTGCTCGAGCCTGCCTACCGGCGCGGGGTCAGGCTCGTCATCGCCGTCTACGCCGTGTTCCTCGCGGCATCGTTTGCGGCAGAGGTGTTCGGTCTTCCGGGGCTTTCTGCGAGCCGACCGCTCTACTACGTGCTACTGCCAGCGCTCGAGCTTTGCGTATTCTTCTGGCTCCTGCGCTCGGCGCGGTCGGGCAACGTCTACAGTCGGGCGCTCTTGCTGCCGCTCGTGACGATGACGGTGCTCGGCATCTTCGACGGCGCCAACGCCCTGCTGCGCCTGACGCCGCTGCCGACGTACGTGATGCCGGTCAGCGTTTACAGTTTCCTCTATTTCATCCTGCAGATCATCCGCGACCAGCTGATGCGCGCGCAGTCGCTCGAGAGCCGCGCGATCGTGCTCGGCTACCGCGCGGCGGTGCTGGAGGAGCGTGCGGGGCGGGACGCGCTCACGCAGTGCCTCAACCGCGGGACCTTCGAGGAGGAGCTCCCCGCCGCCCTCTGGACGGCGCGTCGCACGGGGGCGCCGCTCTCGCTGCTGCTCTTCGACATCGATCATTTCAAGCAGTTCAATGATGCGTTCGGCCATGCGGCAGGCGATACGGTGTTGCGCGGCTTCGCGCGTACGCTGCGCGCGGAACTCGACAAGGAGAAGAAGTTCTACCGCTGGGGCGGCGAGGAGTTCGTCGTGCTGCTGCCGGGGCTCGACCTCGATGCGGCGGCGGTGTTCGGCAACCACTTGCGCCGCGTGGTGGCGTCGTTCCTCCGCTACAATCAGCATCCGATCACGGCGAGCGTGGGCGCCGCCATCTTCCATGCGGGCAGCGATACGGCGCAGGCGATGTTCAAGCGGGCGGATCAGGCGCTCTACGCGGCGAAGGCGGCGGGGCGCGACTGCCTCCGCGTGGAGGCGCCGCCGCACGCGGCAGTCGGAGGGGAGGCAGAGCGATGCACGGAGTGAGTCGGTACCTCATTGCGGGGCTCCTGCTCGCGCTCTGCCTGCTCGGGAGCGTGCAGAGCGCCTCGGCGTCGCATCTCTCTGGGACCTGGCTCTATCATGAGGGCGACGAGGGGGCGTCGGAGCGTGTGTTCGTGCATGAGGCCGCCTGCGGGGCGCGCAACTGGGCGATGTTCGATTTCCCCGCGCGGCCGCCGCTCACGGAGGAGGCGCACGTGGTCTACCTGACGACACAGGTCCTCCCGGGCGGCGACGCGGATACGCTGTTCTTCTTCCTGGCGGGGGAGTCGGTGCGGGTCTTCTATGGCGAGCAGCAGGTCTATGCCTATGACGCTTCGGCGCCGACGACGTCGGGCGGCGGCAGGACGTGGCATCTCGTCCATCTGCCGCAGAGCGCGATCCCCTGCACGCTCACGATCGAGCTTTTGAGCGCCGATTCGGAGCGGCTTGGCATCCTCCATTCGTTCCAGTTCGGGACGGAGGAAGAGGCGGTGAGGCAGGTCTTCCTCTCAGACCTCGGATTGATACTCACGCTGCCCGTGACGGTCTGCATGTTTCTCATCGTCGTGCTCTTCTGCCGGAGCGAGAAGGAGGGACGTGCCCTCTACCGCGCGCTGCTCGCATTCCTCGGGAATTTCTTCCTCTGGGGGATCGCGGCGCTCAATACGAAGTATTTCCTCGCGGGGCAGTTCGTCTCCTGGTGGTACGTACTCATGATCCTGGCGTATTTCCTGCCCATCACGTCGTATGGCATTGTCTACGAAGTGCTTCAGGGGCGGCAGCGGCGCTTCGTCGGCTGGTTCATCGTGGCGTTTTCCGTGCTCTTCCTTGTGGCGCTCGCCATGGAGCTCTTCGGGCTGGGCGGCCTTCGGCACCTGTTCCCGCTCTATTTCATGCTTCTCGCGCTCTTCGGCGCCGCAATCTTCTGGTGGACGTTGCAGGGAGCGCGGCGGGGCGACGACTACTGCCGCACGCTGCTCGTGCCCATCGTGATGTTCACGGTGCTCGGCGTCGTGGACGGCTTCAACGTCTATTGGCATTTCCTGCCCGGCGACATGTATCTCTCTCCCTTCGGCATCTACGGCATCGCCGTGTTCCTGCTCGCCATCCTGCGCCGCATGATCCATCATGAGGAAGAGCTCGGCGAGGAGGAGACGCAGCTGCGCGGCAAAATCGCGGCGGCGCGCAATCGCGAGACGCACGATGCGCTCACGCACGCGCTGAGCCGTGCCGTCTTCCGGCACCTCCTCGATCGCTACCTCGCGCGCGCGGCGAGCAAGCGCGAGGCGCTTTCTCTCATCATGCTCGACGTCGATCATTTCAAGCAGATCAATGATACGTACGGCCATGAGGTGGGCGATCAGGTGCTCATCGACATCGTGAAGGCGATCCATGTGAATCTCACGGTACGCTGTCCGCTCATTCGCTGGGGCGGTGAGGAGTTCTTCGTCTGCTGCCCGGGAATGCCGCTCGCGGAGGCGGCGGCGCTCGCCGATGTCCTCCGCCACGCGCTTAAGACCGTGCGCGCCGCAGAGCAGACGGTGACGGCGAGCTTCGGCGTCGCCACCTGGCACGGCGCGTCAGATACGGCGGACGCGCTCTGCGCCCGCGTCGACGCCGCGCTCTACGCGGCGAAGCAGGGCGGTCGTGACCGCGTGGCGCTCGAGACGCAGGACGCGTGAGATGCCTGTGGAGCGCGAGTCACTGCGCCGGGTGTCGTTGGATTTGCGCGTGTTATCGCCGTCATGCCGCGAAACGGCGGCAGCTTCGATAGCGGCAGAGAAAAGCCGCCTTCCCGTGTGAAAGAAATGGCAGTATTTCCTAAATCCCGCCCTTGATTTATAAGGCCTCGCGGTTTCTGTATTCTCAAAAATACCCCCGTTTTAGCCTTTTCGCCGAGAAAACAGAACTTTTTTAGAACTTTTTTTGCCGCCGATAGAACCGAAAAATAGAACCACGAAAGCCGCCCGATGTCGTTGAGATGTCGGGCGGCTTTTCTGCATCATGCCGTGAGAAGGGACGCATCACCCG
>CACWQW010000047.1 GCA_902763085.1 Dongibacter bovis
ATCTTGTCGTTAAGACATCGGGGTTATAGCTCAGTTGGTTAGAGTGTCTCGTTGACATCGAGGAGGTCACAAGTTCGAATCTTGTTAACCCCACCATTTTGAAATGACAAGCCGCTGTCGGCATCGGAAAGATGCTGGCAGCGGCTTTTTTGTCATAGGAAGCGTGTCGTGTGGCTGCTCGGGGGGACCTCTGCCCTATTTATAAATTTTGTTCATTTTGGTATTTACAATTGTGCAATTCGGTAGTAGGATAGGAACTGTCAGAAGGAATAAGAAACAATCAGGAGGTAGAGAGAATGGAACTCGCAAAGTATATCGACCATACGTATCTCAAGCCGGATGCACAGAAGAAAGACATCGATAAGATCCTAAAAGAGGCGAAACAATATCATTTCGCCTCGGTGTGCATCAGCCCGATTTGGGTCGCTTATGCCCATAAGGAGCTGGAAGGCAGCGGCGTGCACGTCGTGACGGTCATCGGCTTCCCCGAGGGGGCGACGCCGACGGCGGTCAAGGTCTTCGAGACCAAGCAGGCCATTGCGGACGGCGCGGATGAAGTGGACATGGTCATCCCCATCGGCATGCTGAAAGATGGACAATATAATTATGTGAAAGAGGACATACGTTCAGTCGTAAAAGCTGCGGGCGGCAAAATGACGAAAGTCATCATCGAGACCTGCCTTTTGACCGATGATGAGAAGGTTAAGGCCTGCGAGATCGCCAAAGCAGCTGGCGCCGACTTCGTGAAGACATCGACGGGCTTTTCGCGTGGAGGCGCTACGGTGGAGGATGTGAAGCTCATGCGCAAGGCCGTCGGGGCGGATATGGGCGTCAAGGCGTCCGGCGGCGTGGCCAACAAAGCAGAGGCCGAGGCGATGATCGTCGCCGGCGCCACGCGCATCGGCACGAGCCATGGCGTAGAGATCATGCAGGGCTGAAGCAACAAGCCATCATCGAGAGATAGGAGGAAAGAGATATGAGTTCAAAATGGATTCAATATGACAACGGATATCTGAACAAAACCCCGATCTTCCAGTTCATCCTTCTTTCCTGCCTGTTTCCCCTTTGGGGAGCAGCAGCAAGCTTGAACGATATCTTGATCACACAGTTCAAGAGCGTTTTTGATCTCAGCGATTTTGCGAGCGCTTTGGTGCAGAGCGCGTTCTACGGTGGGTATTTCCTCATTTCAATTCCCGCCTCTATGGTCATCAAGAAGACGACGTACAAGACGGCCATCCTCTGCGGCTTGGTGTTCTACATCGCAGGATGTTCCCTGTTCTTCCCTGCTTCGCACATGGCGACGTATACGATGTTCTTGGTGGCGGTCTTCGCGATCGCCATCGGCCTTGGCTTCCTTGAGACGGCCTCGAATACGTACAGCACGATGCTCGGACCGGAGAAGCAATCCACGCTGCGCCTGAACATCAGCCAGACGTTCTATCCCATCGGTGCCGCCGCCGGCATCTTGCTGGGCAAGTACCTGATCTTTGAAGAAGGAGAGAGCATGTCGGCACAGATCGCCGCCATGACGGCAGAGCAGGCACACGCCTACCGCCTGGATATGCTGATGAACACCCTGGAGCCGTATCGCGTCCTCATCGTCGTGCTCCTGGCCGTGTTCGCCCTGTTTGCCTTCACAAAATATCCGAGTTGCAAGCCGGTCGTGCCCGAGAATGCCAAGGTCAAGGACCCTGGCATCGGCGAGACGCTGCGCTATCTCATCGGCAATGGCAAATTCATGAAAGGCATCCTGGCCGAGTTCCTCTACGTCGGCATGCAGGTCGCCGTCTGGTCGTTCACGATCCGGTTGGCGCTGACGATGGATGCTTCCATCAACGAGCGCATGGCGGCGAATTTCATGGTTATCAGCTACGCATGCTTCTTCGTCGGCAAGTTCATTGCCAACTTCCTGCTGGCGCGGTTCTCGACGAATAAGGTGCTCGTCGCCTATTCCGTCATCGGCTGCCTGCTCGTCCTTTACGTCTCCTTCATGCCGAGCTTCACGGCAGTATACGCAGCTGTGGCAATCAGCGTCCTCATGGGACCCTGCTGGGCGACGATTTACGGCGAGACGCTGAAGACGGCCGACAAGAAATACACGGCGACGGCCGGAGCCGTCCTCGTCATGTCCATCATCGGCGCCGCGATCGTACCGGCCATCCAGGGATACGTTTCCGATATGACCGGCTCCATGCAGTTCTCGTTCATCGTGAATTTCTTCTGTTTCGCTTATGTCGGCTATTATTTCTTTGCGAAGTCCCGTACGGAACAGGCAGAGGATGTCGTCTCGACGACGGACCAGGAATGATGGTCTGGTTTTCAGAAGTTTCATTATCTTGTATTGTTAGGAGGTCGTATCCATGTCCACGAAAATCTTTTTGGCACGCGCGCAGTTCACGGACTGCCATACCACACTGCTGGAAAACGATGCATTCCAGGTGACGTCGTTTCGGTATCCATCCGGCATCGAGTCGATCAAGATCCAGAACAGCAAGGGCTATGTGGAGCTGTTGCCGTATATGGGGCAGATCATCTGGGATGCCGCGTTCGATGGCATCAGCTTGCGCCTGAAGAACATCTTCAAGCAGCCGAAGCCTGCGACCAACATCGTCGATACATACGGGTGCTTCGCGTTCCATTCCGGCCTGCTGGCGAACGGCTGCCCGGGCCCGGAGGATACGCATCCCATGCATGGCGAATTCTCTTGCGCGACGATGGACGAGGCGTGGCTCGACGTCACGGCGGAGTCCGTCGCCCTGGTCAGCAGGTACGAATACTGCCAGGGATTCGGCTATCACTACGTTGCGGAACCGCGCGTGACGCTGACGAAGGACGCGACCCGCTTCCAGATTCACATGGAGGTGACGAACCTCACCTGCGTGGAGATGCCGCTGCAGTACATGTGCCATATGAATTACGCGTATGTCGACCAGGGACGTATCTCGTCGAACATCCCCGCCACGGCGTTCCGCCTGCGGGAGTCGATTCCCTCGCACGTGCATCCGACCAAGAAGTGGTTGGCGTACAACGAAGAGATCAAGAAGTTGCAGCAAGAGGGACGTAGCATGGAAGTGCTCGATCAGCCGGATATGTACGATCCGGAGATCGTCTTCATGGCGGACCACATCGATCAGTATGCCGAGCATGTGACCGTGGAGATGGATTCTCCGCAGGGATACGGCTTCCAGACGGAGTTCTCGACGAAGGATTTCACGAGTGCTACCCGCTGGATCATGAAGAACGATGACTTGCAGGTCGCGGCGTTCGTCCTGCCGGCGACCTGTCGCCCGGAAGGCTTCCTGGCGGCGAAGAAAGCGGGGACGCTCCTCTACCTCCAGCCGAATGAGAAGAAGACCTTCACGGTCGTGACGGGGCTGAAGAAGTCCTGAGATATAGCAGAGAAAGGATGTGGGTCCTATGAGGATTGCTGTGATCGGATCGAATATGGTCGATCTCACTTCGTACATTACGCGCATGCCAGTACTCGGCGAGACGCTGGAAGCCCCGGACTTTTCCATGGGGTGCGGCGGCAAGGGCGCGAACCAAGCAGTTGCTGCCGCACAATATGGTGCAGATGTCCTGATGCTCACCAAGGTCGGCGATGATTTCTTTGCCGACAACACCATCGCCAACTTTAAGAAGCATGGGATCGACACCAGGTACGTCCAGAAAGTCCCTGGCGTCTCGAGCGGCGTAGCGCCGATCTTCGTCGATCAAAGCGGGCAGAACAGCATCTTGATCATCAAGGGGGCGAACAATGACCTGCGGCCTGCCGACATCGATGCCGCCGAGCCTGACCTGAAATCCTGCAAGATGATCATCCTCCAACTGGAGATTCCCCTCGAGACGGTCTACTATGCCATTGACTTTGGGAAGAAGCACGACATCCCCGTGCTCCTGAATCCCGCGCCCGCCACGACGGAGCTCGACCTCGCGAAGGTCTGCCAATGCGACTTCTTCATGCCGAACGAGACGGAACTCGCTATCCTGACCGGCATGCCCGTCTCCAATGAAAAGGAGATCGAGGCCGCCGCGAAATCGCTCTCTGCGCGCGGACTGAAGCATGTCATCGTCACGATGGGGTCGCACGGATCGCTCTTGGTCGATGAAGACGGTACCCGACGGGTAGAGGCGTATCACGTCGAGGCGGTCGATACGTCTGGTGCAGGAGACGCCTTTATCGGCTGCTTTGCCTGCTGCTATATCGAGCAGCGCGACATCATCGCTGCCATGAGGGCGGCGAGCGCGTTTGCCGCGCTCAGCGTGACCAAGCGCGGCACACAGAAATCCTATCCGGAGAAGGAAGCGGTCCTGAAGCTGTTGAACGCATGAGAAGGACGCGGAAACAAGCGGCATCCACGGCTGTGGATGTCGTTTTTTTCATAAAAGATATCGTTTTTATTGAAGACGGTTCCTCTGGTTTGCTATAATGAAACGGTGAAGCACCAATGGAGAGGAGGGAACAACGTGGAGCAGGAGAAAGACAGAGATCGGCTGAGCATCGATGTGGCCAGGCTCTATTACGAATCCGATATGAGCCAGCAGAAGATTGCCGATGAATTGGGGATATCGCGGCCGTCGGTCTCCCGCTTGTTACAGCATGCCAAGGATCAGGGGTTCGTTCAGATCAAGATCGTCGATCCGACAGACCTGAAGCTGTCTCTCGGGGAACAGCTCTGCAAAAAATATCAGCTGAAGGACGCCATCGTCGCCAATGCGCCGCTTGACAAAGCGCATGAGATCAAGAGAGCCATCGGGGAAGCTGCTGCTGCCTATCTGTGGAATATTGTCAAGGACAATGACGTGATCGGCCTGGGGTGGGGGTCGTCCCTTTACCAGATGGCGCTCCATCTGAAATCGAAGCCCGTCAAGGGCGTGCAGGTGGTCCAGCTGAAGGGCGGCATCAGTTACTCCAAGGCCAATACGTACGCGCATGAGATCGTGACCTTGGTCGCGGCGGCCTTCTCCGCCAAGGGCGTGTTCTTGCCGATCCCGGTCATGTTCGACAACATGGAGGTCAAGCGGCTGGTCGAGCACGATAAATACGTCCGGCACATCCTCGACATGGGCAAGCGGGCGAACATCGCCGTCGTGACGGTCGGCAAAGCTTCCAGCGAGTCCATCCTCTTCCACCTGGGCTACTATATCGACGAGAAGGATCGCGAACTACTCAGCCAGAAGGCTGCGGGCGATCTCTGCTCACGTTTCTACGACGATGAGGGAAACATCGTAGACGAAGAGCTGAATGCCAGGACGGTCGGCCTCTCACTGGAGGAGTTCAAGAAGAAGGACATGCGAGTCTTGATCGCCGGGGGAAAAGAGAAGATCCGGGCCATCCATGCCGCCTTGCAGGCGGGATATCCGAATGTCCTGGTGACGGATCAATATACCGCGCTGGCTTTAACCTAATCCGCCAGAAGACCTCCACCTCTTAGGTGGGGGATGAAGGCGGGTATGGCGAATTTACGTAAGTAATTGAGCCATACCATTCAAAAAAGATTTTCCAAGAGGTTAGGCGTAAATTGTGGAAAGAAATGTTTTGGTCAGGAAGTTATTGCCTGCTGACAACAGGCGGTGCTCCTATTGAGACAATACGAAAATACATAGAACATCAAGGCAGGTGAGATTATAGTGAAGAAGGCATACCGATACAGGCTCTATCCAACGGCTGAACAAAAAATTATGTTTGCCAAGACTTTCGGCTGTGTCCGATTCATCTATAACAAGATGCTTGGCGACCGCCTCGACTACTACAAAGAAACAGGCAAGAAACTGAACAACACTCCCGCACAGTATAAGGAAGATTTTCCCTGGCTGAAGGAAGTTGACAGTCTTGCTCTTGCGAATGCACAGATGAACCTGAACAAGGCATACAACAATTTTTTTCGCAACAGAAAACATTTCGGCAAACCGCACTTCAAGTCTAAAAAGACAGGACACTGCTCATATTCTACGAACAATCAGAAAGGCTCTGTCCGTTTAGAGGAAAATAAGGTTAAGCTGCCTAAAGTTGGTTGGGTAAAATTATGTCTGCATCGTCCCCTGATGAAAAACAGCACGATAAAGACCGTTACAATAAGCAGAACACCTTCAGGAAAATTCTATATCAGTATTTTGGTGGAGTACGAAAACCAAATACTCCCTATAATGCCGAAGAAATTTCTTGGGCTTGATGGACGAAGATGATGCGAATTATCCAAACTTTTTGCGTAAAGCCGAGAAGAGATTGGCTCAAGCACAAAGAAAACTATCCAAAAGGAAAAAAGGAAGCCACAATCGTGAGAAGCAAAGGCTTCGCGTAGCTGTGCTTCATGAGAAAATTGCCAATCAACGTCGCGACTTTCTGCATAAGAAAGCTCGCAATCTGGTAGACAAATATGATGCTATTGGTATCGAGGATATCAGCGTCAAGGCGATGTCTAAACGCAAGAAAGGTGGTAAATTCAGTTTTGGTAAGTCCGTAGCAGATAATGGCTGGAATATGTTCACAAATATATTGGAGTACAAATTAGCATGGCAAGGAAAACAGCTTGTAAAGATAGACAAGTGGTATCCAAGCAGTCAGCTATGTCATGTTTGTGGCTTCCAAAACGATGCAACCAAGGACTTATCTGTAAGGGAATGGGATTGTCCTAAATGTGGCAGTCATCATAACCGAGATAAGAACGCTGCGATAAATATACGAGAAGAAGCTAGGCGAATATCTGCCGGACATAACGTATAAAGTACCGTGGGGCGCACGGGAATCTACGCCTGTGGAGAGAGTGTAAGCCGCAGCAGTTCCTCGGAGCTGTAGTGCTGTTTTCGTTGAAGCAGGAAGCTCCCGCCTCTGTAGGCGGGGGTACGTTCACCAAAATATGGATGCCAATGACAGAGAACCTGCTATAATATAGAGAATAGGAATTCAAGTCTGGGGAGGGCCCCTTGGTGTCATAGAATATGGGAGGAGTTTTATGCAGCTGGATGAAATCATCAACAAGCACAAGTCGGATCTCAATGCGACGGATCTCATCATCTGGAAGTACATCGTCATGCATCGCCAGGCGGTGCGCCACATCTCCATCCATGAGCTCGCGCGCACCTGCTCGGTGTCGTCGACGACGATCGTGCGCTTCGCGCAGAAACTCGGGCTCGACGGCTTCGGCGAGCTCAAGGCGGTCCTGAAGATGGAGGAGGCCACGGGAGAGGTCTTCCACGAGGATGTCTTGAAGGATCTCGGGACGTTCTACATCCAGACGGGGCAGAAGCTCATGGCGCGCAATTTCGATGCGGCGAGCAAGCTCGTGCACGAGGCGAACCGCATCTTCACGTATGCCTCGGGCTACGTGCAGAGCAATGTCGTGCAGGAGCTCAAGCGCCTGTTCTTCTACGACAACGTGCTCATCTACGAGATCCGCGGGCGCGAGGAGTTCAACGCGATCATCCAGAACGTCACGAAGGACGATTGCTTCATCTTCGTCTCGTTCTCCGGTGAGTCGCCGAATGTCACGGATTTCGCTCAGCAGCTTCAGCTGCGCGACATCTCGCTCATCTCGATCACGAAGTTGCACGATAACACGCTCGCGAGCCTCTCGACGGTGAACCTCTACGTCTCGCCGGCGCGGTTCCAGCTCTACAGAGAGGACGACGGCAGGCCGCCGTTCCAGTCGATGATGCCGTATTTCCTCCTGCTCGAGATCTGGTACGTCAAGTACCGCATGTACCTGCACCGGCAGGAACAGGAGGAGGCGAAGAAGCTCGGCGCCGCGGACGGCGCGGTCTGAGCGCCTCGATGTATTGAAGTTCACCAAATGGAACAAAGTGCGTCCTGTGCGTGGACGTGCCCAATAGCCGCGAACCTATTGAAGTCGCGGCTATTTTTTTGTATTCTTTAGTCATAAGATATCTTAGTTGAGAGCCGGGAGGCAGGATGCCGAAGGCTCGAAGAGGGCTATAGAAAGCTATCATAGGTACATTCTCAAAAAGCTGGGGTATGATCGATAAGACAGGCTTTTCAGGGAAATGGAGGTAAGGGAAATGTCAAAGGACCGCGTAATGCAGGAATTGCAGCGGTTTGGCGGCGCGATGTACACGCCGGTCATCCTGTTCGCATTCTTTGGTCTTACGGTTGCGATTTCCATTATCTGCAAGAATACGATGCTTTTAGGATCGATTGCGGATAAGGGAACGGTATGGTATGATTTCTGGTACGTCGTTGAGCAAGGCGGCTGGGCGGTATTCGCGCAGATGCCGATCCTCTTCGCCATCGCAGTGCCGATCGGCTTCGCAAAGAAGGAGCCGGGTCGTGCAGCCATGGAATCGTTCATGATCTACATGGTGTTCAACTACTTCATCTCGGGCTTCCTCGCACTGCACGGCGATTTCTTCGGCGTGGACTACAGCGCCAAGGCGGGCGCCGGCACGGGTCTCGCGATGATCGCGAACATCAAGACGCTCGACATGGGCATGCTCGGCGCGATCTTCATCGCTTGCGTCTCGAGCTACCTGCACAACCACTTCTACGATACGGAGATTCCTGAGTGGCTCGGCATCTTCAAAGGCCCGGCGTTTGTCGTGGCTGTCGGCTTTGCCCTCATGATCCCGGTCGCGCTCGTGTTCTGCTTCGTATGGCCTGCCATCCAGCACGTCATCGAGAACTTCCAGTTCTTCCTCAAGACGAGCGGCATCGTCGGCGTCTGGTGCTACACGTTCGCAGAGCGCATCCTGCTGCCGGCTGGTCTGCATCACTTCATTTATCTGCCGTTCATCTTCGGCCCGGCCGTCTGCGATGGCGGTATCCAGGCTTACTGGCTGCAGCATCTCAATGATTTCGCAACGAGCGCGCACTCCCTGAAGGAGATGTTCCCGCAGGGCGGTTTCGCACTCCATGGTTCCTCCAAGGTCTTCGGTCTTCCGGGCGCAGCGCTCGCGATGTACATGTGCGCACGTCCCGAGAAGAAGCGCAAGGTCGCAACGCTCCTCATTCCGGCAACGCTCACGGCTGTCCTCTGCGGCATCACGGAGCCGATCGAGTTCACGTTCCTCTTCGTCGCACCGCTCCTCTATGCAGTGCATGCCGTGCTCGCGGCGACGCTCTCCGCGACGCTCTACTTCTTCGGCCTCTCCGGTAACTTCGGCGGCGGCCTCATCGACTGCTTCGTGCAGAACTGGATCCCGCTCTTCAAGTATCATGCCGGCACGTACATCATGCAGATCGTGATCGGCGCGATCTTCTTCGTCATCTATTTCGTCGTGTTCCGTTATCTCATCCTCAAGAACGACTATCCGACGCCGGGTCGTACGGCAGACGATACGGAGGACAAGCTCTTCTCCAAGGCCGAGTACAAGGCGAAGAAGGAGATGGAGCAGATGGGCCTCGCGGACAACAAGCTCGCGATCCAGGCGCGCGTCTATCTCGACAGCCTCGGCGGCCCGTCCAACATCAAGGAAGTCACGAACTGCGCGACGCGCCTGCGCGTCTCGGTCGCAGATCCCGACAAGGTGGCCTCCGCGAGCAAGTTCACGAAGGCCGGTGCCTATGGCCTCGTGAAGAACGGTCATGCGATCCAGGTCATCGTCGGCATGAACGTCCCGCAGGTGCGCGGCTACTTCGACGCACTCTTAAAGGGCGGCGACGTCTCTGAGATCTCCGAGCCGTCCGCACCGACGGCAGCGGCACCGCAGCACGTCGACAAGGGCCTCGCCATGAGCATCAAGGCGTGCGTCAGCGGCCAGCTCATCGACATGTCGGAAGTCAAGGACGAGATGTTCTCCAAGAAGATGATGGGCGATGGCGTCGCCATCGAGCCGTCGAGCGACACAGTCGTCGCCCCGGCAGACGCCGAGGTCACGATGGTCATGGCGGACAGCAACCATGCGGTCGGCCTGCGCTTTGGAAACGGCGCGGAGCTCCTCATCCACATCGGCATCGACACTGTGAACCTCAAGGGCAAGGGCTTCACCTGCTTCGTCAAGCAGGGTGACAAGGTCAAGGCGGGCCAGAAGCTCATCACCTTCGACAAGAAGGTCATCGCAGATGCCGGCTACGCGGCTACCGTCATGATGGCGATCACGAACTCCGCGGAGTATCCGCAGCTCAAGAAAGTCAAGGATCAGAAAGTCCTGGCAAACGAGACGGATGTCATCTCTTTCTGATAGGAAATCCATGATTTCCTAGATATTCCTTCAGAAACCACTGATTCGTTTCTTTCGGTCGGATCGCGCCCAAAGGCGCGGCCAGCGCGGAGGAAACCTGTCAGTGGTTTTCTGAGGCTTGAGAGAAAATACCAAATAACAGAAAATGCAATCAATCGCAGGGAAGGAACCTAGTTATGAACAGCAAGCTGAAATGGTGGCAGACGCATCAGGTCTACCAGATCTATCCGAAGAGCTTCCTCGATACGACGGGGAGCGGCACGGGCGATCTTAGGGGCATCACGTCGCGCCTCGATTATCTGCGGACGCTCGGAGTCGGCGCCGTCTGGCTCACGCCGATCTACCCGTCACCGATGGTGGACAACGGCTACGACATCGCCGACTACGAGGCCATCGATCCCTCCTACGGGACGATGGCGGACATGGAGCATCTGATCCAGGAGGCGAAGCGGCGCGACATCCGCATCGTCATGGATCTCGTGTTCAACCATTCCTCGGACCAGCATCCGTGGTTCCTCGCGTCGAAGGCGAGCCGCACGAACCCGAAGGCGGACTGGTACATCTGGCGCGATGCGAAGCCGGACGGCTCGGCGCCGACGAACTGGCGCGGCATCTTCGGCGGCTCCGCGTGGACTTGGTGCGAGGAGCGTCAGCAGTATTACCTCCACACCTTTGCCGAGCAGCAGCCGGACCTCAACTGGGAGAATCCCGAGGTGCGCCAGGCACTCTACCGCGCGGCGAATTTCTGGCTGGAAAAGGGCGTGGGCGGCTTCCGCATCGACGCCATCGTCTACATCAAAAAGCCGGATTTCGTTGACGGCGAGCCGGACGGTGCGGACGGGCTCGTGAGCATCCACACGATGACGGCGGACACGCCGGGCATCCTCGACTACCTGCACGAGATGCGCCGCGAGGTCTTCGACGGGCATGACATCTTCACCGTCGCCGAGGCGAACGGCGTGAGCCCCGAGGAACTCCCCAACTGGGTCGGCGAGAAGGGCGCCTTCTCGATGCTCTTCGAGTTCAGCCACACGGGTCTGCAGTTCCCCGAGGGCGAGGTCTGGTGCCACGCGCAGCCGTGGAAGCTCACGGCGCTCAAAGAGGCGCTCACGGCGAGTCAGCAGGCGACGGCGAAGAACGGCTGGTACCCGATCTTCTTCGAGAATCACGACCAGCCGCGCTCGATCTGCCACTATTTCCCTGCGGGCGCCGACCGCGCGCGCGCGGCGAAGGCGCTCGCGACCGTGCTGCTCACGCTGCGCGGCACGCCCTTCATCTACGAGGGCGAGGAGATCGGCATGACGAACGTCGCCTGGCCGTCCATCGACTGCTACGATGACATCTCCTCGCACGGGCAGTACCAGATGGCGCTCGACGAGGGGCACACGGAGGCGGAGGCGCTCGCCGCCGTGCACGACTACAGCCGCGACAACGCGCGCACGCCGATGCAGTGGACGCGCGAGGTGCAGGCGGGCTTCACGACGGGAAAGCCGTGGCTCCCTGTCGAGCCGGACTACCGCCGCTGGTGCGTCGAGGCGGAGTCGGAGAGCGAGGACTCCGTGCTCTCCTACTACCGCCGTCTCACGCACCTGCGCGGCCGGCTCGCCGTACTCACGGCGGGCGACTACGCAGAGCTGCTGCCGGACGACGAGGCCGTCTACGCGTTCGCGCGCACGCTCGGCGGAGAAAAGACGGTCACGCTCGTGAACTTCACGTGTGAGCCTGTGACCTATGACATCGCGCTCGTCGACGGGCTCACGCGCCTCGTGGGGAGCTACCCGGAGGACACGGAGGAGCCGGGCACCCTGCAGCCGCTCGAAGCCGTCGTCTACACGGACGTTCCGGAAAAGGAGGATGCGTGACATGAAATTTGCAGCCAGTGACTACGACGGTACGCTCTTCCGTCAGAACCGCATCGCAGAGGAAGACGTGAGGGGCGTCCACGACTGGCGCGCTGCCGGGCACAAGTTCGGTGTCGTGACGGGGCGCGACTACGGCATGCTCGTGCCGCAGCTTCATCATTACGGCGTCGAGTTCGACTACGCCGTCTGCAACAACGGCGGCATCATCCACAACGCGCAGGGACAGGTGCTCTATCAGGCGAAGATCGCCGCGCGCGTCCTGCACGCCATCGCGGCGGAACCGGGCGTGCGCCGCTCGCTGCATTTCGCCTTCTCCGCGCCGGGGCGCACGTTCCTCTGCCACGACCGCGAGGGCTCGTGGATCATGCGCGAGGCGGAGCAGTGGGATTTCCCCGTCGTGCACATCGCGGAGGAGGAGATCGTGAAGCTCCCCGACATCCATCAGTTCTCCCTGGGCTTCCCCGATCCGCAAGAGGCGGCGGAGGTCGCCTCGATCCTCAACGCGAAGTACGGGCAGGACATCCATGCCTACCCAAACCGCGGCAGCGTGGACATCACGCCGCCGGACGTCAGCAAGCAGAGCGGCATCGAGCAGCTCAAGCGCGTCATGGGCTGGCAGGGAGCGATCGTCTACGCCATCGGCGACGAGGTGAACGACCTGCCGATGATCGAGGCCTACCAGGGCTTCACCGTCGACACGGCGCGCGACGTCATCAAGGCGAAGGCGCGCGCCTCCTACCCGAGCGTCGGCGCGATGCTCGAGGCACACCTTTGAGCGAGATCTGGGGGATAGCAAGGGATTCCTGAGGATGGGGCAGGCGATGGACGCCAGGCACCATCCTTTTTTGTCGCTGGGGGACGGAGCGATGCTCCATCGGCGGCGGAGGCGCTTTTCGGCGGGAATTCCTTTCCAACCGGGAGAAACAATGATAGAATAAGGGGAGATAGGAAAAACTCGAACAGCGGAGGGATCACGGTATGCAGAGCTTTCAGTTCCAATGCCCGACGGAGATCATCTTCGGACGCGGCGCAGAGAAAAAGGTCGGAGAGAAGATCAAGGCGTACGGCGGTACGCGTGTCTACATCGTCTACGGCGGCGGCAGCGTGCTGCGCTCAGGGCTCCTCGCGCGCGTCGAGCGCACGCTGACGGAAAGCGGCATCGCCTTTGATGTGCGCGGCGGCGTGCAGCCAAACCCGCTCGTCTCCCACGCGCGCGAGGGCGTGCGCGAGGCGCTGCGCTTCGGTGCGGACTTCATCCTCGCTGTCGGCGGCGGCTCCGTCATCGACACGGCGAAGGCGATCGCGCACGGCGTCGCGAACCCTGAGACGGACATCTGGGATTTCTGGTGCGGGCGCGCGCAGCTCACGCGCTCTACGCCGGTCGCCGCCGTGCTCACGCTCGCGGCGGCGGGCAGCGAGACGAGCGACTCCGCCGTGCTCACGAACGAGGAGACCGGCGTCAAGGGCGGCATCAACACGCCGTTCAATCGTCCCGCGCTCGCGTTCATGAACCCGGAGCTCACCTACACCGTGCCGCGGAAGCAGCTCGTCGCGGGTATCAGCGACATCCTCATGCACACGCTCGAGCGCTACTTCACGGACGTCAGCGGCAACGCGCTCACGGACGCCATCGCCGAGGGATTGCTGCGCGACGTCATCGCGAGCGCGCGCGTCGCCGTCCGTGACCAGCACGACTACGACGCCATGAGCGAGATCATGTGGTGCGGCAGCGTCTCCCACTCCGGCGTCACGGAGTGGGGCCGGCATAAGGACTTCTCCTGCCACAAGCTCGGCCACGCGCTCAGCGCGAAATACGACGCGACGCACGGCGAGACGCTCACGTCCGTCTGGCAGTGGTGGGCGCAGTACGTCTATCGCGACGACATCGCGCGCTTCGCGCGCTTCGCCGAGAAGGTCTGGGACGTCACGGAGGGCACGGACGAGGAGCGCGCCCTCGAGGGCATCCGCCGGCAGGCGGCGTTCTTCCAGGAGATCGGCATGCCGTGCTGTTTCACGGAGCTCGGCATCGGCGTGCTGAACGACGCCACGATCCACGAACTCGCCGACGCCGTCACGGCGGGCGGCACGAAGACCGTCGGCTGCTTCCACCCCATCGGCCGCAAGGAAGCCATCGACATCTACGAAATGGCAAATCATTGACCTATTGACATTTTGATTATTTGATGTATAATAGGAGGTGCAGATGGGAAAAGACCCCGCCTGCACCTCCTATTCTCTATTCCCCATAATACACGCTGCGGGCCACCGCCTGCAGCAAGGCGGCGGCGCGCCGACCTCTGACCCGCGCGTCCACCGCCACGCCAAAAGAAAAATGATTTTTCCTGCCGTCAGCCGACCGCTGACGGCAGCTTTTTTCTCTCGCGCAAGGCACCGTATCGCCCTCCTCGCGTTGCCGCAAAGAAATTTTCAAAAAAACCTTGACAGCTTCCTCCTTGTCCCCTATAATATCTATTGTTGACAGCAAACGTCACATAGGGGCATCGCCAAGTTGGTAAGGCACGGGATTCTGAATCCCGCATGCGTAGGTTCGAGTCCTGCTGCCCCTGCCATTTGAAGGTCAGGCACCGCGAGAGATTGCGGTGCTTTTTTCGTGTGTAAGGATCGGTTGCCTGAACGGGAGGCTCCGAAAGAAAACCGCCGCTGTTGGCCTCATGGCCGACAGCGGCGGTTTTTCTGTGTTGTTATGACGCGATGATGTGGATGTCCGCTTCAATGGAACAGCAGCAGGATGATGCCGCCTGCGGCGGACATGCCGACGATGCAGAATTTGAGCAGCGGCAGCGGGGCGAGGTGGGTGGCTTTGGCGCCGAACCAAGCGCCGAGCATGAGGCCGAGCAGGGTCTCGAGGAAGAGCGTTGGTTCGAGGTGGCCGCTCAGGAGGTAGCCGAGGCCGCCGGCTGCGGAGATGGGGATGATGACCATCATGCAGGTGCCGACGGTCTCTAGCAGCGGCACGCCGAAGACGACCATGAGTGCGAGCTGGATAAACGCGGCGGCGCCGATGCCGAATGCGGCGGAGAGGAAGCCGACGAGGACGCCCGTAATGCTGCCGCAGAGGTAGAGGCGGCGCCCTGTGAGGAGCGTCTCCCGCACGGGAAAATGGCGCGCGAGCCACGTGCCCTGGTAGATGCGTAGGTAGAGGAGCACGGCGGAGAAGAGCATCATGGCGGAGGTCGCGATCGTGAGGTCGCCTGCGGGCATGATGTTCGAGACAGCTGCGCCGAGGAATGCGCCGACGATGCCGAAGAGGCCGACGACGGCACCCGTTCGGACGACGACTTCGTGCTGGCGGAAATGGCTGATGGCGCCGGAGAGCGTCGTGAAGACCATCGAGGCGAGCGCGACGGCGAGTGCCTCATGGATGGGGACGCCGAAGCCGACGTTGAGCAGCGTGATGGTGACGCCGGCGCCGCCGGCACCAACGAAGCCGATGAGCGCGCCGAGCGCGAGCATGGAGAGGAAGATCATAGGGGGACTCCTTTCTAGAAGCGCGGGCAGCGCTGCCCGCGCTCTCGGCACTCCCTAAAACAAAAGAGGCAGCCACAACGACGTTGTGAACTGCCTCGGATTCTCTGGTGACACCTATGGGATTCGAACCCATGAACCCGGCGTGAGAGGCCGGTGTCTTAACCGCTTGACGAAGGTGCCGGAGTGGTGACACCTATGGGATTCGAACCCATGAACCCGGCGTGAGAGGCCGGTGTCTTAACCACTTGACGAAGGTGCCATACCGTCCGCGCGCCCATGAGGGCTGATGCGCTTAGGAACAAGCATTATTATATTACAGAGTGGGGAGTACGTCAAGAGTTTTTTTTCATCCTTTGTGAGGCTGCTAAGACATCATTTGAGGCGGTTGTCAGAGAAAGGACAAACGCCCGAAATACAAAAGAGGTTGCCTCAGGCAGGCGATGTACGCCATTCTGAGACAACCTCTTCATGCTCAATGGAGAGCATCCTGCGGTTTTAGCTGGAACTGTTCATCCGTTTAAGTTTGACAGGCTGTTTTTCAGCCGCGCGAGAGAATTGTCCTTGCCGAGCAGGGCGAGGATCTCCGTCGCGCCGCCGGGGGTGACTTTCTGACCCGCCGCGGCGATGCGTACGACCCACATCATGAGGCCTTTTTTGACGCCGGTCGCCTCGATGTGCGCCTCGAGCTTCGCGTAGAGGCTGTCGTTCGTCCACTCTGCCTCCGGGATGCTCTCGAGGAGCGCGATGACGGCGGGCAGGAGGTCTTTCGCCTTCTCGGGCGTGACCTTGTTGCGCTTGTTGACGTAGAGGGAGGCGTCAAAGGCGGGCGCCTCGATGAGGAAGCGGATCTCGTCCGGGATCTGGCCGAGGCGCTCGATGCGCGTGCGCAGGAGCGCGGCGAGCGCGTCCCAGTGCGCCGCGAGGTACGCCGGCAGCTCGCCCGCGAAGGGGCGTGCCATCGAGGCGAAGGCAGCGTCGTCCATCGCCTTGAAGTATTCGCCGCTCACCCAGCCGAGCTTCGCGTAGTCGAAGACGGCGGGGGATTTGCTGAGGCCCTCGAGGCTGAAGTGCTCGATGAGCTCCTGCATGGAGAAGATTTCCTGGTTCGTGTTCTTCGGGTTCCAGCCGAGCAGGGCGACGTAGTTGACGATCGCCTGCGGCAGGTAGCCCATCTTCACGAGGTCGTCGAACGAGGTCGCGCCGTGGCGCTTGCTGAGCTTGCTGACGCTGCCGTCCTCGTTCTTGCCCATGACGGGGGCGAGGTGGATGAAGACGGGGACGTCCCAGCCGAACGACTCGTAGAGCAGGATGTATTTCGGCGTGGAGGTGATGAACTCCGCGCCGCGCATGATGTGCGTGATG
>CACWQW010000048.1 GCA_902763085.1 Dongibacter bovis
CGCGATCCCCGGCGCGATCTTCAGCGTCTGGCACAACATCTCCGGCTCCATCGCCGCGAACTACCTCGCCGCGCGCATGACGCGCAAGGAAGGAGAGCCCGCGCCCGCGCAGGAAACCGCCTGACCATCTTCAGCTGAAACAAAAAATGACCGCTGCAAAGCCCAAAGCTTCGCAGCGGTCATTTTCTATTCCTTATTACTGCCCCGAGGAAGCGCCTCTCTCAGCGCAGCACATCCGTGCCGAGCGAGGTGAAGCCGTCGAGGAGCTTTTTCACCGTCGCCGCGATCTCCGCGACGCCGCCCTCCTTGCGGCTCTCGATGTTCATCGGCATCTGCGGGTCGTGGAGCGAGAGGCGCAGCAGCGCCCAGCCGTGCGGGAACACGAGGCGCACGCCCTCATAGGACGGCTCCGCGACCTCGATGCCCTGCGCCCGCGCGCGCTGCTCAAACGTCTTGAGCACGCCCTCGCCGTAGCCGCGGAAATCGTCCTCGCCCGCAATGCTCATGCGGTACTCCTTGCTCTCGAGCGGCTCGCCGAGCTTCCCAATGAGCGCGGCGAGCTTCTTGCCTGCGCGCTTCGCCTTCGTCGCCGCGATGAGCAGCTTCACCGCAAGATATGCACCGTCGTCGAGGTAGTAGTTCTCCTTGAGCGCGCCGTGGCCGCTCGTCTCGATGGCGAGCGGCGAGACCGTCCCCGCCTCGTTGAGGCGGATGCACTCATCGATGACGTTCTTGTAGCCGCGCTTGAAGCGGTGGTGCTTGAGCCCGAGCTCCTTCGTGAGGAACTCCGTGAGCTCGTCGCTCGTGACAGAGTCCGTGACAATCGTGCTGCCCGGGTAGTCCGGCGCGAGGATCGCCGCCATCATCGCGATGAGCGCGTTGCGGCTGATCTCCTTGCCATTTGCGAGCACAGCGCTCATGCGGTCGACGTCCGTGTCGAAGATGAGGCCGAGGTCAGCGCGGCTCGCGAGCACCGCCTCGCGGATCGACGCCATCGCCTGCTTGTTCTCGGGGTTCGGGATGTGATTCGGGAAATGGCCGTCCGGCTCGAGGAAGCGGCTGCCCGTCGTGTCCGCGCCGAGGCGCCCGAGAATCTGCGTCGCGAAGAAGCCGCCGTCGCCGTTGCCCGCGTCGACGACGATGTGCATGCCCTTTAAGGGCGCATCCTCCTCGCCGAGCGCCTGGCGGATCTTCTTGCGCAGGAAGTGGCAGTAGCGATCCATGAGATCGTACTTCTGCACCTTGGCGAGGTTCCCCTGCACCTCGGGATGATGGCAGGCGCTCTCTAAGATCTCGTGGATCTCTGCGGGCTCGACGCCGCCCTCCGTCGTGAAGAACTTCAGCCCGTTGCGGTTAAAGGGCAGATGGCTCGCCGTGATCATGATGGCGCCGTCCATCTGCGTCGCCTTGAACACCGTCGACATGAACATCGCCGGCGTCGAGGCGAGACCGCAGTCGACGGTCACGCAGCCCGCCGCCGTCAGCGCCTCGAAGACCGCCTTCTTGAGTGTGCCCGCCGAGATGCGCGTGTCATGGCCGACGGCGATGCGAAGATCCCGCTTGCTCAGCCCCGTGCGCTGTGCGAGGAACTCCACGAAGCCGCTCGCGATGCGGTTCGCCGCCTCCGCCGTGAGATTCACCGGCTCGTCCGCCACGCCCTCGACGGCGATGCCGCGCACGTCGCTGCCGTTCGCGAGCTTCATCAACGCCTTTTCTGTCATCATAACAATGCCCCCTGTCAGTTCGTTTGTCCTTCGATATGTATTCCATGGGAAGCGGCAATTTTCCTCTTTTTCTGACGAAGAAATATCGGCGACTCCTCCCGCCCCCCCTCAGGCAAAACGCGAGGGAGTGAAAACGGGACTGTCGCACGCAAGGGGTGACGCGTGCGGCCAAGAGATGCAGAGCGCGCCCTCAAAGCGCGTGCGCGAGCTTTGCGAGGACGATGCGCCGCACGGAGGCATCGAGGCGCTCCTCGCTGATCTCGCCCGCGTCGACGGCGTCCTTGATGCCCAGATAGACCTCCTCTTCGTGAGGGTACTCATGGCAGACGAGGACGATGTCCGCGCCCGCCACGACCGCGTTCGCGCCCGCCTGCCGCAGCGGCACATGGTTGGCGACCGCGCCCATCTCGAGGTCATCCGTGAGGATGATGCCCTGATAGCCGAGCTGCCCGCGCAGCAGATCCGTCATGACGGCGCGCGACTGCGAGGCGGAGTGCGCGGCATCGTAACAGGGATAGATGAGATGCGAGACGAGGATCAGGAAATCCTCCGGCCGCTGCGACGCGATGACCTCCGCAAAGGGCAGGAGATCCTCCCGCTCCAGCGTCTCGCGCGAGGCGTCCACGCGCGAGACCTCCTGATGCGAGTCGACCGCACCCTTGCCGATGCCCGGAAAATGTTTGAGCGCGCAGAGCATCCCCTCCTGCTCGTAGCCGGAAACGGCCTCCTCCGTAAAGCGTGCCGCGGTCTGCGCGTCGCCGGAGAAGGCGCGGGCGTCCGAGGAGCTGACATCGGCTACGGGCGCGAGATTCAGATTGATGCCGACCGCACGGAGCGCCTGCGCTGTGCTTGCCGCCGACATCCGCGCGCGCTCCGGCTGCCCGGACGCGCCGATGGCCGCCTCGGACGGAGGCGCGGGGATGACGCCCCTGCCGCGCGAGACGGTGCCGCCCTCCTCGTCGATCGCGAGGAAGAGCGGCACTTTTTGCTGTGCTTCTCCCTGCGCATACGCCTGCAGCTGCTCGCTCAGCGACTTGAGCTGATCCTGCGACTGGATGTTGCGGTCGAAATACACGATGCCGCCGATATGGAACTGCCGCAGCATGGTCTTGCTGTCCTCATCGAGCTCCGTGCCGTGGATGCCGATCATGACCATCTGGCCGATCTTTTCATTCGTCGTCATCGCTGCGACGATCGCGTCGGCCTGCTCCTCGAGCGTCTGCGGCTCGGACGCCTGTGCCGGCTTCTCTGCCGCTGGCATCGCGGGGCTGCAGCCGGCGCACAAAGCGACGGCCACCAGTCCCGCGCCGAGCAGCGCGCCGAGCGCCATGCGCCAGCCGATGTTTCTCCTCATCGATCTCATGCCTCCTGTTCCTCTTGCTTATGAGCGCCTCTGCGCGGACGCGCAGGCAGGAGCCGCTGTCCGCGCTCATCCCCGCCGCGCCTGCTCGGCGAACCGGTAGCCCGCCCCGCGCACGGTCTCGATGTAGATGGGGTGCGCGGGGTCGGGCTCGATCTTCTCCCGGATGTGGCCGATGTGGACCATGACCGTCGCGTTGTCGCCGACGGCGTCGAGCCCCCAGACGCCGGTGAAGAGGCGCTCGCGGCTGAAGACGATGCCGGGATGCTGCGCGAGAAAGGCGAGGAGCTCGAACTCGAGGTTCGTGAGGGTGATCTCCCGCCCGCGCTCCGTCACGCGGCGGCGCGCACGAGGGGTCGAGGCGCCTCTGTCTCTGCCTCTGCACCGTCCTCGCGCCGCGCCGCCGCGCGGATGCGCGCGTAGCGCTGGATGTGCGCCTTGACGCGCGCGACGAACTCATAGGGGCTGAACGGCTTGACGAGGTAGTCGTCGGCGCCGAGGCCGAGGCCGCGGATCTTGTCGATGTCCTCGCGCTTCGCCGTCGCCATGAGGATGGGGACTTCGCTCTCTTCGCGCAGGCGACGGCAGACGGCAAAGCCGTCCACGCCCGGCAGCATGAGGTCGAGCACGATGAGGTCGTAGGGCGCGTGCGGCGCGGCAGCGGTCGGGGCGGCGACGAGCGCCGCGACAATGCCCCGCTCGCCGTCGCCCGCGAGGTCGACGGCGAAGCCCGCCGCCTCGAGATAGTCGCGCTCGAGCTCGCGGATGTCTTCATTGTCCTCGATGATCAAGATGCTCTTCATGTTCGTCGGTCCTTTCCTGCGTGTGATTCTCCGCATCCTCCGCCGCCAGCGGCGCGGCCGGGAACTCCATGAGGATGGCGAGCCCGCCGCCCGCCGCCTGGGCCGCGCGGATGGTGCCGCCCATCCCTGTGACGATGCGGTGCGCGATCGCGAGGCCGAGGCCGTGGCCGGGCTTCCTGCCACGCGACTTGTCCGCGCGGTAGAAGCTCTCGAAGAGGCGCGGCAGCGCGTCCGCCGCGACGCCGGGGCCGTGGTCGCGCCAGGTGATGCGCACGGCCTTGCCCTGGCGCGCGAGCGAGAGCTCCGCCCGGACGTGTCCCGCCGCGTCTGCGCCGTACTTGCGGCTGTTGCCCGCGAGGTTCTCGAGCACGCGGGCGAACTCTGCGCGGTCGAGCGAAACGGCGAGGTCCACCGCGCCGGGCGCTGGCGCATAGGTGAGCGTATCCCCCGTCTCCGCCCACGCCGCGCGCGTCTCCTCTCCCCAGGCGCGCAGGTAGGCATCGATGGCGACGGGCGCGCAGTGGAACGCGACGCGGCCGAGGTCGAGCCGCGAGAGGAGGGAGAGGCGGTCGACGAGGTGCGCGAGCTGCGCCGTGAGCGCCGTGATGCGTTCCGCGTAGTGGCGGCGGCGCTCCGGCGTGCGCGCGATGCCGTCCGCGAGTCCCGTCGCGTAGCCGTCGATGGCGGTGAGCGGTGTCGCGAGATCGTGCGAGATGCCCACGAGGAGCTCGCGCCGCCCCTGCTCATAGCGCTCCTTTTCCTCGCGCGCCGCGAGGAGATCCTCGCGCATGCGATCGAAGCAGGCGCACGTCTCGCCGACCTCGTCCTGCGCGTGGATGGCGATGCGCCCGCCGAGCTCCCCGCGCCCGATCGCGGCGGCGGCCTCCCGCAGTTCCTGGAGCGGGCCCAGCACCTGCCGCGAGAGGAGCCGCGCGAGCGTGATGCCGAGCCAGACGATGAAGACGAGCGCGAGGAAGAGGGCGAAAAGCGCGAGTCCCAGGGCGGCATGCCGCAGGTAGTCCGCCTGCGCCGCCTCCTCTCCCGGCGCGGGGAGCGGCAGATGTCCGTAGGCGTAGACGGCGCAGGTGCGCGCGCGGTGCACGAAGGCGAACGTCCCCTGCTGCCAGCGCGTGCCCTCAGCGTCCGGCGCGCCGAGGCTCTGCTGTGCCGCGGCGATGACGGCCGCGGCGTCCGCGCCGGGGCTCGCGTAGAGGAGGTCGGTCGGCGCAGCGGAGGCCTGCCGCGGGTCTGCGGGCGCGCCGCGGTGCGCCGAGTGCTCGCCGTGCGTTCCCTGCGCGGCCGCGCCCGCAGCCTCCGCATCCGCGTCGGTCCGCCTGGCGATCACGACCTGCACGCCGCTTTGCTCGAGCAGACGGCAGGCCTCGGCGAAGCGCTCCGCGCGTTTCCCGCCGCGCTCCGACTGCCAGCGCAGGTCGCTCACGGCGTAGGAGACCGACATCGCGGCGCCGCGCTCCGGCCAGAGCAGCGCGAGCTCCGCCTGCCGCAGGGTGCCGGAGGACCGCAGCCCCGCGAAGAGGAGCGTGCCGAGCACGACGATGAGAAGGACGGGCACGAGCACCATGAGGAAATTCGCCAGGAGGATCTTGCGGCGCAGGGAGAGGTCACGAAGCCTCTTCGGTATGGGCAACATGGTCTCATCTCCTCTCAGCCGCCGCGCGGGCAGCGCGGCGTTCCTTTCGTTTCTTTCCTATACCATACCGCAAACGGCGGCCCCGCCGCAAGATTTTCGCCAGCCTTTCGCGCAGCTTTAGGCAAACTTTAGCGACGCCGCCTATACTGGGACCATCAAGAAACGACAGGAGGCATCCATCATGGAACAACAGCAATCAACCAAGAACACCGTCTCGGACCGGATGAGCCGCGTCTTCACGAAAAAGCGTACCCTCGGCCTCGCCGCGTGCCTCGCGCTCGTGCTCATCGCGGGCGGCGGCGCGAGCTACTACCACCACGCGCAGGAGCGGGCGGCGCACGTGCAGGAGCGCGCCGCCCTATCGGAGCTCACCGCCATCCAGGCGGAGAAGATGGGCGTGAGCGTCCTCTCCGAGGCAGAGATCCGGAGCATCGCCGCCGATACCATCGGGCAGGAGGAGACCGCCGTCACGTTCGACGAGATCAGCCTCATGACGGGCGCGCCGGGTGAACACTTCGGAAAGCACGGCGATAAAGAGCGCGTCGAGCACAGGAAAGACCAGCAGGACAAGCACCAGAAGGCGCACGAGGACCGGGACGAGGCACACCGCGCCGCGCCGCCGGATGAGCGCAGCGGCGCGCCAGACGGCGCGGATGGCGCACAGCCTTGGCACCACGGTGCGGACGGAGAGGCGGAGCACCCTGGCGCGCCGGACGGGCAGCCGATGAAGAGCGGCATGCCGGGCGGCGCTCCGACAGACAACGCGGCACCGAAGAACGCGCAGGTGCACGAGGAGGGTCAGCCGCCCCTGCCGCCTGAGGGCGCAGAGGCACCGCAGGCGCGCGGCGAGGCGCGCAGTGCGGGCGGGCAGCCGCCGTTTGGCGCGCCCAGTCCGCAGTTCACGTATCTCGTCCACTGCACGGCGGGCGGCATGCACTACACGCTCGCGATCGACGCCGTACACGGGACCGTCCTCCCGCAGGGCGTCCGCGCCGCACACTGACATCGCGCGAAGCGCCGCCCCTCACGCAGGCGAAGGCGCCAAACGCCCCTTCGCGGGCATGGTGCACCGCACCCACGAAAAAGAGGAGGAACCCGCCGCCTGGCAGGCTCCTCCTCTTGCTATCTTGCGATTCTTTTCTGTCCGTCAGCCCCTCTGCCGCTCACGCGCCGAAGAACTCGTTCTCCGCGGCGATGCAGAGCATGTGGTAGACGGGCAGATGGTATTCCTGGATCTTGAACGTCTCGCGCGACGGCACGCGGACGACCGTCTCCGCGCGGTGCTCCGCCGCGATGCGGCCACCCGTCTCGCCCGTGAGCGCGACGGTGCGCAGCCCCTTCGCACGCGCGACGTCGAGCGCGTAGATCACGTTCCCCGAGTTCCCGGAGGTCGAGATGCCGATGAGCACGTCGCCCGCCTGCCCGAGGCCGAAGACCTGCTGTGCGAACACGAGGTCCGGCGCCTGGTCGTTCGCGAACGCCGTGCCGAGACCGACGGAGTTCACGAGCGAGATGGCAGGCAGCGTCCCCTGCAGGTTCTCCAGGAGATAGTCCGCCGCGTCAGGACAGGTAGCGGCAAAGGCCTGCCGCTCTTTCTCCCCGAGGCGCCGCGGCAGCAGGAAGCCCTTCATGAGCTCGCCGACGATGTGTTCGCTGTCCGAGGCGCTGCCGCCGTTGCCGCAGACGAGCAGTTTGTGCCCCTCGTGGTAGCTCGCGCAGATCGCCTCGACCGCCGCGCGCAGATCCGCGCGGCAGACGGCGAGCGCCGGATAGCGCGCGATGAGCTCCTCTACCTTCTCTAAGGTCGTTTGCTTGAGTTCCATAATTCGTCCTTTCCCATTTCCTGAACACGGGCGCAGCTGCGCCTTGCCTGCGCGCCGCGCCCGCAGGCCATCCTCCTGGCGCGCACGCCAGGCGAGGCGAGCGCAGAGAGCGCCTACTCAGCGGCTGCGGTAGCGATCGGCGATGTCACGCGCGCTCGCGCCGTTCTCACCGCGCGGCGCGGCGGGGCGCGCCTGCTGCGGTTCCTCTGCGCGCACGTCATACGTCTGCCTCTGCCCGGAGGGCGCCTGCCACGTGCTGCCGCCATCGTCGCGGCGGCCGCCGCGCAGCCACTGGAAGAGCCAGCGCACCGCGAAGAAGAGGACGGCGAGCATCAGGAGGTTCGCGATCAGGCCGAACACGTCCGCCATCATGCCGCCCATGCCGAAGCCGAAGAGGTGACTGAGCATCGAGCCGAGGAACATGCCGCCCGCGAAGAGGCCGACGTTCCGCATCATATTACCGAAGCGGCTGCCGCTCTGCATGTTGCCGTTCATCATGCCGCTCTTCGCCGCGGGCGCGTTCTTCGGCAGGTCCTGCGCGCTCTTCGAGGGCGCGTAGGCGCCTCCGTTCCCCGAGACAGACTTATGCTCCGCCTGCGGCGCCTGGTTCATCTTCGGCGCGGCGGGCGCCGCCTTCGGCGCGGGCATCGACATGCGGGCGCCGCCTTTCGCGGCATACGCCGTCTCATAGCCGGTCGTCCCCGCTGCCGCGAGCGGCGAGAGCGCGAGCGCCGCTCCGAGGAGCAGCGCGGTGACTTTCTTCTTCGTTTTCATTTATGTATACCTCCATCGGGAAACAAAAGGGCTGATGGCCCGGCGGCGGACTCACTGCTCGCGGTACGACTTGATATCCTCGGGGAACGCGTAGATCTCCCCCACGGTATCGCGCGTACCCGCGAGATACTGGTCGATATCGTCGACATCGATGTAGAGCTTGCAGTCGATGTCGAGATACCCCTGCTCCTTCGCGCCGCTCACATCGCGGATCGCCATGAGCTGCTCGCGGAGCTTCAAGAGCTCGGAGCGCGTCGCGTGCACGTCGAGCTTTATGAGCGGCACACCGTACTCCTTGAGCACTTCCTCCATTGTCATGCGCTGAGACATGGTTCGTCCTCCTTTTGACCTTTTGATATTTATAGTATCGCAGAAAAACATGAAGTCTTCCTGAAAATCATTCCGCGCGTTCCTTCAGGCGGTCCAGGATATCCTGCAGCCGCCGCTTCTGGCGCAGGTGCGCCTCGTACTCGAGGTCGCTCGTATCGAGCTTCATGCGGCGCTCCAGGGCGTCGATGCTCACCTGCAGCCGCGCCCGCGCCTCCGCCGCCTGATCCATCGCCATCGCTCCCTCCTGGCGCCTGCCGCGCCGCCGTTCGTTACCGCTTATATCATATCATATTCGCCGCCGCCCGCACAGTCCCCGCGGCGGGAAATCTTGGGCCCTGCGCCCTTGACAGCGCCGGGCGCGCGCCCTACGATAAAGCCACAGCCATCAGAGAAAGGAGCTTTCCCATGATCTTCTGCATCGAGACCCACGGCCCCATCACGACGAACGCCTATTTCTACGGCGACGACGCGACGCGATGCGCATTCCTCATCGATCCCGGCTTCGAGCCGGAGCGCCTCCTCACAGCCATCCGCGCGCAAGACCTCACCGTCGAGCGCATCCTGCTCACGCACGGCCACTTCGACCACATCGGCGCGGCACTCGCCGTGAGCGACGCGCTCGGCACGCTTCCCATCTGCATGTGGGAAAAGGGCAAAAAATACGCCGAGAGCCCCGACTGGAACCTCTCGGCGAACTTCTTCCCGCCCGCGGGCTTCACCCTGCCCGCGGCGCGCATGACCTACCTGCCGGACGGCGCCTGTCTCGCACTCGCCGCCGCTCCCGCCTGCCGCCTCCATCTCATCGCCACACCCGGCCACACCGAGGACGGCTGCTCCTACGTCAGCGAGGCCGCGGCCAACCGCACGGACGGCGACCGCCTTGCCTTCGTCGGCGACACCATCTTCCGCGCGAGCTACGGCGCGACCCACTTCCCCGGCGGCGACGAGCGCACGCTCATGCAGAGCATCAAAACCCGCCTCCTCACCCTGCCCGCGGACACCCTGCTCCTCTCCGGCCACAGCGAGCCGACCACCGTCGGCGAGGAACAGACGCGGCCATGGTATCAGTGACAAGCGCGCTGCCGCACCGACTGAGTGCAAAGCGATTGGATACGCAAGCCCCCGAAATCAACACAGACAAAAACGTCCCCAAGGACGCGTCCTAAAGGACTCACTGATTCATTCAGCGCTTCCTGAAGCCCGCATCCCCGGGGACGTTCCTTCTGCAAAAACAGGGCATCCCTACGCCGAAATCCTCTTTGCGATTTCCTCCACCTCGGCGAGCGACAGCTCCGTCAAATGGTTTCGATCCATAGCGATGCTCCTTTGTTGGTGATTGTTTTGCAAAACCATTTTAACATAGGAAGTCGCTATGGATTTTTTGTTTTTGATTAACCGTTCAACTTCATTTTACAACGAACCCTTTCTGCTTCCTCACTCAATCTTATCGATATCGACGCTATATCCCATGACCTCTCCCACATCCTTCACATGTCCATAAACGGTCAGGGACTGTCCCTTTTTGAGATTCAGAATCTTATCCTTCGTCTCCTTATCCTTGCTACGGACGTACGCTTGGACGTGGATCAGCGAGCCGCTGCTACCAGTGCCTTTAAGGTCGATATATTTTCCATCCGCATCGATATTGCTCAGCGTTCCATTCATGATTTTGAGATTCTGATCCTTGTACGTCTTCTGCGCCTTCGCAGCATTGTCCTTCAAATCGGCAAGCATCGCGTTGATGTCAGCATCCTGATAGACGACCTCCTTTTGCTGCTTTGTCCCAGAGCTCGCACTGCTGCTCGTGGTTTGCGCCGCAGGCTTTTCTTTGCCGCCTCCACCCATGCAGCTGCCGATCACACCGGCCACCACCACCAGCGCAATAATGCCTAAGCATCCTGTCTTGAACTTCCCCATGATGAAATTCTCCTTTCCATAATGCAAGATGAGCACTCTGTATAGACTATATTCTCCCCCCCGTGGATTATCCTGCCAATCTTACATAATTTCACAAGATTTTTCTACTGATTTTTTCAGAAAAGTCATCCCATCAAAAAATATCCCCGAAAATGCGCGCCTTTCCGGCCCGCATCCCCAGGGATGTTCCTTTCTGCAAACATGGGGCATCTCTACGCCGAAATCCCCTTTGCGATTTCCTCCACCTCGGCAAGCGGCAGTTCCGTCAGCTCGGCCACCTCGCCGGGCGTCATCTGCCCGCGTTCTCCCGCCGCAAGGCCTTCTTTACGGCCTTTCGCTTCTTTTTCCGCGCCGAAGCGCTCCATCAGTTCACACATGGCGACAACCCCCTTTGCCTCCGATTTGAAATACTCCATACGCTGTGCCAGAACAGGATAGTGCAGGCGCGCTGCCTCCGGCTCGAAGAAATCCTGCATCAGCCGTCCGAGCGGCGTATCCTCCTGGCATTCACCATTGGCATAAATGATATGCGCGCCGTCGCCAAAGTCGCGCCCTAGCTCGCGGATCGACTCAGGTCAAATGGCAAGCGAACGTCATTTTTTTATTACGATGACAAAAGTTGACTTATTTTTTGCATATTGTTATTATAATAACAAAAACATGGAGGTGAGCGCATGATCGAGCGCCCCGTCTATCTCAAGCAGTTGGAGAAATGGCGCGATAAACGGATCATCAAGGTCATCAGCGGCATCCGGCGCGCAGGAAAATCGACGCTCCTGCAGCTTTTCGCACAACGACTGTTGAACGACGATGTCCTTCCCCAGCAGATCATCGAGATCAATCTCGAAGATCTAGGCAACGAATCCTTGCGCGAATACCACGCGCTCTATCGATTCATCGAGGACCATATCCTCCCGGGGAAAATGAATTATATCTTCATCGACGAGATCCAGAACTGCCCTTCCTTCGAAAAGGCGGTGGACAGCCTGCTCCTAAAGCCGAACATCGACCTGTACCTGACAGGCTCCAATGCCTACTTCCTATCCAGTGAGCTGGCGACCTTACTCGCCGGGCGATATATCGAAATACGACTTTACCCCTTATCGTTCGCGGAATTTTTCCGCGCCAGGCGCGGCCCCCAGGACACTGTCGCTGCCGATCGCGCCTTTGCAGACTATCTGCGCTACGGCTCTTTCCCCTATGTCGCGAATCTCATCGGCGATGAGGATGCCGTCCACACCTATCTCGAGGGAATCTACAACACCATCCTCATCAAGGATGTCGCCCAGCGCGAAAGGATCCGGGATATCACCCTGCTGGAGAATATCATTCAAACCCTCGCCAGCAATCTCGGCAGCCCGATTTCTGCAAAAAGGATTGCCGATACCTTGACCTCAAGCGGACGCAAGGTCTCCCACCTGACGATCGACCGTTACCTGCATGCCCTCACCGATGCCTTCATCTTCTACCATGTCCCGCGGTACGACATCAAAGGGCGGCAGTATCTGAAGAATCTAGGCAAATACTATATTGCGGATACGGGACTCCGCCGCCTGCTCATCGCCGAAAAAGAGCCAGGCCTCGGCCATCAGCTCGAGAACATCGTATATCTCGAGCTCATACGACGCTACAGTCGCGTGAATATCGGGAAACTCGACAACACCGAAGTGGATTTCGTCGCCAGCAACGGCGATGCCTTGGCCTATTATCAGGTATCCGCGAGCGTCCTGGACGAACGGACGCGCACCCGCGAGCTCGCCCCGCTGAAACGCCTGGCAGACAACTATCCCAAGATATTGCTGACGCTGGATACCATCGGACGGGATACGAACGATGGCGGGATCATACAGAGGAATCTCCTCGACTGGCTGCTAAAAGGAGAAGACTGATAGGAAAGGGACTGTTACACGTTGTTGGTACGTGCAACAGCCCCTTTCGTTCGTTTTCTTATATCCCGCGCCCTCAGGCGTCCTGCCAGACGCGCTCGGCGATGCGCCTTACGAGCGCGAGTTTCTTCCACTCGTCTGCCTCCGTCAGGAGATTGCCCTCCTCCGTCGAGGAGAAGCCGCACTGCGGGCTCAGCGCGAGGCGCTCGAGCGACACGTACTTCGCCGCCTCGCGGATGCGCGCGATGACGCCCTCCTCCCGCTCGAGCTCCGGCGATTTCGACGTGACGAGACCGAGCACGACCTGCTGGTCCTGGATATGGCGCAGCGGCTCGAAGCCGCCCGCGCGCTCGCTGTCGTACTCGAGGAAGAAGCCGTCGACATGGCAGCCGCCGAAGAGCGTCTCCGCCACGGGCTCGTAGCCGCCCGAGGAGAACCACGTCGAGCGGAAGTTGCCGCGGCAGATGTGCATCGTGATTGTGAGGTCCGCTGGGCTAGCGTCGACGATCTCGTTGATGACTGCGACGTAGCGGCGCGCGATCGCGTCGAGGTCGAACCCGCGCGCCGCATACGCCGCGCGCTTCTCTTTGTCGCAGAACTCGCCCCAGCTCGTGTCGTCGAGCTGGAGGTAGCGGCAGCCCGCATCGTAGAACGCCTGCACCGCCTTCTTGTAGGCGGCGGCGATGTCCCCGAAGAGCGCATCCTCATCCTCGTAGCGCGCGATCGGCGTGTAGTGCTCCGCGCGCACGCAGCAGATGAGGTGGAGCATCGAGGGCGAGGGGATCGTGAACTTCGCGAGCGTTTCGCCCGCCGCCTCCTTGAGGAAACGGAAATCCGCGAGGAACGGATGGTCCGCCGGGAAATCGATCTTGTCCTCGATCTCGAGCGTCGCCGCCTTCGGCTGTGCGCCCTTAAAAGCGACGGACCAGTGCGCGGCACCGATCTCACGGACGCCCGTGAGCGCCGCGAGGAAATCGAGGTGCCAGTAGCGGCGGCGCAGCTCGCCATCCGTCACGGCATGGAGGCCCGCCGCCTTTTCCTTCGCTACGAGGTCCCGGATCGCCGCATCCTCCGCCTCCCGGAGCGCCGCCCTGGTGATCTCGCCGCGCGCTGCCGCCGCGCGCTTCTCCTTCAGCGCCGCGGGGCGCAGGAAGCTGCCGACGATATCATAGCGGAATGGGGGGTTCTTCTTCGTTCCTTCACTCATGGTTCATCCAGCCTTTCTCCTGTCTCTCTATTTTTGATGGTTCCAGTATAGCATGGGCGGCAGCGCTATCGTTAATATGAGAAAGTATGGTACTCGTGATAGCTTTTCCCTATCTCTGGCGGCCGCGCCCGCAGGTCCTCTACCTGCCGCTACCGCTTCTGTCGCAGACCAAACGGGGCGCACCCCCAAAAAGGGATGCGCCCCGCTGTAGCGTATGTTCTTTCCTTATTTTTCCCGTGGGATTGGCGCGCCACGCACCAGCGCTCAGTCGAGCGCGGCGAACGCCTGGTCGAGGTCGTCGATGATGTCGTCGATGTGCTCCGTGCCGATGGAGAGGCGGATCGTCGACGGCGTGATGCCGGAGGCGAGGAGCTCCTGCTCGTTCATCTGGCTGTGCGTCGTCGACGCCGGATGGATGACGAGGGATTTCACGTCGGCGACATTGGCGAGCAGGCTGAAGACCTTGAGGTGGTCGATGAATTTCTTCGCCGCCTCAGCGCCGCCTTTGATCTCGAACGTGAAGATGGAGATGCCGCCGTTCGGGAAATACTTCTCGTAGAGCGCGTGATCCGGATGGTCGGGCAGCGCGGGATGGTTGACCTTCGCGACGTGCGGGTTCTTTGCGAGGTAGTCAACGACCTTGAGCGCGTTCTCGACGTGGCGCTCGACGCGGAGCGAGAGCGTCTCCGTGCCCTGGAGCAGCAGGAACGCGTTAAACGGCGAGAGCGTCGCGCCCTCATCGCGCAGGATGAGCGTGCGGACGTAGGTCGCGAACGCCGCCGCGCCGACGTCCTTGGCGAAGCTGATGCCGTGGTAGCTCGCGTTCGGCTCGACGAACTGCGGGAACTTGCCGCTCTTTTCCCAGTCGAATTTG
>CACWQW010000049.1 GCA_902763085.1 Dongibacter bovis
TTCCAAAAATAAAGAGAACTGAAAAAGCCCGCCAGCATTGAGCTGACGGGCTTTTTGTAACTTGCATTGATACTCTTGGCTTTAACGCTTCGAGAACTGGGAAGCCTTACGTGCTTTCTTGAGGCCGTACTTGCGGCGCTCTTTCTCACGCGGATCGCGCGTGACGAAACCGGCCTTCTTGAGTGCCGGGCGGAGCTCCGCGTCCATCTCGATGAGTGCACGCGTGATGCCGTGGCGGATGGCGCCTGCCTGACCCGTCACGCCGCCGCCGGCGACATTGGCGATGACATCGTACTTATCCACCGTCTCCGTGAGGTTGAGCGGCTGACGCACGATGAGCTCCAGCGTCTTGAGACCGAAGTACTCTTCCATATCGCGGCCGTTGATCGTGACCTTGCCTTCGCCTGGAACCAGACGAACACGGGCAATCGACGATTTCCTGCGGCCAGTGCCGTAGTAGCTGACTTGTGCCATGTAGTATGTTCCTCCCTTTCCAGATTAGCGAATATCGAACTCGAGCTTCTCGGGCTTCTGCGCTGCATGCGGATGCTCAGGGCCAGCATAGACGCTGAGCTTGCGATACATCTGCGCGCCAAGGCGGTTGTGCGGAAGCATGCCCTTGATGGCGTGCTCGAGGACGCGCGTCGGGAAGCGGTCGAGCATCTGACCGGCCGGCGTGAACGTCGTGCCGCCCTGATATCCGGAATGACGGAAATACGTCTTGTCGATGAGTTTCTTACCGGTGAATTTCACTTTCTCTGCATTGATGACAATGACATAGTCACCCGTATCAACATGCGGAGTATACGTCGGTTTATTTTTACCGCGAAGAACTTTTGCGACTTCGGCTGCGAGGCGGCCGACCGTCTGGCCTTCAGCGTCTACAACATACGCTTCATGATGACTGAAACAGGCTTCCGGGGCTAA
Organism: Dongibacter bovis; assembly: GCA_902763085.1. Lineage (GTDB taxonomy): Bacteria > Bacillota > Negativicutes > Selenomonadales > Selenomonadaceae > Selenomonas_C. Next base: position 928 of record CACWQW010000049.1, read on the forward strand.
TGGAAACGCTCGTTCACGACATCACATAGAGCTATTTTACCGAATAGCTCTATTGAAGTCAAGTATTTTTTCCTCAACCTCTTGATTTTCTCGCGAGACGCTGCAGTCTCTCTCCCGCCTTTGAAACATGCCGCGCGGCACTCTAGGAGACGCTCAGCGACGGGCGAGCACGCGGTTGACGCGCACGGCAATCAAGGAGGCGAGCAGCGCCTTCATGATGTCGCCGGGGATGAAGGGCAGGGCTGCCATCACGAGACCTTCGTAGAGCCCGACCTGCTGGACATGCATCATGGAGATCAGCCCGCCGACGTACGTGAGCGGCACGCCCAGGCACACGGCGACAAGCGCATAGCGGCGGAAGCTGACCTGCTGCCCTTTGCAGAGGCTCTCGATGAAGCAGACGAACGGCCAGCCGATGTAGAACCCGCCCGTCGGACCGAACAGCCTGCCGAGGCCGCCGATACCGCCCGGATAGATGGGCAGGCCGATGGCGCCCAGCAGCACGTACGCCGCCACGGTGAGGAACGCGAGCTGCGGCGGCAGCACGAGTGCCGTCACCGTCAGCGCGATCGTCAGCGCCGTCACGAGCCCCGGGGTGAGGGGCAACGGAAAGGAGATGAACGCCGACACGCAGCAGAAGGCGATGCAGAGCGCCATCTTGACGAGGTTCTGCGTCGAGAAGAGCTGCGTTTCCTTCCTTCTATTTGACATGGATGATTGCATAAAAACGCCTCCCAAAAATCACACGTTTCATTATACGGTGATTCACGGGAAGCGTCAACTCTTGCTATGTCGCGGTTCACAAAAGAACCTTCTCTGATGCTCTCAGGCGAAAACGCCCTGGACGAGTACCATGTAGACCGCTGTGCCGACGGCCATCGAGACGAGCATGCGGCGCAGCCAGAGGTGGAGCCCAGCCGTCACGGCGATGCCGATGAGCTCCGGCGCGCCGTGCGGCGCGGCTGCCCAGACGACATCCTTGAGACAATAGACGACGAGCAGGCCGAAGATCGCCGCCGGCAGAGCGTTGCCGAGATAGCGGACGAGCAGCGGTGTCGGCTTCTTCGACGAGAAGACCAGGAACGGCAGGAAGCGCGTAATCATCGTCGCCGCCGCGCAGAGCAAGACCGTGAGAACCTGCTGGTAGAGCGGCATCTGTGTCATATCAGTGTCCTCCCCTCTCTTCCGCGCCCGCAGGCTGTGCCGTGCGCGCCTCCGCCGCCTGCGGCAGATAGTGCCGGCTGAGCGGGCGCCGTGCAAAGAGCAGCACGGCGAGAATGACCGCCATCGTCGGGATCATGAAGGACTGCGCGCCGAAGAGCGCGAGGCAGCTGCCGGCGGCGAGCAGGCCGAGCCAGGCCGTGAAATGGTACGCCTCGTGCAGCCACTGCTCGAGGAAGATGACCACGAACATCGATGTCATCACGAAGCCGAGCCCTGTCGTATCGAACGGCAGCAGGCCGCCTATGATGCCGCCGAGGAGCGCGCTCAGCACCCAGTATCCTTCATTGAGCCAGGTGATCCAGAGCATGAACCAGCCCCGATCCACCCCCTGCGGCAGGCGCCGCTTCGCCGTGAAAATGATGGAGAACGTCTCATCGCACAGGCCGAAGATGAGGAAGAAGCGCTTCCAGCCGAGACCGCGGTACGTGTCGAAGAGCGAGAGGCCGTAGAAGAGATGGCGCGCCTGGATGAGCAGCGCGAGCAGGAAGGAGGCGAGCGGCGAAAACGGTGCGAGCAGCATCGAGACCGCCACGAACTCCAAGGAACCGCCGAAGATGACGAACGCCATGAGGAACGGATAGTAGAACGGGAAGCCGAGGACGTTCATGTAGACGCCATAGGCGAAGCCCAGGAAGGCAAAGCCCGCCAGGATCGGTACCGTATAAGGAAACGCCGCCCGCAGCGCTGCGAGACGGTATCCTTTCTCTTTCATCATTTCATCACCCGTTCCTATTCTACAGATTCCTATGCGCTTGTCAATCATTCCCGCAGGGCACCGGTGAGGAAGCGCGCCGTGCTGCCCTCCGGGGACTTCTTCACTTCGAGGCGGCAGGGGATGCGCGTGGCGAGCTCCTCCACGTGGGAGATGATCCCGATCACACGCCCGCCCTCCTGCAGCTTCAGAAGCGCCTCGATGGCGAGATCGAGTGTCTCGCTGTCCAAGGAGCCGAAGCCCTCATCGATGAAGAGCGTATCGAGGCGGATGCCGCCTGCATACCGTTCGACGACGTCAGCGAGCCCCAGGGCGAGGGAGAGCGAGGCGAGGAATGACTCACCGCCAGAGAGCGACTGCGCCTCCCGGCATTTCCCTGTGTACGCGTCATACACGGCGATCTCCAGGCCATCCGCTTTGCGTCCGTCCGACTGGCTGCCGAGCGCGAGTGCGTAGCGCTGTCCGCTCATGACCGAGAGGCGCTCGTTCGCCGCCTCCATGACATCGTGGAAGATGGAGCGTTGGATGTACGTCTGGAAATGGATGCGGTACGGCTGCTCGCCGTTCGCGACCTGCGCGAGGCGTCCTGCTACGCGGTACGACTGCTCGAGCTCCTGCTGCTCCTTTGCAAGCAATGCGAGCGCCGCCTGCCAGCGCTGCCCCTGCGCGAGGCGGGCGCTCGTCTCCTTCTCCTGCGTGAGCACCTGCTGCCATGACGTCTCGGCAGCGGAGAGGGCCGCGGTGAGCGCGGGGATATCCGGCACCTCCTGCCCCTTCGTCTCCGCCGCCGCGGCCTCGCGCGCCGCCTGATGCTTGAGCGCCGCATCCTCAAAGGCGCGGATATGACGGGCGACCTCCTCCCGATGCGCCTGGTCGCGCCACTTGCCGATGAGCGCCGCCTCGTACGCCTGCTGCGTAGGGAACCCCGCAGCGTCACGCGCCGCGGCGAACTGCTGCTGCAGGCGCTCCGCCTTCTCGCGCTGCGCCTCCGCCTGCGCGGCGCTGCTCTTCCCCTGCGCCGCTGCGGCGCTCACCGCCTTCTCCGCCTGCTTGCTCGCCTCCTCGGCGTCCTGCCGGCGCTTCTCAAGTGCATGCAGTGCTGCCGTCGCTTGCGCGAGCGCCGCTTCGATCTCCTGCAGTACCGGAGAGACGCCCTCCGGCAGGCGGTCGCGCTCTGATGCGAGCCGCCCTGCCTGCGTCGCCACCGCCGTCACCGCACTCTGCTCCTTTGCCTGCACGTCGCGCACGCGCGCCTGAAGCTTCTCGAGGACCGACTCCGCCTCCTGGATCTCCTGCGCTGCCGGCACGACGTCCTCCGACACCGCGGGCTGCGGATGCTCGCATGCACCGCAGACCGGGCACGGCTCACCGTCGCGGAGGTCGCGGGCGAGCGCCGCCGCCCTGCCCATGCGCTCGAGCGTCCGCAGGCGGTCAAGGCGCTGCTTTGCCTGCGCCGCCGCCGTCTCCTCGTCGAGGCGCCGCACCTTGAGCGCCGCCGCCTGCCGCGCGGCGCTCTGGTACGTCTCCTTGAGCTGCGCCACACGTGCGGCGATTCCCTTCGCCTCTTTAAGGTGCGAGATCCTCTGCCGCAGGGTCTCCCCTTCGCCTTCCCGCGCCTTTTCCGCCGCGAGCTGCGCTGCCGCCTGCTGCGCCCGCTGCCTAGCGTCCTCGGCAGCGCGCGCCGCCTGCTCTGCCGCCGCCTTGCCGCGGAGAGCCTCTGCCTTGGCCTCTGCCGCCTGCTGCTCCTTGTCGAGGAGCGCCGCGGCGCGCTCCGCCTGCGCAAGCTGCGCGCGGAACTCCTCGACGGCAGGGCGTTTCCGCGCGTCGTCGGCGCAGTCCTTCTCCGCCTGTGTCAGGCGCGCAAACGATGCCGCCAGCGCCTTCGCCTCCGTGAGTGCCTTCTGCCGCATCTGCCGCTGCTGCTGCAGGTGCGCCTCCTGCGCCTTGTACTCCGCCACTTTGCGCTCCTGCCCTCTGAGCAGCTCCGCCAGGGCAGACTCTGAATCCACCTCCGCCTGGGCGAGCAGCTGCTCGCGCTGCGTCCGGCACTTCTCTCCCCGCGCCTCGAGCTCCGCCGCCTGCTCCTTGAGCTTCTTCTCGATGGCGGCATACCGCTCCGTATGGAAGAGCGCCTGCATGAGCTCCCCGCGCCGCTTAGAATCGCTCACAAGGAACGCGCGAAACTCCCCCTGCGGCAGCAGCACGACCTGACGGAACTGCTCGCAGCGGAAGCCGGTCAGCGTCTCGATGTACTCCGCCACCTCACTGACGCCCGTGACGAGCAGCCGCTCCCCGTCCTCCTCCACGGCGTAGAGCTCCGCCTGCGCGCGCGTCGCGCTCTTCCTATCCTCCCGCTGGTACGTAGGACTCCGGAACACGCGGTACGTGCGCTCGCCGAGGGCGAAGACGAACTCCACCCACGTATCGACCTCCGGCGCCGCCTTGCCTGCGCGCAGCATGGCACCCGTGCGCAGGGAGCCGCTCGCCTTCCCGTAGAGCGCGAAGCAGATGGCATCGAGCAGCGTCGTCTTGCCCGCGCCCGTCATGCCATGGATGAGGAAGCAGCGATCCGCACCGAGCCCCTTCTCGAAATCGATGGTTTCCTTGCCGACGTATGGGCCGAACGCCTGCAGGCTGAGTCTCTTGATCTTCATCGCGCTTCCCTCTCCTCCCTTGCAAGTGCCTCGAGGCAGTCCGCGAGATACGCTTCCTGCGCTGGCGTGAGCGGCTCCTTGGTCATCTCTTCGTAAAAATCGCGGAAGAGATGCTGCTCCGAAACGCGCTCACCGCGCGGCCGCACGGTGAGCTCCTCCGCCGGCGCCGCCTGCCAGTTCGGGCGCGTGAGCGCGAAGAGGTTGGGATAGATCGCCGTCAGCTTGTCATACGCGTTGAGGATCGTGTCCGCATCGAGCAGGTCGACGCGCACGTAGTCTTCATGGTCCAGCGCGTCGAAGTCCGGACGGCGCAGCTCCTCCATCGTCCCGCGGACAATGCGCACGTCGTGGCGCGGATGGAGCGGGATGGCTCTGACCTCTGCCTTGCCATCCGCCGCGAGGTCCACGAGGAGCACGCCCTTTTGCTGCATCGCCTCATCGAAGGAATACTTGAGCAGCGAGCCTGCGTAGCGGATGTTCTCCGCGCCCGCGCGCTGTGGTCCGTGCAGATGGCCGAGCGCCGTGTAGCAGAACTGGCGGAAGAGCGCCGGCCGCACTTGGTCCGTGCCGCCGACGGAGAGCGGCCGCTCCGAGGAGGACGCCATCCCGCCCGCCACGAACGCATGGGCGACCGCCACGGACCGACAGCCGCGGGGAACGGCCGAAAGCGCCGCGCGCACCTGGCGCTCCATCGCCCCGTCGTAGGAAAGCGGCTCCTCCCGCGGCACCTGGAACGCCTGACGCACGTCTGTCGGCGTAGCGAACGGTAGCAGGGAGAACGCGACGGGGCCCGCCGCATCCTCCAGCACGACAGGCGCCGCCTCTGCCTGGGTGAGCGCGCGCACGTAGACGCCGCTCGCCGTCAAGAGCTCCCTGCCGAAATCGAGCCGGCTCGCGCTGTCATGATTGCCCGCGATATAGAGCACCGCGATGCCCGCCTCCGAGAGCTTCGCGAGCGTCTCGCTGAAAAGCTCCACCGCCTCGGCGGGCGGCACGGCGCGGTCATAGATATCCCCGGCGATCACGACGGCCTGCACGCCCTCGTCCACCGAGAGGGCAATGAGCTCTTTGAGCACATGCCGCTGATCCTCCGTCATGTACCGCTGCCCGAACAACTTGCCGAGATGCCAGTCTGCCGTATGCAAGAACCGCATGTTGATCCAACCTCCTGACCCTGCAAACACGAAAAAGCGCACGGGTACGCCGCGCATCGTCTTTTTTCCATAAAAAAACGGGCGTCAGCCCGCCCGAAATGGCGTTGACACCCGCACGAACGTACGACCGCACGCACAAGGATCCCGGCGCAGGCTCACCGCCTGCCCCGTCCGGAACCGGATGAGCGGGAGCGCCTCTGCCGCGAGGGAGGTCAGCACGAGCTCGCCCATCTGCCCCTCATCGAGCACCGGTTCCCCCGAGTCAAAGGCGACGACCTCCGGGAACCAATAATCCTCCTGCACATGCTGCCCCTGACGCTCCGAGCAGGAAAAGAGCGCGCCCGCCATGCCGAGGTCCGGCAACGCGAAGAAATTGTAGATCTGCGCGCGGGCGCGCTGCACCACATGGCTCTGCAAGAGATTCTGCAGCCCGTTCTCATTCAGGCTGAAGAACTTCCGCACGGCATAATCCGCGATGTCCTTCCCCACTGCCTGCAGCTGGATGACGAGCTGCATGATGAGCTGCGGCGTGCTCACGATGGCATCCATGCTCACGAGATCCATGAGCCGCAGCCAGCGGCGGTAATCCGTGCCGAGCGGCACGACGGCCGCCCCGATGATCTCCAGGGCGTGATGCACGTCGAGCAGACGGCTGCTCGTAAGATCCCCCTGCAAGCCGACGACGGACGTCTTGTTCACGCCTGCCGCCACGAGGCCGCGCACCATCATCTCCACGTTCTGCGCCACGTCCCCCTGCGTATAGAGATGCAGGCTCTCGACGCCGGCCGCTACCCCATACCCGAACCGCACGATGCCGGAGAGCGGCAACGTCAGGCGATCGAAGACGTCATGGCCTCTGAGCTCCACCCGCGTCAGGAACGGGAACTTGCGGAGATCCTCCAGGCACCTGATGTCCGCCGGTGAGACGCCAGCCGCCGCGAACTTCTCTTGATAGAAGCGGCTCTTCTCCGCCGCCCACTTGACTGCCTTCTGCATGCGTTCAAGCTGCAATGCCTGGAGGGCGTCGCGCGGCATTGTCTCCATCTCAGGATTTGCAAACATTCTCTCTGACCAAACGCTTCCCGCCACTCAGCTCAGTGGCTTCTGATAGAAAAACGGCTGAAAACTCGTATAGCCGAGCGACCGGAAATTGAGGATCGCCTCCGTCGCCCCGACGAAGAGGATGCCGCCCGGCTTCAAGGAGCGGAAGAAATTCGCGTAGAGCTGGTCCTTGGCCTCCTCCGTGAAATAGATGACGACGTTGCGGCAGAGGATCAGGTCAAAGCCCGTCTCGAAGGGGTCCTTGAGCAGGTTATGACGCTTGAACTCGATGCAGCGCTTGATCTCGTCCTTCACTGCAAACTTTCCGCCCTCGACGCGGTCGAAATAGCGGTTGCGGCGCTCAGGCGTCATGCTCTTGAGCTCATTCTCCGTATAGACGCCCTGCTTTGCCTTCGCGAGGATCTCGATATCGAGGTCCGTCGCGAGAATCTGATGCTTGACGCCCGGCGTGAGCTCCTTGAGGATGATGGCGAGGGAGTACGGCTCCGCACCGATCGAGCAGCCGGCGCTCCAGATCTTGAGGCGCGGCGAGCGCTTGAGGAGGTCGGGGATGACATCCGTCTCGAGCTTCCCGAACTTCTCCGGCGTGCGGAAGAACTCCGAGACGTTGATGGTCAGGTACTCGATGAACGCCGCAAAATCATCCTTGTCCTGGACGACATGATCGAAGTACGCTGTATAGCCGCTGAACTTTCCCCTGTTCACGAGATTCCCGATCCGCCGTTTCATCTGCGGTTCCTTATAGAGATCGAGATCGATCTCCGTCTTCGCTTTGAGCTTCCTCTTGAAATTCACCCAATCTGCATCGTCCATCATAGGAAATCCCTCCTAAATCTGCAGGAATGTCGTCATGCGCTTGCACCGCGACAGCCATGCTTGCAAGGACCTGCCTTCCCACGCATTTCCCATTCTCTCGCAACACGATCTTTCACATTTACTATATTCCGCTTTCGTGATGAAATTTCCTGCTTCCTGGGCAAAAAAAGACGACCGCAGAATCCGCAGCCGTCAAGATAGGAAATTCTACCTAGGAAGTCTCAATGGATATCGAAGACCGTCTTGTTCTCTTCGCTCTGCAGCTTCGGCAGGACGACGTGCAGCACGCCGTTCTCGAACGATACGTTCACGGCCTCCTTGTCGATGTCATTGATCTCAAAGGAACGCTCGAACGTGCCCGTGCGCCGCTCGCGGCAGAGGTAATGCACGTCCTCGTCCTCCGGCTCCGGCCGCTCGGCACGGATCGTGAGCCGCGCATCGCCCTCGTACGCGACCGTGATCTCCTCCTTCGTGAACCCCGGCAGCTCGGCGAAGAGCTCATAGCGCTCCGGCAGCTCGATCGCATCGACGCGAAAAGGGAAGATGGCACTCGCCGCCCGCCCCACGGGATTATGTGCCTGTTCCATCGCGAAATCCCAGAAGCGGTCAAGCACGTCGCGGCTCTTCTCCGCCGCATTGTTTTTGAAATTGAAAGGAATCGTACGAAACATGGATATCTCCTCCTATCGCTTTGTCTGATTTCATTATAGCGAATCGCGCGGAGAAGCACAACCGGAAATCTCCTCCCCAGAGGACGGCGCACCGTCTTCCGCCTCGCACGTCTCGATGACGCAGGCGCCGCCCCCCATCTTCTTCGCCTGGTGCAGCGCGATGCTGCTCGCGAGCAAGACCCGCTCGGAGGTCTGCCCGGGCTGCGCGCAGACGACAGCCGCCGTGACATGGACGGACTTCAGCCGTTCATCCATAGCGAGCATCGCCGAGAGTCCGTCCTGGAACTCCTTGATCTTCGCCTGGATTTCCTCTTTGGGCCACGCCTTCTGCACGAGGACGGCGAACTCGTCCCCGCCGATGCGCGCGATATCATCTTCGGGAAAGACGGCCCGCAGTTCCTCCGCCAGGATCTGCAGCACCGCGTCGCCAAGGGAGTGACCGTGCCGCTCATTGAACTCATGGAATGCCTCGATATCAAAGACCAGGAGCTCATACGGGTCCCGCTTCGCGCGCTCGAGGAGCGCGTAGAAGTACTCGCGGTTGAGGAGCGACGTGAGGCTGTCCTCGCGCGTCAGGCGCTGGATCGTGCTGAAATATTCCTTTTCCTGCGTGACGTCCCGCGCGATGCCCACTGTACCGATGATGTTCTGGCTGTCCTCCGCGAAGATCGGCGTCTTGTACGTCTTGAGCTTCCGCAGGCCCTGCGCGCTCATGACTTCCTCATCGTAGAGGCAGGTCCTGCGTTTCTGCAGCACATCCTCCTCCGTCTCGACGCAGACGTAGTCGCTGCGTTCATAGACTTCCTTCGGGATGCCCCAGATGTAGTAGTGGTCTTTCCCCTCGACATCGGCCTTCCGCTTGTTGACCGCCGTGCAGAACGCATCGTTGACATGCAGGTGGATGCCCTTGATGTCCTTGAACCAGATCATATCGGGCAGCGTGTTGATGGTCTGCTCGAGATACGTCTGCGTGAGCCAGGCATCTTTCTCCCGCTTGAGCTCCTCCTGCAGGCGCCGGAAGCGGAACTCCGCGAGCGCGGGAAGCGTCGCGAGCGGCCAGATGTCGTCAAAGTAGGCGAGCTCTTCCGCCGCCAGTTCCTCCACGTGATCTGTGCAGAGGATCAGCTTCCCCTTGCTGCCGATGTCCTGGCGCAGCATCGAGATCTGCAGCGCTTTGACATCGCCGAGCAGGACGATCTGGTTCCTGCCGCGCGGCAGGCGTAGGGAACGCGAGAAATTATGGAACAGGTGCGAGAAGCGCGGCAGCGGCTCCATCCCCTTCCAAGTGTGCACGATCTTCTCATCGATCCCCCGCACCCAGAAATGCAGTTGTACATGATACATGACGTTCTTCCTTTCCAGCAGGCCTTGCTGACGTGAGGCAAGAGGAATGCCTGCCTTCGTCACATCCGATTATAAGATTCACCGTCGTTTTTCATCGATATCATAATTATACAGAAAAAAGTCCCTTTCTGCAAAGAGAAAAGGACTTTTTCTGTAAATCGTACGGTGACGGATCAGCCGAGGATGACGAGGGAATCGTGCACCTTGACGCTCTGGCCTGCCGCAACGTTGAACGTCTTGACAACGCCGTCCGCATCCGCCGTGATCTCATTCTGCATCTTCATGGCCTCGAGGATGAGCAGGACATCGCCCGCCTTGACGGCCTGTCCTTCCGAAGCGACGAGCTTCACGATCTTGCCCGGCATCGGCGCGTCGATGGAATGCTCTCCTGCACCAGCTGCCACAGCAGCTTTCGCAGGTGCCGCCTGGGGAGCCGGCGCAGCCTTCGGCGCAGGCGCTGCTTTCGGTGCCGGTGCCGCCTTGACCGCGGACTTGACCTCTTCGACTTCTACCTCATAGGCGGTGCCATTGACCGTGATATTGAATTTTTTCATCGAAAATTCCTCCAATTATTCAGCTTGACTCAACGCCTGCCGCCGCGGGCAGCCAGGTTCCAGGCATTGCTCGCGCGCTTGATGCGCACGGCGACGACTTGATTTCCCGTCATCATCTGGACCGCAGCCGAGATAGCGGCTACGACCTCAGGACGGACATCGCTTGCATTGATTTTCATGAGCGGTTCCTCGCTTCCGAATTACTCGGCTCGATGACCATGTCGACGTAGCCGCGCTCTGCCGCGACGTACGGCGTCGCGAACTCATCGATGTATTCCTGCGTCTTTGCCTCTTTATCCGGATCCTTGCGGAAAATGATGTTCGCTGCGCCCGCAGGCCCCATGACGGCGATCTCAGACGTCGGCCATGCCATAACCTGATCCGCGCCGAGCTCGCGGCAGCACATCGCGATGTAGGAGCCGCCGTACGCCTTGCGCGTGATGACCGTGACCTTGGGCACCGTGGCCTCGCTGTAGGCATACAGCATCTTCGCGCCGTGGCGGATGATGCCGTTGTGCTCCTGGTCGACGCCCGGCAGGAAGCCCGGCACATCGACGAGCGTCAGGAGCGGAATGTTGAACGCGTCGCAGAAGCGGACGAAGCGCGCCGCCTTGTCCGAGGCATCGACATCGAGGCAGCCGGCCATGACATTCGGCTGGTTGGCGACGATGCCAACGACGCGGCCGTCCATGCGCCCGTAGCCGATGATCACGTTCGTCGCGAAGAGCTCCTGGACTTCAAAGAATTCCCCGTTGTCGACGAGGGAATGGATGACATCCTTCATGTCGTACGGCAGGTTCGGGTTGTCCGGCACGACCGTATTGAGGCTCTCATCCTGACGGTTCGGATCGTCCGTCGGCTCAACGGCCGGCGCGTCTTCCATGTTGTTGCTCGGCAGGTACGAGAGTAACTCGCGGATCTTTGCGATGCAGTCGTCCTCATCCTCGCAGGCGAAGTGTGCCACGCCGGAACGGCTGTTGTGCGTGACAGCGCCGCCGAGTTCCTCGGCCGTGACCTCTTCCGCCGTGACAGACTTGATGACTGCCGGACCCGTGATGAACATCTGGCTCGTGTTCTTCACCATGAAGATGAAGTCCGTGATGGCTGGGCTGTAGACAGCACCGCCCGCGCACGGTCCCATGATGACGGAGATCTGCGGGATGACGCCGGATGCCGCCGTGTTGCGGTAGAAGATGCCGCCGTAGCCGGAGAGCGCATCGACGGCCTCCTGGATGCGGGCGCCGCCGGAATCATTGATGCCGATGCAGGGTGCCCCCATCTTCATGGCGAGGTCCATGACCTTCCAAATCTTGTGGGCATGCTGCTCACCGAGCGCACCGCCGGAAACCGTGAAGTCCTGCGCGTACGCATAGACGAGGCGGCCATCCACCGTGCCGTAGCCGGTGACGACACCGTCGGCAGGCAGATCCTTCTTCTCCTGACCGAAATTCGTGCAGCGATGTTTCATGAACATGTCGAGCTCCACGAACGTCCCTTCGTCAAAGAGTTTATTGAGGCGCTCGCGCGCCGTATATTTTCCCTTGGCATGCTGCTTCTCGATGCGTGCGGCACCGCCGCCTTCGCGGATGTGCGCTTTTTTCGCATTCATCTGGTCAATCTTTTCCTGAACGGTTGCCATTTTAACCCTCCTATGATCAGCATTGTTACTGCACCCTTATTTTGCACTATTTTCGCAAAAATTGCAAGTAGCTACTAAGAGCTGATAAGAAAAGAGTCAGTCGCGCTGGCAGAGCTCCAGGAGAACGCCATGGGAAGCCTTCGGATGGACGAAGGCGATCTTCGCGCCGCCGGCACCCTTGCGCGGTTTCTCGTCGATGAGGCGCACCCCCTTCTCCTTGAGGTCGGCGAGTGCTGCCTCGAGGTTATCGACACGCAGCGCAATGTGCTGGATGCCGCCGCGACCGTTATTCTTCTCGATGAACTTTGCAATCGGGGAAGAATCCTCCGTCGCTGCCAAAAGCTCGATCTCGCTGCCGTTCGGCGTCGGGAAGAATCCCGTCGTGACCTTCTGCTCTGCGACGGTCTCCTCGCCGTTGGCCGGCAGGCCGAGCGCCTCGCTCCAGAACGAGCCGACTTCCTTGAGATCCGTCACCGCGATGCCGATGTGGTCTACGCCTAAAACCTTGAACATAATATCTGCCTCCTCAATGACTCCTCAGCGGAGCATTTCCTGCATGATGTCGCCGACGACCGTGTAGGGATCCGTCTCATGCGCTTTGATCTTCTCGACATAGGCGTCGAGGCGACCCGTATCCACGATCTTACCGGTGATATACTTGCCGATGTTGCTCGACAGGATGTCGAGCATCTCATCTTTCGTGCGCTTCGTACGACGCGCCTGCAGCTCGCCGTTCGCACTGATGTAGGCATGGTGTTTCTCGATGCTTGCGATGAGTTCCTTGACACCGACGTTCTGATTGGCAATGACTTTGTCAATCGGCGGACGCCAATAGCCCGGCATCGCCATCTCTGCCTGTGGACCGACCGCCATGTGGTGGAACTGGTCCGCGAGCGCCTTCTGCGCATCGTTCATCGGCGCCGGCTCGTGCACGTCGAGATCGAGCATCATGTTGATCTCGCGCACGAGCTTGTCGGCACCGTCATGATCCGCTTTGTTGACGCAGAACACATCGCCGATCTCGAGGATCCCTGCCTTGATGGCCTGAATGTCATCCCCCATGCCGGGGATAAGCACGACCATCGTCGTATCCGCCGCCTTGACGATATCGACCTCGGACTGACCGACACCGACCGTCTCGACGAAAATCACATCTTTGCCGAAGGCATCCATCGCCTTGACCGCATCGGCCGTCTTGTGCGAGAGTCCGCCCAGACTGCCGCGCGTCCCCATGCTGCGGATGAAGACACCTTCATCGAGCGTGAGTCCGTTCATGCGGATGCGGTCACCGAGGATGGCGCCTCCCGTAAACGGGCTCGTTGGATCGACGGCGATGATGCCGACGGTCTTGCCCTGATTGCGGTACTCGCGCGCGAGCTTGTCGGTCAGCGTGCTTTTGCCGGCTCCCGGAGGCCCCGTGACACCGAGAACGAACGCATGGCCCGTGCGCGGATAAAGCTTCTTCATGATCTCAGTTGCTTCATCGTACTCGTTCTCGATGGCAGTGATGGCACGGGAAAGTGCTAAGCGGTTCCCTTTCAGCAGTTCTTCTGCAATATCCAAAGGCTCGCCCTCCCTTATGCTTGGTAACGTATCAGAGCTTCACATGCTCCTTGATAAACTTCACGACGTCTGTCGTCGGCGTTCCCGGCGTGAAGACCTCGGCGATGCCCGCCTCCTTGAGCGCGGGGATATCCGTCTCCGGGATCACGCCGCCGCCGATGATGAGGACATCGTCCATCCCCTTTTCGCGGACGAGCTTGACCACCTTCGGGAAGAGATGCCCATGCGCACCGGAAAGGATACTCATCGCGACGACGTTGACGTCCTCCTGCAGCGCCGCCTCCGCGATCTGCTCCGGCGTCTGACGGAGTCCCGTGTAGATGACCTCGAAGCCAGCATCACGCAGGGCACGCGCGACGACTTTCGCGCCGCGGTCGTGACCGTCAAGACCCGGTTTCGCCACTAATACTCTGATTTTCTTCTCCATTTGTTGTCCCTCCAGACTTCCACTCGGCAGATTACAGGTTCACATGGGCTTCATACTCACCGAAGACGCTGCGCATGACGTTGCAGATCTCGCCGAGTGTCGCGTACGTCTTGACCGCAGCGAGGATATGCGGCATGAGGTTCTCGTTCTCGTCCTCACAGGCGGCCTTGAGGTCCTTGAGCGCTGCCTCGACAGCGGCGTTGTCGCGCTTTGCCTTCATCTCATGCAGCTTGGCGACCTGGCGCTTGCCGACGGCCTCATCGACCTTCAGGAGGTCTTTCGGCGGCTCCTCGTTCTCCATCTGGAACTTGTTCACGCCGACGATAACGCGGGCGCCGGACTCGACATCCATCTGCCACTTGTAGGCGGAATCCTGGATCTCCTTCTGGATGTAGCCCTTCTCGATGGCGGCGACAGCACCGCCCATGTCGTCGATCTTCTTGATGTAATCCCACGCCTCTGCCTCGAGCTTGTTCGTCATCGCCTCGACATAGTAGGAGCCGGCGAGCGGGTCGATGACATCGGCAAGACCGCTCTCGTAAGCGACGATCTGCTGCGTGCGCAGGGCGATCGTCACGGACTCCTGCGTCGGCAGTGCGAGCGCCTCGTCGCGGGAGTTCGTGTGGAGGGACTGCGTGCCGCCCATGACAGCTGCTGCCGTCTGCAGGGCGACGCGCACGATGTTGTTGTTCGGCTGCTGCGCCGTGAGCATCGAGCCAGCGGTCTGCGTGTGGAAGCGCAGCTTCATGGACTTGTCCTTCTCCGCATGGAAACGCTCTTTCATGACTTTCGCCCAGATGCGGCGGGACGCGCGGAATTTCGCGACCTCTTCGAGGACATTGTTGTGTGCGTTCCAGAAGAACGACAGGCGGCCGGCGAAGTCGTCGATGTGCAGACCTGCCTTGATGGCCGCCTCGCAGTAGGCAATGCCGTCAGCGATCGTGAAAGCGATCTCCTGGGCAGCCGTCGAGCCAGCCTCGCGGATGTGGTAGCCGGAGATGGAGATCGTGTTCCACTTCGGCACGTTTTTCGAGCAATATTCAAAGATATTCGTGATGAGACGCATAGACGGGCGCGGGGGGAAGATATACGTGCCGCGGGCTGCGTACTCCTTGAGGATGTCGTTCTGGATCGTACCGCGCAGCTGGTCGGCAGGAACCCCCTGCTTCTCCGCGACGGCGATGTACATGGCGAGCAGGACGGACGCCGGGGCGTTGATCGTCATGGACGTCGAGACCTTACCGAGGTCGATCTTGTCGAAGAGAACCTCCATGTCGGCGAGGGAGTCGATGGCAACGCCGACCTTGCCGACCTCACCTTCGGAAATCGGATCATCGGAGTCATAGCCGATCTGCGTCGGCAGGTCAAACGCGCAGGAAAGGCCCGTCGCACCGTTTTCGATCAGCATGCGATAGCGCTTGTTCGACTCCTCTGCCGTGGAGAAGCCTGCGTACATGCGCATCGTCCAGAAGCGGCCGCGGTACATCGTCGGCTGCACGCCGCGCGTGTACGGGTAGACGCCTGGGAAACTGATCTCATCCGCGTAATCCGTGTCCTTGACATCGAGCGGCGTGTAGAGACGCTGCTCCGGCAGGTGCGGGCGCTCCGGGAAACGGGCGACCGCCTTTTCGACGCTCGCTTGGTATTTTGCGAGTTCAGCTTGGATTTTCTCGTGTTCCGTGCTCATATCGAGTTGCCTCCTGGTTCAGTTCTTTCTCTAATCTCTTATTTCTGCATCGTCCCCGTCTCGAGGAACCGCTCGTGGAAGGAGAACGCTTCCTGGAGGATGTGCGGCGTATTCGCGTGTTTCGTCGCCGCTTCCGCGCGCTCGAAGTAGTCGAGCAGCAGCGGGCGATAGTCCGGGTGCGCGCACTTGTTGATGATCTCAAGCGCCCGCGCTTTCGGCGCCTTGCCGCGCAGGTCCGCGATGCCCTGCTCCGTGATGATGATATCGACGTCGTGCTCCGTGTGGTCGATGTGAGAGCAGAACGGGACGATCGAGGAAATCTTTCCGTCCTTCGCCGTCGAGGGCGTGTAGAAGATGGTGAGGTATGCGTTGCGCGCGAAATCGCCGCTGCCGCCGATGCCGTTCATCATCTTCGTGCCCGTGATATGCGTCGAGTTGACGTTGCCATAGATGTCGCACTCGATCGCCGTGTTCATGGCGATGACGCCGAGGCGATGGACGATCTCCGGGCTGTTGGAAATCTCCTCCGGACGCAGCAGCAGGTATTTCTTGTACTTCGCGACGTCCTTGTAGAAGCGCTCCATGCCCTCAGGCGACGGCGAGAACGCCGTGCCGGACGCGAAGTTCAGCTTGCCCGCGTCGATGAGGTCGAGCATGCCGTCCTGGATGCGACGTTGCCGACGCCGGACTGCAGCGGCAGCAGGTTCTTCGGCATGCGGCCCGCCTTGATCTCCGCCTGCAGGAAATCGAGCGTGAGCTCCGACATCCGCTTGGAGTTCTCGTCGATGGCGCGCAGCGGACGCGTGTGGTCCGGGATGTCGCAGGGAACGATGAACTTGATCTTGTCCGGCGTGCACGGGATATACGGCGTGCCGATGCGGTCGCTCGCCTTCACGATCGGGATGGGCAGGCGATGCGGCGGATCGAGCGGGATGTAGACATCGTGCATGCCCTCGAGCTCGAGTGGCTGGCTCGTGTTGACCTCGACGATGACGGTATCGGCGCTCTGCACATAGGAAGCAGCGTTGCCGAGCGAGGTCGTCGGGATGATGTTGCCGTCCTCGTCGATGGCGCACGCCTCGACGATGGCGACATCGATGTGCCCGAGATAGCCGCAGCGGGAAAGCTGCGCCGACTCCGAGAGGTGCAGGTCGAGGTAGTCGACGCTGCCGTCGTTGATCTCACTGCGCAGTGCCTTGTCCGTCTGATACGGCAGGCGCTGCTTGATGCCGTGCACGCTGGCGAGCACATCGTCGAGCTCCGGTCCCGTAGAGGCGCCCGTCCAGAGGTTGATGGTGAACGGCTCCTTCTTCATGCGCTCCGCGAGCGCGATCGGCACAGCCTTCGGATAGGCGGAGGCTGTGAAGCCGCTCGTCGCGACGTTCATCCCCGGCCGGATGAAGGCTGCCGCCTCTTCTGCTGTGACGATTTTCGCTTGCAGTCCGCGGTTGCGGACGCGATCGAGAATATCAATCATCAGAAATCCCCCTTGTTGAACCCGCATGGAAGTATAACTTCTTTTTATCACAGCAATATGGAATAACTATGATTTATTATACTACCACACTTTATTTATGTTCCGCCCCTAGGATAGCACACAAAAAAAAAGCCGTCAAGATTGCTCAGGCGGCTTTTGTCAGATTTTATATTATTTTTACGTCAATTCAAGATAGAGAACGCGTTAACAAGAATGGTGCTGTCACCGTCGCGTGATGTAATACGAAAGGCGACTCAGGCCGATCGAGAGGTCCTCGTTGACGATCTGCATGGCGTCCGGCACCTGCATCTTGATGGGCGCGAAGTTCCAGATGCCTCGGACCCCCGCCGCGACGAGCTGGTCCGCTACATCCTGCGCGAAGGCGGCGGGTACGGCGATGATGCCGATATCGACATGGCGCTCGCGCACGACGCGCGCGAGCTGGCGCACGTCCTCCACCTTGACGTGGTTCTGCACGGTGCCGATGACCTTCGGGTCTTGATCGAACAGCGCCACGAGGTTGAAGCCCAGCGAGACGAAGTTCTGATAGTTCGCGAGTGCGGCGCCGAGGTGCCCGATGCCGATCACGGCGATGTTCCAGTGGTGGTCGAGCCCGAGGATGCCGCCGACGTTGTGCTTGAGCTCGTTGACGTAATAGCCGACGCCCTTCTTGCCGAACTGTCCGAACGAGGCGAGGTCCTTGCGAATCTGCTCCGGCGTGATGCCGAGCCGCCTGCCGAGCTCATCGGAGGAGATGACATCGATGCCCTCGTCCTGCACGAGGCGGAGCGTGCGGAAATAGAGCGGCAGCCGGTCGATGGTCGCCTTGGAGATCATGGATGTGCGCTTGGGTGCCGTCATGCCGCTCCCTCCTTCTCGAGTTCCTCCTGCTCCCGCCTGCTCACGAGGGAGAGGCACGCCGCCCAGGCCGCAAGCATCCACATGAGCATTGAGGACGGGATGTTGAAGAGCAGGTCATCCGTCAGGCCGTTGAGCGCCATGGAGAGGAACGCCAGCCCGATGCCGAGCGCGAGCCCGGAGGCGAAGCGCCGCTCCTCCCAGTGCGTGATCTCCGCACGGAAATCCGCCCAACTCCAGGACGGTGCCTCCGCCGACGCGGCGACGCTCTCGCTCACCGCGCGCAGCTCCTCGTCGATGCTGCTCTCCGCCGAGAGGTCCGTCGGCAGCGGCGCGCGCTTTTCCTGCGCCCGCTGCGCGAGCTCCTCCGGCGTGAGGAAGCGCGTGCGCAGCGCCGTCACCATCGTGCCGAAGAAGAACCAGAAGAAAGCGAGCGCGCCGACGATGCCGATCTCCGCGGCGTAATTGAGGTACATGTTATGCGCGTGCACGATCTTGATCGTCGTCCCCGCCGCGCCCTGCATGTAGAAGTCGTAGAGCGGGTAAACCATCCAATACGCCCCCCAGCCGATGCCGAGGAAGGGGTGGTCGGCGATCATCGCGACGGTGCTCTCCCAGAACGCCAGGCGCATCTCCGACGAGGTATCGAGCCGCGTGAACACAGAGGTCAGCCGCTCGAGCAGCGCGGGGTCGAGCGCGAGGATCGCGCCGCCGGCGAGCACGCAGGCAGCGAGCACGCGCCAGTCGCGCAGCGCGCCGTAGAGCAGGAAGACCGCGGCGATGGCGAGGCAGGCGCCGCGCGCGTACGTCATCGCGAGGCAAGCGGCGAGCGCCAGAAGTGATGCCAGGAGCACGAGGCGCTGACCGCGCGCCCGCGCCCGCAGGAAGACGCCGAACGCCAGACACATCATAACGTCGAGATAGCCCGCGAAGATATTCGGGTTCTCCCACGTGGAGAAGATGCGCTTGCGCAGCTCCGGGAACGCCTCGCCGTCCACCCATTTCATCGCGCTCGTGTCGATACCGAAGGCGAACTGATAGAAGCCGTAGAGCACGCAGAGGAGCGCGGAGACCGCGAGCGCGCCCGCGAGCAGCCTGCACTCCCTGCCCGTGCGGACGTTCTGCCCGATGAAGAAATACATGAGCAGGTAGACGCCGACGAGGTTGTAATAATTGTAGAAACTGAACGCGGGATCAGGCGAGACGAGGATGGACGCCGCGCCAAAGCCCGCAAAGATCAGCACGGGGAGGTCGAGCGGCAGGCGGCGGAAGTGCATCGTTGGATCTGCGCGCAGCCGCCAGAGCGTCAGGGCGCTGCCGACGAGCAGTGCTGCCGTCGCTGCACCCGGCGCGAGCGCGAGCAGGAAGCCGACGGCCACGATGGTCCAGCCGATCCAGCGGCGGAACTGCCGCGTACGCCGCTGCGCGCGAAGGTCCGCGAGCACGCGTTCCTCCGCCCGCGGCGCCATCTCCTTCGGTTCAGGCATGAGCGTCCTCCTTTCCAAGCAGCAGGCGGCGCAGGCCGCCGATGAGGTAGAGCGATCCCGCCGCGACGAGCAGGCGCCGCCCCGCGGCGAGCGACAACGCGAGGTCGAGCGCCTCCGCGTTGTCCTCGCGGTACGAGACGCTGTGCGCGTACCCAGACGCCTTCTCCGCGAGCACGCGCGCGCGCTCCGCACGGTCGGACTGCGGCGGCGTCATGACGACGACGTCGTCCGGGCGCACGAGCGTCCCGAGCATCTTGTCAATCTCCTTGTCGTGCAGGATGCCGAGCAGCAGCACGCGCGGCTGCTCCGGGAAGTACGCGTCGAGCCCGCGCCGCAGCACCTCCATGCCCGCGGGATTGTGCGCGCCGTCCACGAGCACCGGCTGCCTGCCGCCGCCCGAGGCCGGGACCTCGAGGTACTCGAACCGCCCCGGCCACGTCACGAGGCGCAGCGCCTCGTGGACGACCGCCTCCGTGAGGCGTGGCTCCACGTTGCGCAGGAGATACGCCGTCATGATCGCGACGCCGGCGTTCTGCACCTGATGCGCGCCGAGGAGATGCAGCGCGTAGCGGTCGCCGCTCACGCCGAGCAGCGGCGAGGAGAACGAGAACGACTGCCCGCGCGGCGAGAACGCCCCGCCCGTGACGGTGAAGTCCGTCCCCTCGACGAAGAGGTCCGCACCGTGGCGCTCCGCTTCCTCGCGCAGGATGGCGAGCGGCATGCCCTCCGCCGCCGTGACAACGGGAACGCCGTCCTTGATGATGCCCGCCTTGTGGTGGGCAATGCCTTCGAGCGTGCCGCCGCAGAGCTTGGCATGCTCGAAGGCGACGTTCGTGATGACCGAGACCTCCGGCGTGATGACGTTCGTCGAATCGAGCAGACCGCCGAGGCCGACCTCGATGACAGCATACTCGACCTTGTGCACGGCGAAGTAATAGAATGCCGCCGCCGTGAGCGCCTCGAACTGCGTCGGGCACTCCTCGCCCTCCGCAATCATCTGCTCGATGAAGACGCGCACGGCGGAGATTGCCTTGGCGAAATCCTCCTCGCTGATAGGCTGGCCGTCCACCTGCATGCGCTCCGTATAGGAGACGAGATGTGGCGAGGTGTAGAGCCCCGTGTGGATCGTCGCCTTCTGCAGGATGCCCGCGAGCATCGCCGACACCGAGCCCTTGCCGTTCGTTCCCGTCACGTGGACCGTGCGGTACTTGTCCTGCGGATTGCCGAGGAGCGCGAGGAGCCGCCGGATGCGCGTGAGCCCGAGCCGCACGCCAAAGACATTGAGCCCATCGAGATAGGCCAATGCTTCCTGATAGTTCATCTGCGCTCCTCCGTCAAAGCTTCGCGAGGTCTGCGAGGCGCGCCTCGAGGGATTTCTCCTTCTCCTCATAGCCCGCGAGTTTCTCGCGCTCCCCGGCGACGACATTCGCCGGCGCCTTCGTGAGGAAGCCTTCGTTGCTGAGCTTGCCCGAGAGACGCTTGATCTCCTTCTGGAGCTTCTCGCGTTCCTTCGTGAGGCGCGCCGTCTCCTTCTCCACGTCGATGAGCCCTTTGAGCGGCAGGTAGATCTCCACGCCGCCGACGACGCCCGCCATGGCGTTCTCCGGCTTTTCGGCGCCGGAGGCGAGCAGCGTCACGGGCTCCGCCGCCGCGAGCGCCTGCAAGTAG
This sequence comes from Dongibacter bovis, assembly GCA_902763085.1. Taxonomy (GTDB): domain Bacteria; phylum Bacillota; class Negativicutes; order Selenomonadales; family Selenomonadaceae; genus Selenomonas_C. The sequence goes on from CACWQW010000049.1 coordinate 21,925, forward strand.
CCCTCGTGCGACGCGAAGACGGGGCGCAGCGCCTCGTCCGTGAAGCCGAGGATGACCTCGCTCTTCTTCCCCGGCGCCGCACCGACCTCGGCGCGCAGGTTGCGGACGGTCTTGATGGTCTCCATGATGGCGGTCATCTGCAATTCCGTCGTCTCATCGATGAGGCCCTCGTCCCCCTTCGGCCAGTCGGCAATCATGATACTCGGGAAGCGCGTGTCATGCGGCACCTTTTGCCAGATTTCCTCCGTGAGGAACGGCATGAAGGGATGCAGGAGGCGCAGCGTGTTCTCGAGGACGTAGGAGAGCACGTAGAGCGCCGTGTCTTTCGCGCGCGCGTTTTCCTTGTCGTAGAGGCGTGCCTTCGTGAGCTCGATGTACCAGTCGCAGAACTCGTTCCAAAGGAACTCGTAGATCATGCGGCCTGCCTCGCCGAGCTCGAACTTCTCGAGGCTCTCCGTGACACCCTGCTCCGTGCGCGCGAAGCGCGAGAGGATCCAGCGGTCCGCGAGCGTGTAGTCCGCCTGCTCCGGGCGGAAGGAGCGGTCGAAGCCCTCGAGGTTCATGAGGATGTAGCGCGACGCGTTCCAGATCTTGTTGGCGAAATTGCGCGCGCTCTCGACGCGCTCCCAGTAGAAGCGCATGTCGTTGCCCGGCGTGTTGCCCGTGATGAGCATGAAGCGCAGCGTATCGGCGCCGTACTTCTCGATGACCTCGACGGGGTCGATGCCGTTGCCGAGCGACTTGCTCATCTTGCGGCCCTGGCTGTCGCGCACGAGGCCGTGAATGAAGACGTGATGGAACGGGATGTCCTTGCCAAACTCCAGCCCCATCATGACCATGCGTGCGACCCAGAAAAAGATGATGTCATAGCCCGTCACGAGCGTTGCCGTCGGATAGAACTGCGCGAGCTCCGGCGTCTTGTCCGGCCAGCCAAACGTCTCGAACGGCCAGAGACCCGAGCTGAACCAAGTGTCGAGTACATCCTCGTCCTGATGGATGTGCTTGCTCCCGCAGTGCGGGCACACCGTGAGGTC
>CACWQW010000050.1 GCA_902763085.1 Dongibacter bovis
CGCTACGCGCAGATGTACATCGTGCCGGAGGATCGGGAGAGGTTCATCCGCTTCTACGATACGACGACGGTGCTCGCGCGTGCGCGCCACGCGCACAACGACCACGTGACGGCGATCTTCTACGTGCGCGACGAGGGCACGACGGAGGCACAGCCGCAGATGTTTATCATCGTGCCGTTCCGTCTGGAGGGAAAGTGGTGCTACCTCTCCTGCGTGCGGCGCATCGACAACTTCGACGCGACGGCGTCGAGCGTGCCGCCGTTCGTTGGGGGAGGCGGCAGAATCGGAAGGAAATAAGGAAAGCGAAAGGCGCCTGTCCGGTGGTTCGGACAGGCGCCTTTTTCATGCATCGGAATCCAGGGCGGGGCGGTGTCGGCTCAGCGTGGCCGGCGTGCGGCTCAGTGGTGGAACAGGCGAATGTGCGTCATCGCCATCGTCATGCCGTACTTGTCCGCCGTCTCGATGACGTTGTCATCGCGGATGGAGCCGCCGGTCTGTGCGACGTAGGAGACGCCGCTCTTGTGCGCGCGTTCGATGTTGTCGCCAAACGGGAAGAACGCGTCGGAGCCGAGGGAGACGCCTTTTACCTTGGCGAGCCAGGCGCGCTTCTCCTCCTCCGTGAAGACGGGGGGCTTTTCCGTAAAGACGCGCCTCCAGTCGTCCGTCTCGAGGAGGTCGCGCCACTCGCTGCCGATGTAGACGTCGATGGCGTTGTCGCGGTCCGGGCGGCGCACGTCCTCTTTGAACGGGAGAGAGAGCACCTGCGGCGACTGGCGCAGGAACCAGCGATCCGCCTTGTCGCCCGCGAGGCGCGTGCAGTGGACGCGGCTCTGCTGGCCGGCGCCGATGCCGATCGCCTGGCCGTCGTAGGCGTAGCAGACGGAGTTGCTCTGCGTGTACTTGAGCGTGATCGTCGCGATGAGGAGGTCGCGCTTCGCGGACTCCGGCAGGTCATGGTTCTTCGTCACGATGTCGTCGAAAATGTGGTCGTCGATCTTGACGTCGTTGCGGCGCTGCTCGAACGTCACGCCGAAGACCTGTTTCATCTCGACGGGGGCAGGCTCGTAGGCGGGATCCATCTCGAGGATCACGTAGTTGCCCTTTTTCTTCGTCTTTAAGATCTCGAGTGCCTCCGGCTCATAGCCCGGCGCGATGACGCCGTCGCTGACCTCGTGCTTGAGGATTTTCGCCGTCGCGACATCGCAGACATCGCTGAGCGCGGAGAAGTCGCCGTACGAGCTCATGCGGTCGGCACCGCGCGCGCGCACGTAGGCCGTCGCGAGCGGCGTGAGCGGGAAGTCGGGCGCGAAATACATCTCTTTGAGCGTCTCCGTAAGCGGCACGGCGACGGCGGCGCCTGCCGGGCTCACGTGCTTGAACGACGCGGCGGCGGCGAGGCCCGTCGCCTCCTTGAGCTCGCGCACGAGCTGCCAGCTGTTCATGGCATCGAGGAGGTTGATGTAGCCGGGACGGCCGTTCAGGACGGTGAACGGCAGGTCGCCCGTCTCCATGTAGACCCGGGCGGGTTTCTGGTTCGGATTGCAGCCGTACTTGAGTTCGAGTTCCTTCATGATGATGCTCCTTTGCACAAAAAAGAGAACGACGCCAGTGGAAAGACCGGGAGAAAAATAAAAGCCGACACGTCTCCCGGGCATTGCCCAGACGGTCGGCTGTGGAAGACGTACTTCCCCTGCTGCATGGCAGCGCCATCGCATTCCCCTGTGGTACTCCACTTCCGTCAGTCGTGCGATGGGATAATTCTATTGTAGGGGGCGCGGCGCGGGGTGTCAAGATGGGAGGCGGATTTTCTCCTTGGGAGCGCGTCCTCTGGCGTGGCTTTCGCCGCGTGGTGATAGCGGTCGCAGCGCGTCATTCCGTTACGGGCAGGTTGTTTTTCTTGGCGATCTCGATGATTCTCGCGGCGGGCCATTCAGCGATGCCAGCGATATCCGCGAGGCGCATGCCTTTTTTGAGCATTTTCAGGATGATGCTCGTCTTCGTCTCCAGCGCAGCTTGCAGGCGCCCTTTTTTGATGCCCTGCTGCATGCCCTGCTGCATGCCCTCTTGCATGCCCTGCTCCTTGCCCTCTTGCCACCCGGCTTCCCGGGCTTCTTCCTTTGCCACCTTGAGGGCGGTATTCATATCGAACTTCATGCTGACCATGTCATACACCTCCGAATCGTGTGCTTTGAGGAAATCATAGAGGATATTGTTCGCCATGCAGTAGCGGATGGTCTCGCGGATGGCGGCATCGCGGGCGCGGCCGCTCGCGATGCGCGCCTCTACCTGGCTGACGAACTGGCTGTATTGGTGGAGCATCGGACAAGCGGGGAAGAGCGGACTGTCGATGCCGTCGGTGATGTTGTAGATGTGAACGATGAGCTCGAGATCGCTGGAGGGCATTGCAAACGCAGCGGACAGCCGCTCTTCTGAGACGGGCGGCAGGTCATGCCTGCCGACGCAGAATACGTAGAAATGCGGCGCGGGCAGCTTGGTGGTCGCCTGGCGATAGAGCTTCTCCTGTGCCACGCTGTGCTGATAGAGCTTCGCGAGATAGAAGAAAAGCCGCAGGGGCATATTGCCGTTCGGCGCGCTCTGCTCCTCCATGAGGATGATTTCCTCCTCGCCCACGGTGAACGAAAGATCGTTGCGCATGATGTGGAAGAGCACGCCCTTGAGGGAATTCAGGCGGATGGCGCGCCAGTCTGTGAGAGATGTCTTGCGGATCGCGTTGTAGAGGGAGAGCAAGGCTTTCTTGTCCTTGAAGATTGCCCGGAACATCGAATCTTTGTAATTCCGCTTTGCTGCCATATGGACTCCTCCGTCATGTTGCGTTCAGGGAGGGGGGCGATGTCCAGAACCTGGACATTGTGCGCTTCAGATGGTCTCGGTAGATGCCGTTGCCTTTACCTAAATTATACGGAGAATCCGGTGGAAAAGCAATCGGATTTTCTTCGTCTGGTTCCTCTGTTTCGGCGGCAGACGTGGCGGTGAGAAATTCGGCGGACGGGTGGAAATCTTTAAGGGAAAATGATATGATAGGGAATGGGTATGAATCAAGCAATCAAATGAGCGGCTTTGCCTTCTGCGCGGGCATGGCTCATCCATACACAAGGGGGATATACACATGCTGAAAAGTATTGCAGTCATGACGAGCGGCGGCGACAGCCCCGGCATGAATGCCTGCGCGCGCGCTGTCGTGCGCACGGCGCTCTACGAGGGCGTCGAGGTCTGGGGCATCAACAACGGTTATCATGGGCTCCTCGACGAGGATATGTTCAAGATGGAGCGCAAGGATGTCGGCGACATCATCCAGCGCGGCGGCACGTTCCTCGGCACGGCGCGCTGCAAGCGCTGGGAGAAGCCCGAGGGCCGCATGCAGGGGTACAAGAACCTCGTCGACCGCGGCATCCAGGGTCTCGTCGTCATCGGCGGCGACGGCAGCCTGCGCGGCGCGTCGCTGCTCTCGAAGGAGACGGGCATCCCCATCGTCGGCCTGCCCGGCACGATCGATAACGATGTCTGGGGCTCCGACTACACGATCGGCTGCGATACGGCGGCGAACACGATCATCGACGCCATCAACAAGCTGCGCGACACGGCATCGGCACATCGCCGCTGCATCGTCCTCGAGGTCATGGGCCATCGCTGCGGCTGGCTCGCGATGACGGCGGGCATCGCCGGCGGTGCGGAGTACATCCTCGTGCCGGAGGAGGAGTACGATCTCGACGCTATCTGCACGGACATGGCAAAGGCCTACAAGGCCGGCAAGCGCTACATCCTCGTCGTCGTGGCGGAGGGCGCTGGCTCTGGTCAGGAGATCGGCAAGTACATCGCGGAGCACACGAACATCGATACGCGCGTCTCCGTGCTCGGTCACATCCAGCGCGGAGGCTCGCCGACGGTCATCGACCGCGTGAAGGCCTCGCAGCTCGGTGAGCAGGCAGCGCTCGCGATCATCAGCGGCCTCTCCGATATCGTCTTCGGCTTCAACAAGGGCCACGTCGTCTCCATCAACCTGCACGACGCCGTGAACAACAAGAAGATCCTCGATCCTGAATATGCGCACCTCGCGCGCGTGCTCTTCTGATTGTTGCACGTGAAACAAAATCCTCGGATGACGGTTCTGTCATCCGAGGATTTTTCTGTTGGGCAATCTTGTCGTGCAGGAGCGGTTCCGTTGTCGGAAATCTGTCGGCTGCATCCTGTGGATGGATTGTTGCACGTGCAACAATGAGGGGCAGGCCATGCAGTCGTCATGGTCTGCCCCTCATGGGATGGGAGGATATGTGTTATCCATCACTCCGCGCCGACGATTTTCTTCGCGATCTTGACCGCCTTGACACCGTCGCTCGCGTAGGCGTCGGCGCCGGCGCTCGTGGCGTAGTCCTGCGTGACGGCAGCACCACCGACCATGACTTTCGCGCGGCAGCCTGCCTCGTGGAGGTCGGCGATGACTTTGTCGATCTGCGTCATCGTCGTTGTCATGAGGGCGCAGAGGCCGACGATGTCGGCGTCGTTCTCGATGGCGGCGCGCACGATGTCCTCGCTCGGCACATCTTTGCCGAGGTCGATGAGGCGGAAGCCGGAGTTCGCGAGCAGGGCGCCCGTGATGTTCTTGCCGAGGTCGTGGACGTCGCCCTTGACGGTCGCGATGACGACGGTGCCCTTGTCCGCCGTGGCGGCGGCGGGGATGAGCGCCTTGATCTTGTCGAAGGCGGCGCGCATGGTCTCAGCGGAGAGGAGCACCTGCGGCAGGAAGACGCGTCCGGCGCCGAAGTCGACGCCGATGTCGTTCATCGCTGCCGTGAGCGCCTTTTCCGTGATCTCGTTGCCGTCGTGGCCTTCCTGGAGCGCGCGCTCGACGAGACCCGCGATCTCGTCTTTCTCGCCGTCGATGACCGCCTGCTTGATGGCGGCGAGGATGGGGAGGTCGGTCGTCTTGGCTGTCGCTGCCTTTTTCGGCGCGGCGAGGTTCGCCGCCTGCTTGCTGAAGGCGATGCCGTTCGGGTCGTCGCCAAGCAGTGCGGCGCTCGCCATGAGGGCGTTTTGCATGGACTCGTCGTAGGGGTTCATGATCGGGGCGTCGAGACCGCCCGCGAGGCACATGGCGAAGAAGGTGCTGTTGATGAGCGGCCGGTTCGGCAGGCCAAACGAGATGTTCGAGAGGCCCATGGTCGCGGGGTAGCCGAGGTGCGTGCGGTAGAGCGCGAGCGTTGCGAGGACTTCGCGGCAGGCGTTCTTGTCGGCGGAGACGGTCATGACGAGCGCGTCGAGGAGGAAATCGCCCTCGGTGAGCCCGTAGGCGCCTGCGGCGTCGACGATGGATTGCGTGACGCGGTAGCGGTCCTCGGCGGTCTTCGGCACGCCGTCCTCCGTGATCGGGAGGCAGAGGATGGCGGCGCCGTATTTCTTCGCGAGTGGCAGGAAATCTCGGAGGCGCGCATCCTCCGCGCTCACGGAGTTGATGAGCGCGCGGCCCGGGTAGGCGCGAAGGCCTGCCTCGAGTGCTTTGGCGTCGCTCGTGTCGATGGCGAGCGGTGCGTCGGTGATCTGCGCGATTTCGCGCACGGCGCGCTCCATGGCGGCTGCCTGGTCGATGCCGCCGACGCCCATATTGACGTCGAGCACGCGTGCGCCTGCCTTGACCTGGTTGACGGCTTCCTTCTTGACGGAGAGCAGGGAGCCCTCCTTGATCTCGGCGGCGAGCTTCTTGCGTCCCGTGGGGTTGATGCGCTCGCCGATGAGGACGGTCGGGAGGTCCCGGTCAATCGTGACGGTGCGGCTGCGGCTCGCGAGCTGGAGCTTCCGGCGCGCGGAGCTGCGCTCTGGTTCCTTGCAGCCGCGCACGGCGTCTGCGAGCGCACGGATGTGCGCGGGCGTCGTGCCGCAGCAGCCGCCGAGGTACGTCGCGCCCGCCGCGAGCAGCTTCGGCCCCCAGGTGCCGAATTCCTCCGCGTCCATGGGGAAGCAGGTCTTGCCGTCCTTGAGAAACGGCATGCCGGCGTTCGGCTGGACGCTGATGGGCACGCGGCAGTTCTCTGCGAGCACTTTCACGACGGGGACGAGTTCCTCCGGACCGAGGGAGCAGTTGACGCCGATGATGTCGGCGCCGAGGCCGTCGAGGATGACGGCGGCGGACTGCGGGTCGGTGCCCGTGACGGTGCGCCCGTCCTCGCTGTAGGAGAGCTGGCAGATGACGGGGATGTCCGTCACGTCTTTGGCGGCGAGCAGGGCGGCGCGCATCTCCTGGATGTCGATGCACGTCTCGATGATGAGGTAGTCGGCACCGGCTGCTACGAGTGCGGCCGCCTGTTCGCGGAAGCCCGCGTACGCCTCCTCGAAGCCGAGGTCGCCGAGCGGCTCGATGAAGCGTCCCGTCGGACCCATGGAGCCTGCGACCTTCGCGCGGCTGCCCGCCGCCTCCTTTGCGATGCGCACGGCGGCGGCATTGAGCTCCTCCATGCGGTCTGCGAGGCCGTAGTGCTCGAGCTTCAGCCGGCTCGCGCCGAACGTGTTCGTCTCGATGATCGTCGCGCCCGCATCGATGTACTGCGTGTGGATGTCCTTGACGACGTCCGGGGCGTCGATATTCATGAGTTCGGGGCAGGCGCCGGGCTTCAGCCCGCCCGCCTGCAGCATGGTGCCCATGGCACCGTCGAAGATGTGGATCATAGGGATTCCTTCCTTTTTATCGTTCTACGTTCCGTGAGGGGCAGTCGAGTTTCGTGCAGGCGGCGCAGCCTTTGGGGCTGTGCCGCTCCTCCTTCTCCGCCTGTACCTTGTAGAGGCCGATGATGGCGGTGACGCTCTTTCGCGGCACGAGCATGAGGGAGGAGGAGAGGTGCACGCCGATCTTCTCCGCGCTCGAGGTGCGGATGAGCTCCGGCTGCTGCGTGAGCGGCCAGTCCCCGTAGCCGGGGGAGAACCGCCAGCGCATGCCGTAGCCCTGCGCCGCCATCTTCGGCGCGATGGCTTTCTCCATGCCGTCGGCGATCTGCTCGACAGCCGTCGTCGCAGCGGCGTCGAGGAGGACGGAGGCCGCGTACTCGCCCTGCTCGAATTTCTTCGTGACCATGTCCTCGATGTCGTCGCCGACCGTCGCGGCGAGCAAGATGACCTTGTCGCAGCCCGCGAGGTGCGCGCCGATCTTCTTCCCCTCGATGGGGAAGGGCGGCGCGGACTGCACGGTCTGCGTCTGGCAGTCGTAGTCGTAGAGCTCCCAGACGCCGCGCGGCTGGGCGAGCAGCAGCGCGTCCTCACAGGCGTCGAGGATGCGCTGCTCGTCGAAGTCCTTCGCCTTCATGAGCCCGGCGTAGCGGCGCGTTTCCTTGGGATCGATCGTGAGCAGCGGAGCATGATAGACAGGCATGGGAAGCACTCCTTTGGCACCGAAATGTTTCACGTGCAACATTTCGGCAGAGAACGAGTAGATTTTTTCTTCATTTTCGCCTATGATAGAGAAAGAATATTTCCCACCAGGGCTATATGGGATATACTATCAATAATACCGCCGGAATTCAAGGCGCGCATGTACGAAATGTTACATTAACTCAAAGAGGGTGATACCTTGGCAAAGATCATAGCCATTGCCAACCAGAAAGGCGGCGTCGGCAAGACGACAACGTCGGTGAATCTCGCTGCCTGTCTCGGAGAGAGGAAGAAACGTGTGCTGCTCGTGGACTGCGACCCGCAGGGAAACGCGACGAGCGGCTTCGGCATCGAGAAGTCGGAGCTCGCGGCGACGATCTACGATGTGCTCATCGACGGGCAGAGCATCGATGACGTCCTGCAGAAGACGGAGTACCGCGTCGACGTCGTGCCCGCGAACATCGAGCTCGCAGGCGCGGAGGTCGAGCTCGTCGCGGCCATCTCGCGCGAGACGCGCCTCAAGCGCGCGCTCGATGCCGTGCGGGAGCGCTACGACTTCATCCTCATCGACTGCCCGCCGTCGCTCGGCCTCTTGACGCTCAACGCGCTCGCGGCGGCGGACGCCGTGCTCATGCCGATCCAGTGCGAGTTCTACGCGCTCGAGGGCGTCTCGCAGCTCATGAACACGATCCGCCTCGTGCGCGACAATCTCAACCCCACGCTCGCCATCGAGGGCGTCGTCATGACGATGTACGACAGCCGCACGAAGCTCGCTGCCGATGTCGTCGCCGAGGTGCGGAAGAACTTCGGCGACGCCGTGTACAAGACGATGATCCCGCGCACGGTGCGCCTCTCCGAGGCGCCTTCCTACGGACAGCCCATCCTCTACTACGATCGGCGCTCCAAGGGCGCGGAGGTCTACCAGACGCTCGCGAAGGAGGTGCTGAAACGTGAAAAAAAGTAATCGCGGCGGTCTCGGCGGCAAGGGTCTCAGCGCGCTCTTCGGCGAAGGCGCGAAGCTCGCACCGGCGGAAGGACAGGTAGAAAAGCTCGCAGTCGGAGACATCCGCGCGAACCGCTTCCAGCCACGCGCGGACTTTGACGAGGCGGCGATGGAGGAACTCAAGGCATCGGTCGAGACCTACGGCGTGCTGCAGCCCGTGCTCGTGCGGCGGCTGCCTGGGGGTGGCTACGAGCTCATCGCGGGCGAGCGCCGCCTGCGCGCGGCGAAGCTCGCGGGACTCAAGGAGATCCCTGCGCTCGTGCGCACGTATAACGACGCGGAGACGAGCGAGATCGCGCTCATCGAGAACCTCCAGCGCGAGGACCTCGGCCCCATCGAGGAGGCGCGCGCTTATGCGCGGCTCCTCGAGGACTTCCAGCTCACGCAGGAGACGCTCGCGGCGAAGGTCGGGCGCAGCCGCTCGCACATCGCGAATTTCCTGCGCCTCCTGAAGCTCGACGAGAAGGTGCAGGACTACCTCGCGAGCGGCGTGCTCACGATGGGCCAGGCGAAGCCCTTGCTCGCGCTCGAGGATGCGGCGCTCCAGCGCGAGGCAGCGGACTACATCCAGGAGCATGAACTCACGGCGCGCGCCAGCGAGGCTCTCGTGAAACGATTGCTCGCCAATCCAGAGGCGCTCCACGCGCAGGAGACGGTGAAGCAGCCTCCGCTCGACGTCGAGATGAAAGACGCGCAGGAGCGCCTCACGCACTTTTTCGGTACGCGCGTGCGCATCCTGCCGGGGAAGAAGAAGAACCGCATCGAGATCGACTGCGGCGGCGCGGACGACCTGACGCGCATCCTCGACCTGCTCGTGCAGCAGGCGGCGACGGCAGAGGAGAAACAGCGAAAGATCGAGGCGCTGCGCCGCGTGTCGACGCAGGGGAACTTCACCGTCTGAGAGGTATCCAGGCGGCGGACACGCCGCCGTTTCTGTAGACGCTCCGGGCGATTTGTGGTAAACTAGGTTCGTAAATTTTTAGGACTTTCGAGTGATGGGGACAGCCGGGAGCGCTGCGCATGTTTCACGTGAAACAATAGGGAAGGGAAGATTCTGGTTTTGGATATACAACAGGTCTCGAAATTCGTCATGAACAATCTGATGTACATCACGGCGGGGCTCGGCGTCCTCGTCATCGTGATGTACGGCATCATCATCAACCTCTGGATGAATCTCTCGTATCTCAAGAAGCGCTACCGGAAGATGATGACGGGCGTCGATGGGGCGAATCTCGAGCGCATGCTCATCGGCCACATCGATGAGGTTAAGAAGGTCGTCGAGGAGAACCAGCGCATCGACCTGGAGAACCAGCGCCTCGCGGCGCTCCTGCAGAAGGCGATCACACGCGTCGGCGTCGTGCGTTTCCGCGCCTTCGACGACATGGGGAGCGACCTCAGCTATGCCGTCGCGCTGCTCGATGCGAAGAACAACGGCGTGATCCTTTCGAGCATCTTCGGGCGCGAGGACTCGCGCAGCTACGTCAAGCCGATCGAGGCAGGGAAGTCCTCCTACACGCTCACGGAGGAGGAGGAGCAGGCGCTCCATCAGGCGATGGCGGAGTGAGCCGCACAGCGGACGGGCGGCGCGATTTCTAAGGAAATGTTTCTTCAAAAGAAGGGAACCTTATGCTATAATGGGGCATAAGGTTCTTTTTTATAGGACACAGAGCGGAGCCGCCAGGCAGGTGCCCGGCGCGCTCGCGACGAACGCAAGCACAGCGCGCCGGACGCCCGGCGCGCTTTCTGGGCGAGGGGAGAGACCTCGCCTGTCAGGATGGCCGATGACGGCAGGAGGGATTTCGTGAAACAGGGAGATCAGGAGACGCGGGCGCAGGACGAGGCAACGCGCGTCCTGCCGGCCGTGCAGGTGCCGGAGGACGCAGCGACTGGCGCGCCGGCAGAGAAGCAGCCGGAGCCGGAGGAGTACTATACGATCAAGCTCGTGCCGGACCGCGGCGATACGGTGCACAGCATCCGCCTCTCCGCGCGCATGCTGAAATACGGCGCGGCGACGCTCGCGGCGGGCGCGCTGCTCTTCGTCGGCGCGTTCAGCTACGGCGTT
>CACWQW010000051.1 GCA_902763085.1 Dongibacter bovis
ACTGTTTTTTATGCCATGATTATCGCCAGTGTCAGATGACCGTGATTGAGGTCAAAGAAAACGGGGCTATCCGCACGAAAATGCTTTCGTGAGACAGCCTCCTATGATTTGCGTTTCTCTTTCGGCGTGATCTCGGTTCACTTCGCCTGCAGTGCCTGGTCGAGCTCCTTTTCCCTGGCGCTCTCATCAGCTGATATGCTCATTGCAGCCGCAACGGGGCTGTTTGTGAAGAATGCACTTTATTGTATGCGAGTTCCCTAAAAGTACCTATACATTGCCCTGTCGTCCGCCTTCTTAAAAAATAGGAAGCGGGGAAGGGAAAATTTCTCGTTTTCTCTTGTCAAGGCGGGCGTTTTCTGCTATAAAGAACATAGCAAAGTGGTGAATTGTGGGCAAAAGTGTCTGCAAGTGGTGAAAAGGTGGTGGGCAGGATGTTCATGGGGGAGTATTCCCACACGATCGACGCGAAGGGACGCGTCATCCTGCCCGCCGATTTCCGTGCGGAGCTCGGCGTCTCCTTCATCATCACGAAGGGGCTCGACCGCTGCCTCTTCCTCTACGCGCAGACGGAGTGGGAGGCGCTCGCGGCGAAGCTGCGGCAGCTGCCGCTCGTGCGGCCGGAGGCGCGGGCGCTTGCGCGATTCTTCTTCGCGAGCGCGCGCACGCTCGAGTGCGACAAGCAGGGGCGGTTCCTCGTGCCGGCGAACCTGCGCAGCTATGCGGGCATCACGCTCCGGCAGAACGTCGTGCTGACGGGCACGGATAGCCGCATCGAGGTCTGGAGCAAGGAGCAGTGGCGCTCGTATAGCGACGAGGTGGAGCCCGATGTCGCGGCGATCGCGGCGACGCTGACGGATATCGGCATCTAGGGATGCAGCACAGGCGATGGGCGCCTGCGGAGGTCTCGCGCAAGAAGCGCGTAAGAAGGAAGAGTGGAAATGGGGGTGTGCGCGTGGCGTTCCATCATATCAGCGTGATGCCGGAGGAGGTCCTCGCGGGGCTCGCAGTGAAGCCCGCGGGGACGTACGTCGACTGCACGCTCGGCGGCGCCGGGCACGCGCGCCGCATCGCAGAGCGCCTCTCGCAGGAGGGGCGCCTCATCGGCATCGATCAGGACGAGGAGGCCATCGAGGCGGCGCGGGCGCGTCTCGCTGACGTCTCCTGCCGCGTCGACATCGTCCATGACAATTTTCAGAATCTCGATGCGATTCTCGAGCGCGCAGGTGCGCCGCTTGTCGACGGCGTGCTCTTCGACCTCGGCGTCTCCTCGCATCAGATCGATACGGCGGAGCGGGGGTTTTCCTATATGCAGGACGCGCCGCTCGACATGCGCATGGACCCGGAGGCGAAGCTCTCGGCGTACGATGTCGTGAACACGTACAGCGAGGACGACCTCGACCGCATCTTCCACGACTACGGCGAGGAGCGCTGGGCGCGCCGCATCGCGAAGTTCATCGCCTCGGCGCGGCGCGAGAGGCCCGTCGAGACGACGGGGGAGCTCGTTGACATCATCTGCCGCGCCGTGCCGAAGGCGGTGCGTCGCGCGGAAAACGGCCATCCCGCGAAGCGCGTGTTCCAGGCGATCCGCATCGAGGTCAACGATGAGCTCGGCATCCTCGCGGGTGCGCTGCGCGCGGCGGTGCAGCACCTGCGGCCGGGCGGCCGGCTCGCCGTCATCACGTTCCATTCGCTCGAGGACCGCATCGCGAAGCAGACGCTCAAGGAGCTCGCGCGCGGCTGCATCTGCCCACCGGAGCTTCCGGTCTGCGTCTGCCACCATAAACCTGAGGTTCGGCTCATCGGCAAGCCACGGCAGGCGCGGCAGGCGGAGCTCGCGGCGAATATGCGTGCGAAGAGCGCGAAGCTGCGCATCGCGGAGAAGCTGGAGCCCCCAGCAGACGACGAAGGAGGTGGCGCGGATGCCGGCGAGACTTGAGAAGGAAGTATACGAGGAGTACGAGCGCCCGGCAGAGCCGGCGGAGTCTGCGCGCCTCCCGGAGCGGAGCCCGATCCGCACTTGCCTCGACAAGCAGATGCGCAGCCGCTGCAAGACGCTGCTCATCGTGGCCGCCGCCATGGCGATGACGATCACCGTGAGGAGCGGCATCAGTGCGAGCAATGGCTACACCCTCGTGCACACGGAGCAGGAGGCGGAGGCGCTCGAGCAGGAGAACGAACGCCTCAAGATTGACATCGCGCGGCTGAAATCGCCGCAGCGCATCAAGGACATCGCGACGAAGGACCTCGGCATGGAGGTGCCGCAGCAGGTGTATTTCGTGCATGCGAAAACAGGACAGTAAGCGCCTGGGGCTGTCGCATCGGTGGATGCGGCAGCCCCGTTTTGCGCGAGGGCACTTTTTCTCGGAGAAGGTCATTTTTCCCCTACAAAAATCAGAGGTTCCGTTATATAATAGGGAACGGTTCTTTAGGAGCAGCTCGCAAAAACGGCTGCCCGCCAAGGCGCCGCGCGGCGAGCGGCTTTCCACCTCGCCAGCGGCAGACATCCCGTGAGGAGGAACAGACATGAAAATGCTCAAGGAGCTCGCGGCGCTCGTGCCGGGCGCACACATCGAGGGCAATGAGGATAGAGAGATCACTGGCATCGAGCACGATTCGCGCAAGGTGAGGGAGGGGACGCTCTTCGTCGCGATCCCCGGCGTCCACGTGGACGGCGCGAAGTTCATCCCGCAGGCAGTCGGAGCGGGCGCTGCCGCCGTGCTCGCGGCGAAGGGGCATGACTTCCCCGCGCCCGGCGTGCCGGTGCTGCGTGTGCCGGAGCTCTCCGCGGCGCTCGACACGATCGCGCCGTACTTTCACGACTACCCGGCGCGCAAGATGCGCGTCATCGGCATCACGGGCACGAACGGCAAGACGACGACGAGCTACCTCGTGCGCGCCATCCTGCGCCACGCGGGGTACAAGGTCGGCCTCATCGCACAACACGACGCCGGACGTCGTCGAGCTGCAGAACACGCTCGCGCGCATGCAGGCGGCGGGCATGGACTACGTCGTCATGGAGGTCTCCTCCCACGCGCTCGACCAGAACCGCGTCGCGGGCATCGAGTTCGATACGGCGGTCTTCACGAACCTCACGCAGGACCATCTCGACTACCACAAGACGCTCGAGAACTACATGCGCGCGAAGGCGCGCCTCTTCGACCACGTGAGCGAGGCGGGCGTCAAGCAGGGCAAGACGGCGGTCGTGAACATCGACGACAAGGCGGGGGACTTCATGCTCTCGCACGCGACGTGCGCGCATCTCACCTATGCGATCGATGCGCCGCAGGCGGACCTGCGCGCGGAGGATATCGACGTGCGCGCGGACGGCGCGCGCTTCACGCTCGTGCATCCGGCACTCGGGCGCATGGCGCTCTCGCTGCACATCACGGGCATTTTCAACGTCTACAACGTCATGAGCGCCGTCGGCGCGGCGCTCGCGGAGCACGTCGCCCCCGCGGACATCCACGCGGCGCTCGAGGCGTTTACGGCGGTGCCGGGGCGCTTCGAGCTCGTGAAGGCGGGGCAGGATTTCACGGTCATCGTCGACTACGCGCACACGCCGGACGGCGTCGAGAACGTGCTCCGCACGGCGCGCAAGATCGCGAAGCGCCGCATCATCGCCGTGTTCGGCTGCGGCGGCGACCGCGACCGCACGAAGCGCCCCATCATGGGCAGGCTCGCGGGCGAGCTCGCGGACGTCGTCATCGCGACGAGCGACAACCCGCGCTCGGAGGACCCCGCCGCCATCCTCGATGAGGTCGAGGCGGGCGTCGAGGAGACGGTCGGCAGCAAGCCGCACGAGAAGATCGTCGACCGCCACATGGCGATCTTCCGCGCCGTCGAGCTCGCGGAGAAAGACGACATCGTCGTGATTCTCGGCAAGGGTCATGAGAACTACCAGATTCTCAGGGACAAGACGATCCACTTCGATGACAAGGAGCAGGCGCGCGCAGCGATCGCCGCAAAGCTCGGAAAGGAGCAGGCGTGATGTTTTCGGTAAAGGAAGTCCTGGACGCGACGCACGCCGTGCTCGCGGTGCGCGATGTGCGCGTGACCTCGTTCGCAGAGGTCGTGACGGATACGCGCAAGATCGAGCCGGGCGCGCTCTTCCTCGCGCTCAAGGGCGAGCGGTTCAACGGCGAGGATTTCGCGGCGGATGCCGTGGCGGCGGGCGCGGCGGGCGTCCTGCTCAGCGACGCCTGCCCGAGTGAGAAATACGCCGGCATTGAGGGCGCGGACGTGCTGCTCGTGCCGGACACGCTCGCGGCCTATCAGCAGCTCGCGCACGCGTGGCGCGAGCGCTTCACGCTGCCCGTCGTCGCCATCACGGGCTCGAACGGCAAGACGACGACGAAGGACCTCACGGCCGCGGTGCTCTCCGCGCGCGGCCCCGTGCTCAAGACGCAGGCGAATTTCAACAACGAGATCGGCCTGCCGCTCACGCTGCTCGGCCTCAGGAAGAAGCATACGGCGGCCGTCGTGGAGATCGGCATGCGCGGCTTCCACCAGATCGAGGCGCTCGCGCCCGTCGCCGATCCCTCAATCGGCATCGTGACGAATGTCGGCGAGACGCACATGGAGCTCCTCGGCTCGCTCGAGAACATCGCAAAGGCGAAAGCGGAGCTCGTCGAGGCCATCGGCGCGGGCGGCACGGTCATCCTCAACGCGGACAACGCCTATGTCGCCGCCATGCGTGAAAAGGCGCGCGCGGGCGTGCGCGTGCTGACGTTCGGCCTCGAAAAGAGCGCGGACGTCAAGGGCGCCGATATCCGCACGGCGGCGGGCAAGACGACGTTCGCCGTGACGTATGCGGGCGAGACGCACGACTATACGATCGCGATGGTCGGCCGCCACAACGTCGAGAACGCGCTCGCGGCGATCGCCTGCGGTTTCGCGCTCTCCCTGACGCCCGCGGAGATCGCGGCGGGGCTCACGCACCTCGAGGCGACGAAGATGCGCTTCGAGGTCGAGCACGTCGCGGGCTACGAGGTCATAAACGACGCCTACAATGCGAGCCCCATGTCCATGCAGGCGGCCATCGAGACGCTCGCGGAGCTCAGGAAGGGGCGCAAGATCGCCGTGCTCGGCGACATGCTCGAGCTCGGCCCCATCGCGAAGAAGGCGCATGAGGAGGTCGGCCGCGAGGTCGCATCGCACGGGTTCACCGCGCTCGTCACGCGCGGCGAGATGGGCGAGGCCATCGCGGACGGCGCGCGCGGCGCCGGCATGGAGGCCGTCTACACGGCCGCGAGCCACGAGGAGGCCGCGCGCATCCTCAAGGGGATCCTGCAGCCGGGCGACGCCGTGCTCTTCAAGGGCTCGCGCGGCATGAAGATGGAAAAGATCATCGAGCTGCTCTGAGGCGCGGCGCGATTTCCCGTGCGGGTGTCCGCGGTCGGATTGGGCGGCGGGCGCATGACGGATAGATATAAGGGTGGAATGGAATGTTACAGCATGTTTTGATCGCGGCCATCGTCGCCGCAGGGTTCGTGCTCGTCACGAGCATCCGCGAGGAGGGGCCGAAGAGCCATCAGAAGAAGAGCGGCACGCCGACGATGGGCGGTATCATGATCATCCTCGGCATCACGCTCGGCACGCTCGCGGCGGCGCCGTGGACGCCAGAGGTACTGCTCGCGGTCTTCATCATGCTCGGCCATTTCGTGCTTGGCTTCCTCGATGACTACATCAAGGTCGTAAAGAAGCGGAACCTCGGGCTCAAGGCGCGGCAGAAGCTCGCGGGGCAGATCCTCATCGCCGTCGTCACGATGTATGTCGCGACGCAGGTGCTCGGCATCGATACGGACGTCTGGATTCCGGGCCTCGATGCGAATGTCAGCCTCGGCGTGCTCTACTATCCGCTCGTGCTCTTTGTGCTCGTCGGCACGTCGAACGCCGTGAACCTCACGGACGGCCTCGACGGCCTCGCCGCCGGTACGGTCGCGATCGCCGCGAGCGCGTTCGCCGTCGTCTCGGTGCTCACGGGGCACGGGGATCTCGCGTATTTCTGCGTGGCGATGGCGGCGGCGTGCCTCGCGTTCCTGCGGTTCAACGCACACCCGGCGAAGGTCTTCATGGGCGATACGGGCTCGCTCGCGCTCGGCGGCGCGCTCGCGGCGGTCGGCATCCTCACGCATACGGAGCTCCTGCTCGTCGTCATCGGCTTCGTCTTCGTCTGCGAGGCGCTCTCCGTCATCATCCAGGTCATCTCCTTTCAGACGACGGGAAAACGCGTGTTCCGCATGAGCCCGATCCATCATCATTTCGAGCTCGGCGGCTGGTCGGAGTGGAAGGTCGTCACGGTGTTCTGGTGCGTGGGGCTCCTCGCGAGCGTCCTCGGGCTCTCGCTCATCGCGCACTGACAGGAGGAAAAGGAAATGTTTGAAGCGAAACACATGCTCGTCGTCGGTGCGGGCGTCAGCGGCACGGCGGCGGCGCTCATCGGCAGGAAGTTCGGCGCGGAGGTCACGCTCTCCGACGCCAAGGCGGAGAAAGACCTCAAGGAGGACTTCGCGCCGCTGCGCGCGGCGGGCGTCCGCCTTGTCTTCGGCCCGCAGGAGGAGACGCTCCTCGAAGATATCGACCTCGTCGTCTGCGCGCCCGCCGTGCCCGTGCGCATCCCGCTCATCCAGGCGGCGCAGCGCCGCGGCATCCGCGTCATCAGCGAGGTCGAGCTCGCAGGTGATCTCGCGCAGTCGCCCTTCTACGCCGTCACGGGCACGAACGGCAAGACAACGACGGTGACGCTGCTCGGCCTCCTGCTCAAGACGAAGTACGGCGAGGAGAAGACGGGCGTCGGCGGCAACATCGGCATCGCGCTCTCGGAGGAGGCGCTGCGCGTCGGCGCGGGCGGCGCCATCGCGGCGGAGATCTCGAGCTACCAGATGGAGGCGACGCAGCATTTCCACCCGCACGCGGCGGCGGTGCTCAACGTGACGCCCGACCACATCCTGCGCCACGGCTCGATGGACGTCTACCAGGCGATGAAGGAGCGGCTGTTTCGCGAGGAGACGGCGGGCGACCTTGTCGTGCTCAACTACGACGATCCGCGCACGCGCGGCATGGCGGAGCGCGTGCCGGCGGGCGTGCGCGTCTGCTATTTCAGCCGCCAGGAGGAGCTCAAAGAGGGCGCCTGCGTCGCAGGCGGCAGGCTCGTGCTGCGCACGGGCGGCAAAGAGGTATCCTTCGTGACCACAGACGAGCTCGGCATCAAGGGGCCGCATAACGTCGCCAACGCGCTCGCGGCGATCGCGCTCGCCTATTTCGCGGGCTGCGCGCCGGAGGCGATGCGCGCCGTGCTGCGCTCGTTCCACGGTGTCGAGCACCGCATCGAGTACTTCGCGTCGGTCGACGGAGTGCCGTACTACAACGACTCCAAGGCGACGAATACGGACTCGGCGGTCAAGGCGCTCCAGACGTTCGAGCACATCGTGCTGCTCGCGGGCGGCGACGACAAGATGACGGACCTCACGGACTTCATGGCGCTCGTGAAGGAGCGCGTCGATGCGCTCATCCTCATCGGCGACGCGGCGATGAGGTTCCGCGATGCCGCGTGCTCGGCGGGCTTCCCCGAGGAGCAGATCTATGCGGCGGGCTACTCAATGGCGCGCGCCGTCGAGCTCGCACACGCGTGCGCACATGAGGGCGAGGTCGTGCTGCTCTCGCCGGCGTGCGCGAGCTTCGATATGTACGACGGTATGGCGCAGCGCGGCCGCGACTTCAAGCGCCTCGTGTGTGCGCTGCCGCATGCCGTGAGCGAGAGCAGCGGGACGGTCAAGGACGGAGGCGCAGCGTGAGGATCATCGTATCGGGCGGCGGCACGGGCGGTCACATCTACCCCGCCATCACCATCATCCGCGCCATAAAGGAGCGCGTGCCGGAGGCGGAGTTCCTCTACGTCGGCACGCGGCGCGGCCTCGAGGCAGACATCGTGCCGAAGGAAGGGCTGCCGTTTGCGACCATCGACCTGCAGGGCTTCGAGCGTCATTTCACGCTCGACAACCTCCGCCGCGCGGGCAAGGCGCTCGTCGGCGTCGGCAAGGCGGCGCGCCTCGTGAAGGAGTTCCGCCCCGACGCCGCGATCGGCACGGGCGGCTACGTCTGCGGCCCCATCTTGCTCGCGGCGAGCCTCGCGGGCGTGCCGACGCTCATCCAGGAGCAGAATGTCGTACCGGGCATCACGAACAAGCTCCTTTCGCGCTTCGTCACGAAGATCGCGGCAGGCACGGAGGAGGCGCTCCGGCACTTCCCCGCGGGCAAGACGGTCTGCACGGGCAACCCCATCCGCCGCGAGGTCCTCACGGCGCGCCGCGAGGATGGCCTCCGTGCGTATGGCTTCTCGCCTGACGCGCGCGTCGTGCTCGTCTCGGGCGGCAGCCGCGGCGCGCGCGCCATCAACCGCGCGATGGTCGGCGTGCTCAAGGAGGCGCAGCACCACCGGGAGGTGCAGTTCCTCCTCGCGACGGGCAAGGGCGAGTACGAGGCGGAGCAGAAACGCCTCGCGGAGGCGGGCGTCGACCTCGCGGCCTCGCCGCACATCAAGGTCGTGCCCTATCTCTACGACATGCCGCAGGCGCAGGCGATGGCGGACCTCGCCATCTTCCGCGCGGGCGCGACGGGGCTCGCCGAGCTCACGGCGCGCGGCATCCCCGCGATCCTTGTGCCGTACCCCTACGCGGCGGAGAACCACCAGGAGCACAACGCGCGCGCGCTCGAGGCAGCGGGGGCGGCGCGCGTGATCCTCGACCGCGAGCTCACGAGCGAGCGGCTCGCCTCGGTGCTCACGGAACTCCTTTCAGAGCCAGAGAAGCTCGCGCACATGCGGGAGGCGAGCCGCCAGCTCGGGCGCCCGCAGGCAGCGGCGGACATCGCGGAGCTCGTGCTCTCCATCGCGTCACATTGACAGAGAAATGAGGAAGAAAAGTGCGTAAAGACCTGAAAGAACTCAAAGGCATCCATACCATCCATTTCGTCGGCATCGGCGGCGCCGGCATGAGCCCGCTCGCAAAGATCCTCTGCGAGCTCGGCTACACCGTCACGGGCTCCGACCGCGCGGACTCCGGCATCATCGAAAACCTCAGGAAGCTCGGCGCGCGCGTGACGCTCGGCGGTCAGCGCGCGGAGAACGTGCGCGGCGCCGACGCCATCGTCGTCTCGACCGCCATCCCCTACGACAACCCGGAGGTCCTCGCAGCGCGCGACCTCGGCATCCCGAAGCTCCACCGCTCGGACATCAACGCGGCGCTTGTCAACGAGTACAAGGGCATCGCCGTCGCGGGCTCGCACGGCAAGACGACGACGACCTCCATGCTCGGCGTCGCACTGAAGTCCGCAGGCGTCTCCCCGACGATCGTCGTCGGCGGCGAGGTGCCGGACCTCGGCACGAACGCGGAGACGGGCACGGGCGACTACCTCGTCTCGGAGGCGGACGAGAGCGACGGCACCTTCCTCAAGCTCCATCCCTACATCGCCGTCGTCACGAACGTCGAGGACGACCACATGGACCACTACGGTACGATGGAGAACATCATCCAGGCGTTCCGCCAGTTCATCGAGAACACGGCGGCGCAGGACGGCTACGCCGTCCTCTGCTTCGACAACGAGAACCTGCGCGCCATCGCGAAGACCATCGATCGCAAGTACCTCTCCTACGCCATCGACCACGCGGCGGACTACCAGGCGAAGGACATCCGCACGGAGGGCAAGGGCATCGTGTTCGACGTCGTGCACGGCGCGGAGACGCTCGGCCACGTCACGCTCAACATCCCGGGCCGCCACAACGTCCTCGACGCGCTCGCCTGCATCGTGACGGGCCTCTCGCTCGGCGTGCCGTTCGATAAAATGGCGGCGGGCCTCGCGGCGTTCCACGGCGCGAAGCGCCGCTTCCAGACGAAGGGGCACGTCGGTGGCGTCTGGGTCGTCGACGACTACGCGCACCATCCGAGTGAGATCAAGGCGACGCTGCGCGCGGCGCGCGAGACGAAGCCCGGGCGCCTCATCTGCGCGTTCCAGCCGCACCGTTACTCGCGCACGCAGCTCCTCGCGAAAGAGTTCGGCACGGCATTCTCTGACGCCGACCTCCTCGTGCTCACCGACGTCTACAGCGCGGGCGAAGCGCCGATCGCGGGCGTGAGCGGCGAGACGATCAAGGCGGAGGTCGAGCGCCAGACGGGCGCGCACGTCATCTACGTGCCGCGCCGCGAAGACGTCGCGGCGAAGCTCAAGGAGCTTGCGCAGGCAGGCGACCTCATCATCACGATGGGCGCGGGCGACATCTACCGGAGCGGCGAGGAGCTCGTCGCCCTGCTCGGCGAGGACGCCTGAACGCCGGACCGGCAGAGGCCAGGGGGAAAGCACAGCGCGCCAGCGCGCAGGATCAGGCTGGGACAGCCAGCAAAAGGAGATATTTCATCAATGGAAAAGAAGAACATCGTCGTCATCATGGGCGGCACGTCCACGGAAGCCGCCATCTCCCGCCAGACGGGCACGGCCATCCTGAAGGCACTGCAGTCGAAGGGCTATCCCGCCGTCGGCATGGAGCTCCATCCGGAGACCTTCGCCGAGGAGATCAAGGAGGCGGACCCCGCCATCGTCTTCAACGCGCTGCATGGCAAATTCGGCGAGGACGGCGTGCTGCAGGGCACGCTCGACATGCTCGGCATCCCCTACACGGGATCGGGCGTGCTCGCGGCGGCGGTCACGATGGACAAGGCGGCCTCGAAGCGCGTCTTCGTCGCCGAGGGCATCTCGACGCCGCGCTCCCACACGTACCAGGCGTTCGAGACGAAAGAGCGCGACCTCGCAGCGGAGATCGAGCGCGATTTCGGCCTGCCCGTCGTTGTCAAGGCGGCCTCGCAGGGCTCCTCGATCGGCGTCTACATCGTCGAGCAGGCGGCGGATCTCAAGAAGGCGCTCGCCGACGCGTTCCGCTACAACGACGAGGTGCTCGTCGAGCAGTTCATCCGGGGGCGCGAGCTCACCGTCGCCGTCTGGGGCGATGCGGAGAAGAAGGAAGCGTTCCCCATCATCGAGATCACGACGGAGTCGGGCCGCTACGACTACGAGAGCAAATACACGAAGGGCGCGTCCCATCACATCATCCCGGCACCGCTCTCCGACGCGAAGGCGAAGGAGATCCAGGCGCTCGCAGTGAAGACGTTCACGGCGTGCGGCTGCCGCGGCGTCGCGCGCGTCGACATGATGCTCAGCGAGGACGAGACGCCCTACGTCATCGAGGTCAACTCCGTCCCGGGCATGACGGAGCTCTCGCTCGTGCCGGACGCGGGGCGCGCCATGGGCATCGAGTTCCCGGAGCTCTGTGAGCGCATCCTCGCGATGGCAGGCTACCGGAAGTAAGGGAAGGGCTGCGGCGCGGGGATACCCGCGCGGCGGCGTAGTGCCTTTAGGAGAGGCGGCGTACGCGCTGCGGCAGGAACGAGGAAACAGGGAAAGGCGGGAAAACGATGGAGGAGCAGAACGGGACGGACGCGCCGCGTCGGCGCAGTCCGCGCCGCCTCGTCAAAGGCGTCGCGGTGCTCGCGGCCGTGGCGGCGCTCCTCCTCATCGTCGTCTACTCGCCGCTCTTCGTCCTCGAGCGCATCTCCGTCGATGGCATGACGACGCTCAAGGAGGAGGACATCTGGCGCATCGCAGATATCCACAAGGGCGAGCCGCTCTTCCGCCTGCAGACGGATGAGATCAAGCACCGCCTCGAGAGCGACCTGCGCATCGAGGAGGCGGCGGTGCGGCGCAGCCTGCCGGACGGTCTCGACATCCACATCCGCGAGCGCACGCTCGTCGCGACCGTCGCGGCGGACTACGGCTACGCCGATCTCGACCGCACGGGGCGGATCATCTCCGTGCACAAGGCGCTCGTCGGCCAGCGCCTCCCGCTCATCACGGGCGGCAAGATCCAGGGGAAATACATCGGTGACACCGTCGAGGACGAGAACGTGCAGCAGATGCTCGCGTTCCTCGACCTCCTCGGTGCGGACGCGCTGAACCAGATCTCAGAGATCACGCTGCTGCGCCCCGGCTACGTCGTCGCCTACACGACGGGCGCCGTGCAGATCCGCCTCGGCGCGTTTGAGCGCATCGAGGAAAAGGCGACCCTCACCCAGGGCTTCCTCGACGACCTCAAGGTGAACCCCTATCCCGTCGAATACGTCGATTTCACCTACACGAGCCCGTTCATCAAGTTCCGGCAGTAGAGATGCCGGGCAGGGCAGGCACTCTCCGCCGCCGCTCCCCAGGATGAGAAGCGGCGGCGGAGATTTTGATATTGGCATGATATTGGCAAAGGAAGGAATCTATGATCGAACTACGGAAAGGCAGCTGGTCGCTCGCCTTCGCGACGCTCACGCTCGGTTTCCTGCTCGCCGTCCAGCTCCGGACGACGGCGGACACGCGCGCGAGCGTCCCCATGCAGCGTGCGGAAGATCTCTCGACGCGCCTCACGGAGACGGAGAAAGAGCGTGACCAGCTCAAGCAGGAACTCGCCGCGCTCAAGAGCGGGGGCGAGACGGGCGCGGACGAAGAGGTCCGCATGCGCGCGGGCCTCACGCCGCTCGTCGGGCCCGGCGTCATCGTGCGCCTCGACGACAGCAGCCGGAAGGCGCGGGCGGGCGAGGACCCGAACCTCTACCTCATCCACGACGACGACCTCTTAAAGGTCATCAACGAGCTGCGCGCGGCGGGCGCGGAGGCACTCTCCATCAACGGGCAGCGGCTCACGGGGACGTCTGAGATCCGCTGCGCAGGGCCGACGCTCTCCGTCAACAACGTGCGCTCGGCGCCGCCGTTTGAGGTGCGCGCCATCGGCGACACCGCGGCACTCGTACAGGCGCTCAAGATGCGCGGCGGCGTCGCCGACACGCTCAAGGTCTGGGGGATCGAGCTCGACATCCGCGAGGCGCAGGACGTCGAGATTCCCGCCTACAAGGGCAGCCTCACCTATACGTACGCGCAAGCGGCACCGGCAGAGGAGGCGGCACCATGATCCTGCCTCTCCTCGGGCTGCTCGCCGGCCTCGCCCTCGGCTTCCTCGCGCCCGTCACGGTCCCCGTGGCGTACGCGCACCTCTGCTCCGTCGCCCTGCTCGCGGCGCTCGACGCCGTTTTCGGCGGCGTGCGCGCGGCGGCGGACGGGAAATTCGACGACCGCGTCTTCCTCAGCGGCTTCTTCTCGAACGCGCTCATGGCGGCGCTGCTCGTCTTTCTCGGCGACCGCCTCGGCATCGACCTCTACTTCGTCGCCCTCTTCGCGTTCGGCCTGCGCATCTTCAAGAACCTCGCGCGCCTGCGCCGCCACCTCTTGCAGCGGCGCTGAGCCGGGCGCCGCACCGGTCCTGCGCAGAAGATGAGCGTACGCTGAGAGAAATCCTTCGCCCTCCTGGCGCTCGTTTCCGTATAAAAGGAATCGATGATTGATTCAGAAAAAAACAGGCAATTAGTTGTGCGATTGCCTGTTTTTTGTTATACTCTTTTTAGGAAATATGGTGAAGGAGGTATAAAAATATGGGAAATTGGTTCGGGGGCATGAACGTGCGCCAGAAAATCCTCTTCTCGGTGGGAGGACTCTTCGTCGTGGCGTTCCTCGTGCTCGGCATCGTCCTCAACGGCATTCTGCGGAGCAACGCGCTCGATAGCTACGAGCAGGAAGCGAACCTGCAGGCGGCACAGGTCGACAACGGGATGGATCTTTTCCTCTCCGGCCTGCGCGACGGGCTCGTCAACATGGCGGAGGACCCGTTGCTCAAGCAGGGCGGCGACATCACGAAGTACATGGATGGCGCGGCGGACGACACGGGTATGATCGCCATGGACCCCGCGGCGAAAGGTGGCTTCGAGGCGCAGGCATACGCGCTCTTCGAGCGGTTCGGCCAGGCGAATAAGAGCACGGTCTCCGTCATCAGCTACGGCACGACGGACGGCGGCTACCTGCAGTACCCCGCGATCAAGCGCAAGAAGGGCTACGACTCCCGCAAGCGCGACTGGTACACGGAGAGCATGAAGGACACGTCCGCCGTGCGCATCACGAAGCCGTTCAAGACCTCGAAGGGCACGCCGACCGTCGGCATCTTTGCAACGGTCAAGGGTGCGGACGGCACGCCGCGCGGCGTGCTCGGGCTCAACATCGACCTGCCGGTCATCACGGACATGATCGGGCAGATCAAAGTCGGCGAGACGGGCTACATCGTGCTGCTCGACAGCGACGGCGTCATCATCGCCGACCCGCAGCACCCGGATAAGGCGTTTACCAAGCTCAGCGAGGCGGAGCTCGGCGACCTCAGCACGGAGGAGCTGCGCACGGACAAGCCGCAGGCGATGACGATCGACGGCGAGGGGAAACTCGTGAGCACCTACCGCTCGGACAAGACGGGCTACCAGTATGTGACGATCATCGACCAGTCGGAGGCGATGGCGTCCGTCACGCACCTGCGCTGGGTCCTCGGCATCGTGCTGCTCGTGATGCTCGCCATCGTCTTCCTCGCGACGATGCGCATCGCCACACTCATCACGGCGCCGTTGCGCAGCCTGCAGGGCGCGGCGGGACAGCTTGCGGGCGGCGACCTGCGCGACATGCACATCGAGGCGCAGTCGGACGACGAGATTGGCGACCTGACGCACTCCTTCGCGCAGATGACGGAGAACCTCCGGGACGTGCTGCAGCACCTCAAGCACTCCTCGGATAACGTGAGCGAAGCGTCCGGCCAGATGAGCCAGGGCGTCGAGCAGGTCGCGCAGACCATCACCCATGCGGCGGAGCAGGTCGCGGACATCTCGGCCTCGGCGGGCAGGCAGAGCGAGGCGCTCGACCACGTCGTCGGCAACATGCGCGAGATGACCGACCAGGTCGCGGGCATCGCCGACGCGAGCAAGACGATCAGCGACGTCTCCGGCAAGGCGGGCAGCGCGGCGAGCGACGGCGCCTCGGGCATCGAGGGTGCCGTCTCCCAGATGGAGACCATTCGCGCGACCGTGCGGGAGGCCGCTGACGCCGTCTCGCAGCTCGCTCAGGGCTCGGCGCACATCGGCGAGGCCATCGGCACGATCCAGGGCATCGCCGAGCAGACGAACCTCCTCGCGCTCAACGCCGCCATCGAGGCGGCGCGCGCGGGCGAGGCAGGCCGCGGCTTCTCCGTCGTCGCTGACGAAGTCCGCAAGCTCGCGGAGCAGTCGCAGCAGGCGGCAGAGGAGATCGCCACGACGCTCGGCAAGCTCCAGGACGGCACGACGCACGCCGTCGAGACGATGAACGCGGGCGCCGACGCCGTCGAGAGCGGCCACGCCGCCGTACAGGCCGCCGGCGAGAAATTCAAGGAGATCGTCGACCACATCGCCCAGGTCGACAGCCTCGTCAAGGACGCTGCGACGCAGGCGGACTCCGTGGCGGGCGCGACGATGCGCGTCCTCAAGGACGCCGAGGACGCCGAGGCCGTGACGAAGCAGGTCAGCGACAACATCTCGAGCATCTCGGCAGCGATCGAGGAACAGTCCGCCTCCATGGAAGAGATCTCGGCCTCGAGCCAAGACCTCAGCCACATGGCAGAAGACATGCAGAAGCAGGCGGGCAAGTTCCGGTTCTGAGCTTCTCTTCGGGGAGAAATGGGCTGTGTTTGACCTCGCCATATAAAAATCTAAAAAAGTTCCCGAATTGCAATAATAAGTTGAACACCCGGCGAACCTTTATGCAGTAAGTGCTGCAAGCATTTCTTCCCTAAAGCACTCCTCGGGTGTCTTATAGC
>CACWQW010000052.1 GCA_902763085.1 Dongibacter bovis
CATACGCTGACGCTCACGCGCGCCGTGGCGGCGATGCACGCGCCCGCGGGCGCGCTCATCTGCGAGGTTGAGGTGCCGGGGGTGATCCGTTACGGGCGGCAGACGCCGGTGCATGTGCGCGTCTATGTCGATGGAAAACTCTATCGCCGCGCGATTCTTTACTATCGCGTTGAGGTCTATGATACGGTGCTCACAGCCGCGCATGACCTGCGCCCGGATCAGAAGATCGGCGCCGACGATGTGCGCCAGGCGGACATCACTGTAGAGGACGCCGGCACCGTCTACCTGAAGGAGCTCGCCGAGGTGGCGGGCCGCGTGCCCGCGCGCTTCCTCAAAACGGGAACGCCGCTCTCCGCTGATGTGCTGCAGGCGGCGCGCGTGCTCGAGGCGGGCGACCCCGTGACGCTCGTGACGCGCTACAAAGGCATCGAGGTGAAAGCCGAGGGCGTCGCGCTGCAGCGCGGCCGCATCGGCGAGCGCATCCGCGTGCGCAACGCGCGCTCCGCGAAGGTTCTGATGGGAACCGTACTCGACGCGCACACGGTGCAGGTCGGCAGCGATGATTGAGACGCGCTTGTTTCGGCAGGCAGGATGGCGAGGAAACAGGAAACGAGGGATGACAATGAAGAAATGGATGGCAGCGGGGCTGCTCGTCGCAGCGGCGGCACTTTGGATGCAGCCCGCGGAAGCGCGCTCGCTCTGGAGCGACGATGGGATGTCCTACAATATCTTTGCAGACCGCAAGGCGCGCAATGTCGGCGATATCCTGACCATCGTCATCAGCGAGTCGACGACGACGACGACCTCGAAGAGCAGTTCCAACAGCAAAAAAGGCAGTACCTCGCTTACGGCAGGGGTGGGGATCTTTGACTTCCTCAAGGCGGCGAGCGCGAGCGGCTCGGACTCGTTCTCCGCGTCAGGATCGAAATCGGATACGAATAAAGTCGCGGGCAACGTCACGGTGACGGTCACGCAGGTCATGCCGAACGGCAACATGGTCGTTGAGGGCACGCAGTCCATCTGGCAGAACCGCGACGAGCACAAGATCACGTTCCGCGGCGTCTGCCGCCAGGACGATGTGACGGCGAACAACACGATTCCGTCGACGAAGATCGCGGATGCGACGGTGCGCTTTGACGGCAAGGGGCCGCTCAACGCCAAGCAGCGGCAGGGCATCCTCACGCAAATCTTCAATATCCTTTTCTGATGCAGTTGGCTCCCGGCGGGGGGCGGGGAGGTTCCTTCATATGGTTTCATGGAAAAAGTTCTGTGCGGGGGCGCTCGCAGCGCTCTGCCTGACGTCGCTGACGCCGCTCTCCGCCTCGGCGGATAGCTCGGTCACGCGCATCAAGGACATCGCGAAGGTGCAGGGCGTGCGCAGCAACCAGCTCGTCGGCTACGGGCTCGTCGTCGGTCTCGCGGGCACGGGCGACTCGAACAAGGTCAAGGAGACGGTGCAGAGCATCGGCAACATGCTCAAGAGCTTCGGCGTCGCCATTGATACGAGCTCGCTCAAGCCGGATAACGTCGCCGCCGTCATGGTGACGGCGACGCTGCCGCCGTTCGTGCGCGAGGGCGACGCCATCGATGTGACGGTCTCCTCCATCGGCGACGCGGACAGCATCCAGGGCGGCACGCTCGTGCAGACGCCGCTGCGCGCGGGCAACGGCGAGGTCTACGCGGTCGCGCAGGGCGCCGTCTCGACGGGCGGCTTCGTCGCGGGCCGCGGCGGCAACAAGGCGCAGAAGAATTTCCCGACGGCAGGACTCATGCCGAACGGCGCGATCGTCGAGCGCAGCGTCGAGGACGAGATCGGGCAGGACGGCACGATCTCCCTTTCGCTTTCCCAGCCGGACTTCACGACGGCGGCGCGCATGGTCTCGAGCATCAACGCGCAGTTCGGCGGCATCGCGCATGCCTCGAATCCCGGTCGTATCGACATCTCGATTCCCGCCTACTACCGCGGCAACGTCGTCGGGTTCGTGGCGAGCCTCGAGGAGCTGCCCGTCGTGCCGGACGCGATCGCCAAGGTCGTCATGAACGAGCGCACGGGCACGATCGTCATGGGCGGCAACGTCTCCGTCGATGAGTGCGCCATCACGCAGGGCGGTCTCTCCATCCACGTGCAGAAGCGCGCGGACGTGAGCCAGCCCGATCCGCTCTCCTACGGCAGCACGATCGTCGCGAACAATACGAATGTCAAGGTCAAGGACAGCTCGAGCAGCACGATCGTCCTGCCGGCAACGGCGAATGTCAGCGATATCGTCGGCGCGCTCAATGCTGTCGGCGCGACGCCGCGCGACACGATCTCCATTTTGCAGGCGATGAAGGCGAGCGGCGCGCTCCACGCGGAGCTCGAGCTCATTTGATAGGAATTTCGAAAAAGACAGGGACGTGAGTTCATGCAGATTCAGCCAATAGCGATGGTACAGCAGAATACGTCAGCCGCATCGGCACAGGCGCAGGCATCGTCCGCCTCATTCGACCGCATGCTCGAGGAGGCGAAGCGCAGCGCGCAGGATGCGCGCAACGCCGCCGCAGCGGGCAGCGGCGACGCCGCGGCCGCCGCGCAGGACAAGGCGCTCAGGAAGGCCTGTGAGGGCTTCGAGGCGATGTTCCTCAACATGATGTACCGCCAGATGCGCTCGACGGTGCACGAGGGCGGACTCTTCGGCGAGGACAACGCGACGAAGATCTTTGAGGATATGCGCGACAGCGAGATGACGAAGCAGATGGCGGAGGCCGGCGGCATCGGACTCGGCGACCTGCTCTACAAACAGCTGCGGCCGCAGGTCGAGGCGAAGGCCAGGGCGCAGGCCGCTCTGGCGGGCGCATCCAGTAAAAATGAGTGATGCTCCGTTCGGCAGGGATGGAGTGCAGAGACTGCGCATGCTCCTGGTTCGAGGTGACGCAGTCTCTTGTTTGCGTTTTAGGAGAAGTGCTGAACGCGTCAGTGCTTCCCAAGGAAGGATATGGGGCAGATGTATTGGATGAAGCGAGCGAGAGGATTCCTCCTGACAGCGGTGCTGCTGGTGTGTCTCGAAGGTGCGGCGCTGGCCGCGCCGCAGCTCGGCGGCATGCGGTTCCACTCTGGAGAGACGCATGACCGCGTGGTGCTCGATCTCTCGGCGGCCTCTGACTACGAGCTCGATACCGCCGCAGACGGCAAGCGCGTGACGCTCGTGCTCAAGGGGGCACGGGCAAAGCAGGCGCTCGCGCAGCCGTCGTTCCACGGCAAGCGTGTGAAGAGCGTGCGCTGGTCCGCTGCGGGAGATGAGGTGCGCGTCGTCGTGACGCTCGCGGCAGGCTGCCGGGCGAGCGTCGGCCAGCTGAAGAATCCGCCGCGCCTCTATCTCGACCTCACGGATAGGGCAGCAGGCGCGAAGCCGGCGCAGAAGCCGGCCACCTCGGCGCAGACGAAGCCCGCCGCCGCGAAGCCCACATCGTCCGTGAGCGATGCTGACGCGCGGAAGGCCGCGGAGGCGCTGCACCTGCCGGCGGGGACGGAGGCCGTGCAGCTCGCGAAGGGGCTCATGCGGTTCGACTACCATGTCTGGGAGAATGACGGCTGGGTCACGGCGTATTTCCTCGACGTCGATCCTTCCGTCTACCAGCTCAAGGTCGCGCTCGCCAAGGGGCAGGTGCCGGGACTCGCGACGCTCGGCGCCATCTCCGACAGCGTGAATGCCGTCGCCGCTGTCAACGCCTCCTTCTTCAACTGGAACGGCGACCTGCTCGGCGTGACGAAGACGAACGGCACGATCGTCGGCACGGGCTATATCCCGCGCAGCGCGCTCGCCATCCTGCCGGACGGGCGGCCCTACTTCGGTACGGTGACGTACAGCGGCTCCGTGACCATCGGCGGCGTCACGCAGTACATCAGCGGCGTCGACGTGGAGCGCGGCAGCGACAGCCTCGTCCTCTACAACCGCTATTACGGTGCGCGCACGCGCACGAATGACTACGGACGCGAGCTCACGGTCGTGGACGGGCGCGTGACGGCGGTCGGCAGCGGCAACTCCGCCATCCCGGCGGATGGCTGCGTCGTCTCCCTGCACGGCAGTGCGGCGGATATCTACTCCCAGGTGCGCATCGGCGATGCCGTGCAGATCGACGAGACGCTCGGGAATCCGTGGAACAAGGCGAAAGAGCTCGTGAGCGTCGGTCCCTGCCTCGTGAGAAACGGCACGGTCCACGTCACGACGTCAGAGGAGCAGCTCGATGAGATCGATCGCCACCGCGAGCCGCGCAGCGCGATCGCGATGACGACGCGTGGCACGTATCTGCTCGCCGTCGTGGACGGCAGGCAGGCGAACTCCCACGGCTGCACGCTCACGGAGTGGGCGCAGCTCCTCAAGTCGTTCGGAGCGACAGAGGCGCTCAACCTCGACGGTGGTGGCTCCGCGGAGCTCGTCGCGGGTGGACAGGTGCTGAACTCCCCCTCTGACGGGCGGGAGCGCGGCATCGGTTCGGCGATCGTCGTATTGAAGAAATGAGCGGGGAAGGCGCGCCTCATGCGGCTCGCCTCCTTTTTGAAAAATATCTCTGCCGCAGCGGGCGGAGTATGCTATAATGAACGAGACTCGAGAGGATAGGCCGGATGCGGTACGCCGCATCCGGCCTATCATGAAATGACAGTGAGTGGGGTGAACTTCTTGCATACATATTTGAAACGAGCGGTGCGGCTTGGTCTGACGGTGCTGCTCTGCGGGAGCGTGCAGATGACGGCGCTGGCCATGCCGGCGATCTGGCAGACGGACGAGATCGTGCCGGGCATGTCGGGCTCGGCGTACACGGTCGTGGACGCCTCGGGCGATATCCGCGATTTCCACGTGGATATCGTCGGCACGCTCGAGAACGGCAAAGGCACGACGCCGATGATCATGGCGAAGGCATCGGGCCCCGTCGTCGAGGAGACCGGCGGCATCCTGCAGGGCATGAGCGGCAGCCCCGTCTACGTGGACGGGAAGCTCGTCGGTGCTGTGGCGGCGGGTCTGAAGGAAATGACGCCCTATACCTTCTTCATCACCCCTATCGAAGAGATGCTGCCGCTCTGGTCCATGCCAGACACGAAGAACAAGACGCACATCCAGACGTTCGACCTCAAGAAATACCTGAAAGATAAGGAAAAGCAGCAGGCCAAGGAGACGAATGGCGGGAAGGAGGCCGTGGCGGAAGAGGCGGCGGAAGCGGAGCGCGTCCATCATGAGGAGAAGTTCGAGGACGTCATCGCCGAGGCCCTCGCCTCCCTGCCGGCCCACCATTCCTCGATCGCGGCGGACGCCGTCGCGCAGAACGCGGCACGGATGGAGGGCAGGCGCGCGACAGGCCTCGCGCCGAAGCAGCAGCTCTTCGCCGCGGGCTTCGATACGGCGGGGATGAAATTCCTCAGCAAGAGCCTCGGACTCGGCAGCGCGCATCTGACATCCGTCGGCGGCGCGGAGGGCGCCGGGACGGACTATCATGCGAGCCTCGCGCCGGGCAGCGCCGTGGGCGTCGCCATCGTCTGCGGCGACTTCACGGTCGGTGCGACGGGCACGGTGACCGCGATGGACGGCAACAAGGTCCTCGCGTTCGGTCATCCGTTCCTGCACAAGGGCAACGTGAATTATTTCATGACGGACGCCACGGTCGTCGGCACGATCGCTGGGCAGAGCAACGGCATGAAGATCGCGAACGTCGGCAACATCATCGGCCGCATCAACCAGGACCGCGAGACGGGCGTCGCGGGCATCCTCGGCGAGTTCCCCTCCGTCGTTCCCGTCAAGATCCACGTCAAGGACGCTTCGCTTGGACGCGAGGAGTCCTATGGCGCGCGCATCGCCTACGATGAGGACTACCTCGCGCAGCTCTCCGCCGGCATCGCCTACGCGGCGATGAGCAAGACGAGCGACTCCCTGGGCGAGAGTACGGCGGAGCTCGCGTTCACCGTGCGCACGAATGCCGTGTCGGACGGGAAGTTCGTGCGGAAGAACATGTTCTACAACACGACGGACGTCGGGCAGATCGCCGTGGGCGAGCTCATGCAGGCCATGGCGCTCATCTGCGCCGACCCGGATAAAGAGGCGGACATCATCGATGTGAACGTCGACGTGAATGTCGAGGCGGGCCGCCGGACGGCGACGCTCGTCTCCGCCGTGCCCGACAAGACGACGGTGCGCCCGGGCGAGACAATCAACATCAAGACGACGATCAAGCCCTACCGCCGCGAGAAGGAGACGCTCGTCATTCCCTACACCGTGCCGGAGGCACAGCCCGACGGCACGCTGAGCCTCGACGTGCGCGGCGGCGGCATGATTCCCGTGACGCCGCTCATGCTGCTCCAGCAGACGACGGGCGCCGCCCTCCAGTCCGAGGCCGACAAGGCGCAGACGACGGCGGACAAGCTCAAGGCGCTCGCGGAGACGGGGCGGAACAACGAGATCATCATCGCGCCGGGCGCCGCAGCGCAGCCGCTCACGGAGAAAGAGCAGGCACGCGTCCTGCGCGAGGCATCGGCGGCGGCAAAGCGCGCGGCGGAGGCCGCGAAGAGCAAGCCGCACAAGGTGGACTTCCTGAAGAAGGACGCACCGAAAGCGGACGGGCAGTCGAAATTCGAGACGCGCTACATCATCGACAACGTCATCCACACGACGCTCAAGGTCGACCACACCGCGAAAGGCTGATCTTCCCGTGTCTGTCCTCTTGCCAGACGGCGGGGATTGATGATAAGATAAGAAAAGACTGCTTCAATTTCTTAGGGGGAACGACTGCTTAAATGGAAAAGTTGATTATACATGGCGGGCGGCGGCTCGAAGGGCGCGTCAAGATCAGCGGCGCGAAGAATGCCGTCCTGCCCATCATCGCGGCGACGCTGCTCGGCCAGGAGGCGCCGAGCCTGCTCGATGAGGTGCCGGCGCTCGAGGACGTGGCGACGATCACGGAGGTGCTCCGGAAGCTCGGCGTGGCGGCGGACTTTGATGCTGCAAAGCATCGGCTCCGCGTCGATGCCTCGACGATCGGCAGCTGCGAGGCACCGTACGACCTCGTGCGGAAGATGCGCGCGTCGTTCCTCATCATGGGGCCGCTCCTCGCCCGCTGCGGCAAGGCGAAGATCTCCCTGCCTGGCGGCTGCGCCATCGGTACGCGTCCCATCGACCTGCACCTCAAGGGCTTCGAGATGCTCGGCGCCCACATCGAGATCGGCCACGGCTTCATCGAGGCGACGGCGCCTACGGGACTCAAGGGGACGAAGATCTACCTCGATTTCCCGAGCGTCGGGGCGACGGAGAACATCATCATGGCGGCGTCGATGGCGGAGGGGCAGACCATCCTCGAGAACCCGGCGCAGGAGCCGGAGATCGTCGACCTCGCGAATTACCTCAACGTCATGGGCGCGAAGATCCGCGGCGCGGGCACGAATGTCATCAAGATCGACGGCGCGAAGAAGCTCGTCGGGCGCGACTACACGATCATCCCCGACCGCATCGAGGCGGGAACCTATATGGTCGCGGCGGCGATGACGCGGGGCGATATCTACGTCGAGAACGCCATCAGCGAGCACCTCAAGCCCGTCATCGCCAAGCTCAAGGAGGCGGGCGTCGAGATCGAGGAGGACGTCAGCGGCATCCGTGTGCGTTGCACGCACAAGACGAAAGCCGTCGACATCAAGACGATGCCGTATCCCGGCTTCCCGACGGACATGCAGGCGCAGTTCATGGCGATGCTCGCGGTCTCGGAGGGCACGGGCTTCGTGACGGAGACGGTCTTTGAGAACCGGTTCATGCACGTCGATGAGCTCAAGCGCATGGGCGCGAAGATCCGCATCGACGGGCGCACCTCGGTCGTCGAGGGCGTCGAGAAGCTCACGGGCTGCCAGGTCAAGGCGACGGATCTGCGCGCCGGCGCCGCCATGGTGCTCGCTGGGCTCGTCGCGGAGGGGGAGACGCAGGTCGGCTACATCCATCACATCGACCGCGGCTACGACAACCTCGTCGGCAAGCTCGTCGGTCTCGGCGCCGCCATCGAGCGCGTCGATCGCTGAGAAAAGGAAAGCCTTTTCCGCTTTGCGGAGGAGGCTTTTGCTATGGGGCACCTCTAGTTTTTAGAGGTGCCCTATGTAGAAACTGCCGGAGCCGCTCTGTGTATGGCACTCACGGCAGGAGAGGAAAAAGAGGAGAGAAAGCATCCATGAGCATCATCGAAACCCCTGTGCACCTGCGGCATCTCACGCTCAAGAACCGCGTCATCCGCTCGGCGGTCCACAGCTTCCTGCCGGATGACGCGGGCAGGATGACGGAGGCGGAGTATGCGATGTATGAGACGCTCGCGCGCGGCGGCATCGGCACCCTCATCACGGGACACTGCTGCGTCGACCCGCGCGGGCGTGCGAATCGCAACCAGGTCAACATCTACGACGATACGTTCGCCGCGCAGTTTACGCGCGCAACTGCCATCGCCCATGCGGCAGGTGCTACGTTCATCCCGCAGATCTCCCATGCGGGGCCGCGCGCCATCGATCAGGACGACCTCGCGGACGTCGTCGCGCGCCCGCTCAAGAAGGGGCGCCATGCCCGCGCGCTCACGATCGAGGAGATCCATGCCATCGAGCAGAAGTTCATCGCCGCCGCGGTGCGGCTCCAGCGCGCCGGCTGCGACGGCGTCCAGCTCCATGCCGCGCACTCCTACCTGCTCTCGCGCTTCCTCGATCCGACGTTCAACCAGCGCACGGATGACTACGGCGGGAGCGTAGAGGGACGCTTTCGCATCGTGCGCGAGATCATCGAGGGCATCCATGCGGCGTGCGGCGAGGACTTCCCCGTGCTCGTCAAGATCAACCTCGATACGAAGGACGAGGACCACGACGGCTACCATGACGCCATGGTCACGATGCTGCGCGCGTTTCATCAGCTCGGCGTCGAGC
This sequence comes from Dongibacter bovis, assembly GCA_902763085.1. Lineage (GTDB taxonomy): Bacteria > Bacillota > Negativicutes > Selenomonadales > Selenomonadaceae > Selenomonas_C. Next base: position 8,903 of record CACWQW010000052.1, read on the forward strand.
TCGTCGAGCTCTCAGGCGTCGATTTCATCAACCAGCCGCGGGATGCGACGCTTTACTACCTCGCAGAGGGCGAGCGCCTCAAGGCAGCGGTGCCCGAGCAGGCGATGAGCCTCGTCGGCGGTGTGCGCTCGCTCACGGACATGGAGCGCGTGCTCGGTGCGGGCTTTGAGCTCGTCTCCCTCGGCCGCGCCCTCATCGCCGAGCCGGAGTTCCTCGGCAAGGCACTTGCGGGCGGCGAGGGCTCCATCTGCATCTCCTGCTGCCGTTGCTTCGTGCTGCCGGAGATGCACAAGGGCTACCGCTGCGTCTGGCAGTGGAAAGCGGCGCGCGCGAAGGCGCACGCGGAGAAGGCGGCAACGCAGCAGGCGTGACCGCGAAGACGAATTCGAGCAGTACATCCCCTGCAGCACTCTCAGCGAGCGCTGCAGGGGATGTTTTTCTCTTTCCAGGAAAAGAAATTCATTCCTTTACATGTTGACACATGAAGGCGAGGAGAATATAATAGCAAGTACACAATATCCAAGAGAGGAACGACCTCTCCGGGGCATTGTATTTTATTTGCATTCATTTGTACTGGAAGGAAGGATATATGATGTCAGGTTTGTTACTGATAGGGATCGCTCTCGTCTGGTTTGCGGGAGCGTACCTGCTCTACGGGCGCTGGCTTGCGCGGACCTGGGGCATCGATCCGAACGCGAAGACGCCGGCCGTCCGCAAGAACGACGGACAGGACTACGCGCCTGCCTCGCGGTTCACGGTCTTTGCACACCAGTTCTCCTCGATCACGGGCGCGGGCCCTGTGACGGGGCCGATCATCGCGGCGATGTTCGGCTGGGCGCCGGCACTGCTCTGGATTCTCATCGGCGGCGCCTTCTTCGGCTGCGTGCAGGACTTCACGGCGCTCTACGCCTCCGTTAAAAGCGAGGGCAAGTCGATGGGCATGCTCATCGAGCAGTACGTCGGTGAGACGGGCCGCCGCCTGTTCCTGCTCTTCTGCTGGCTTTTCACGCTGCTCGTCATCGCCGCGTTCGCCGACATCATCGCCAAGACCTTCAACGGCTTCGCTGCCGGCGGCACGCTCAACACGCCGGGCGCGCAGGCAGCGACGATCTCCATGCTCTACATCGTCGTCGCGATGGCGTTCGGCGTCTTCATCAGCAAGGTGCAACCGTCCGGTATCGTGAAATTCCTCGTGGCGGTCGTGCTCGTCGCGGCAATGTTCGCCGTCGGCATGCAGTTCCCGCTCTATTTCGACGTCACGATGTGGCGCTACATCGTCTTCGGCTACTGCTTCATCGCGGCGGTCCTGCCGATGTGGCTGCTCATGGAGCCTCGCGACTACCTGAGCTCGTTCCTGCTCCTCGGCATGGTGGCGGGCGGCGTCGTC
>CACWQW010000053.1 GCA_902763085.1 Dongibacter bovis
CGCCGTGCCGAAGCCGCTCGAGGGCATCGGCATCGCGTTCCTGCTCGCGGGCATGCTCTCGCTCGCGTTCCTCGGTTTCTCGGGCATGATGTAAGGAGGATGTTATGAGTACTACGGAAACAGCCATTCTCATCGTCGTCGTGCTCGTGGGTGTCGGCGCCTTTTTCGGCATCGTGCTCGCGCTCGCCGACAGGAAATTCTACATGCAGCAGAACCCGCTCATCGCCGAGGTGGAAGACGTGCTGCCAAAGGGCCAGTGCGGTGCCTGCGGCTTCGCGGGCTGCGCGAAATACGCGGAGGCGGTGGTCGAGAACCCAGAGGTCGCGCCGAACCTCTGCGTGCCGGGCAAGGCCGCTGTCGCGGCGAAGGTCGCGGCGCTTACGGGCAAGGACGCGGGCAGCGTCGAGGAGCGCAAGGCGCATGTCCTCTGCCGCGGCGGTCAGGCGGCGAAGGATGCCGCGCGCTACGAGGGCGTCGCGGACTGTGCTGCGGCGAAGCTCGTCTCTGGCGGGGCGAAGGCGTGCAAGTACGGCTGCCTCGGCTTCGGCAGCTGCGTGCGCGCCTGCCCGTTTGATGCCCTCACCATGGGACAGGACGGCCTGCCCGTCGTCGAGACGCTCGCCTGCACGGGCTGCGGCAAGTGCCAGGAGACCTGCCCGCAGGGCGTCATGCAGGTGCTCCCCACGAGCGCGCTCGTCAAGGTCGCCTGCCGCTCGCACGCGAAAGGCCCCGCCGCGCGCAAGGCGTGCCCGAACGCCTGCCTCGGCTGCGGTCTCTGCATGCGCAGCTGTCCGCACGGAGCCATCAAGATCGACGGCTTCCTCGCCGTCGTCGACACATCCGTCTGCCGGGCGTCCGGCTGCACGGAAAAGACCTGCCTCGCCAAGTGTCCGACGGGGGCGATCCGCGAGGCGGTCGCGTAAAGCACACAAGCAAACGGGACTGGCGCACGAGCAAGTTGCTCGTGCGCCAGTCCCGCTTTTTGCGTACGATGCGATTGATATCAAAGCCTGGGATGAGAACCGGAGCTTAGACCGTAAGCTCGATCTGGTTTCCCTCGATGGCGATGATGCAGCGTTCGTAGTAGCCGTCGCCTGTAGTGCGCGGTCCGCTGACGACTTCACAGCCGTCAGCCTTTTTCATTTTCATCAACCTTTCTTTGGTGCTTGGATATCTTCGGAGGCTTCTGCTGAGGTTGCTGCAGGGGATGCCTCTTTTCTTGCACAAGCATGGATGCGATTGAGGACGTCGGCAACAGTGTGGCTGGCGAGATCCGCCTCAAACCGCTGCTGGATGTCCAGGAGCATGCCGTCGAGGCTGCGGTGGATGTTGCGGCCGACGGGGCACTGCGGGTTCGGGTGCTCGTGGAAGTGGAAGAGCGCCTTGCCGCTCCCCGTCTCGACGGCGCGGTAGACATCGAGGAACGTGATGGCAGAGAGCGGCCGAAGGAGCCGGATGCTGCCGGGTCCGCGCTTCGTCTCGATGAGCCCCGCACCGCGCAGCTTCAGCATGACGCCGCGGACGATGACGGGATTCGTGCCGATGCTGCCCGCAAGGAACTCGCTCGTGACGCGGTAGCCTTCACTGAAATAGGCAATGGCGGCGAGGAGATGGATGGCAATCGTGAACTTTGTGGAAATCTGCATGGCGGCAGCTCCTTTACTGGAATTGGGGTGCTAGGGAAGGTCAGCGGCGCTGCCTCCTTAGCGGGATCTCCCCGGATATGACTTATCGTATCACTGCAAGGCGGTGGAGGGCAACCCCTGTTGCCGCCATAGTACAGGGACGGGCGTGCCTGGTGCAGGCAGTGCCCCGCCTCAGAGAAGACGTTGATAGATGGTGCGGTCCGCGTCCAGGAAAACGTCAAAGATCACCTGCGAGACGGAGGTGGCCGGATGGCGGTCCAGCCATTGGCGGATGGTATGGATGGCAATCTCGGCCGCCTCTTGCCGGGGGAAACGGAATACGCCCGTCGAGATGCAGCAAATCGCGATGGCCTCCAGATGATGCGCGGCGGCAGTCTCCAGGCAGGACGCGTAGCAGGAGGCGAGCTGCGCTTTGTGCGCTTCCGTCAGTTTACCGCGCACGATGGGACCGACAGTGTGCAGTACGTAGCGAGCGGGCAGATGATAGCCCTTCGTGATCTTGGCGCGGCCGGGCGGCTCCTCGCAGCCCTGTTCCTGCATGAGCTGCCAGCAGGCATAGCGCATCTCGGCGCCGGCCATGGTCTGCTCGATATTGTCGATACAGCCGTGATTCGGTTGGAAGCAGCCGAGCAGCTGGCTGTTGGCGGCATTGACGATGGCGTCGACAGCCAGCCGCGTGATATCTCCCTGCCAGAGGGAGAGGCGAGGATCGGATGCACTTCGCTTGATATCTGCCGGCTGGACGATGCCCTTTTCCCGCGTCATCTGCTCGAGAAAGGCGCCTTCGACGGCTTGGAACTCCTCCGTCAGCGGCGCTGGCGGACGGACGTTGAAGAGGGCGCGCAGCAAGAGCCATCGCTCCTCCGGATGATCGGGGATCGGGGCATTGGCATACATCGGCATTTCCTGCTGTAGGGCGTGGATGAGCCAGAGCATACGTTCTTCCTGTGTCATGCTTGTACTGTAGCTCCTTTCTGTAAATCATGAAGCACTTTGCCGATGTCCTGCTCCAGGCAGAGGCTCCGCTCCGCGATCTCTTCGGTGCAGACGGCGTACTTCGTATTGATGCAGGCATAGAAGGCATGCGGATTGGCTGCGGTGTAATACCAGAACGGGTATTTGATGATCACCGGCGTATTCAGACCAACACCGAGCTCGAAGTAGAGGATCGCATCGTCTTGATGGCGCTCCAGGGATGCCTCATAGCGTTTCTTGGCGGCATGCCAGCCCGCATCTTCGACAAAGCGGTCGTCGATGCGTACGCTGACCATCATCGCGCGGCCGTCGTCCGGACATCTGGGGATGAGCTCAACAGGGATCGTCATCTTGAGCTTGCCTGTCTCCGGTATATCAAATCAGCCAAGGACTGCCACAGGAAGCGGCAGTCCTTGGGATCGCAAAGTGGAGCGTCGCCGATCAGGCGCGGACGACGGAGATGCGCTGCTGGAGGTGCGTGCCTTTTTCGATCTCGTCGACGAGGGCGATGGCGTAGTCGGCGTAGGAGATGATGGACTCGTTGCGGCTGTTCAGCGTGAATTCCTCGCCTGCGAGGATGTATCTGCCCGTGCGCTCGCCTTCTGCCTGAAAATCGCCGGCGGGGCTGATGTAGGTCCACTGCGTATCCTTTGCCGTGCGCAGGAAATCGAGTGCCTGCTGGTGCGCGGTCGCGACGCCCTTGAACGCGTCAGGGAAGTCCGGCGTTTCGGCGACGGTCAGCGTGTGCTCTGGATTGACAAAGAGGCTGCCGGCGCCGCCGACGACGACGAGGCGCACTGGCGTGCCTGCGAGGATGCCTGCGAGATGCTTTGCGGCGTTCGGGATGATCGGGAACGTCTCGGGCGACCAGGCGCCGACGGCGTCGACGACGGCATCGATGCCCGTGAGATCCTCGCGCTTGAGGTCAAAGAGATCCTTCTGAACGTAGTTCTTTGTCGGTGTGTCATTCTCTGCGTGACGACCGAATGCGGCGACCTCGTGTCCGCGGCTCAGCGCCTCGGCAATGACTTTTTTTGCAACACGGCCATTGGCGGCGACAACTGCGATTTTCATGATGATTGCTCCTCTCTGGAGGCGTACCTCCGAACCAGTTGTTTTTTGTAATCGAATAGATTACCTTCTACGGTTTGTAATATATCATGTGATAAATAGTTTGTCAATAAGTTTATTACAAAAAGTTGCGCGGGAAAGAGGATTTCCTAAGGAAATGCCGAATGAATCAGTGTTTCTTTAAATAAGACAGGAAAGACACGGAACTGTTTTCGTGCTACAATCATGGCGAGGAATCAAAGTGGGCGGGTTCGGTACGTTGATGAAAAGAGGCAGCGTATCGGGGCCGGTGCACTGTCTGCATCTCGTCGCGAGACGCGACGAAACGATGCGAAGGAGGCAATAAGATGGAGATTTTTCCTAAACATCAGAGCAAGCTCATCAAGGACACGACGCGCGAGGAGCGCGAGGAGATCGTGCGGCAGTCCCTGCGCTGCGCGGAGGGCTGTGAGAACTGCACGGGCTGTGCGCTTGGCGCGGGGGATGCGTTTGAGATGTACCGCCCCTATATCGATGGGAAACTCGAGATCCGTGAGGTCAACCAGCGCTTTCATGCGCGTTATCATATCCATTGAAGGGGCGAGAGAAGATGAGTACGGGCGGGGAAATTTGGTCCGCTGTGCGCCATCGGCGTCTGCGCGCTCTCGTTCGTGCGCCTCTTTCTGAACTCCTGCCCGGATGAGGTGCTCACGCAGGTGAAATATGCGCCGACCGGCGTCGACGAGCAGGCGTCCATCCTCCTTAAGGGCAAGGAGGAAGAGATGGCGACGGTCATGCTCATTGGAACGTGAAAGACGCGGACACGGATGATGCAAACATCTGGTTCCACGGTGCGAACTATGCGTTCGACAAGAACACGAAGCTCGGCCTGCAGTATTGGTTCCCATACCTCTGGAATCCGCCTGCGGGCGGATTTTTTTTATGGCAGATGCAGCGAGGCAGCGGTGCGGAGTGGATTCCCTTATCTTTTGGCTATGCGATTATAATTTTTAAAGTATCGATTTCTAAAATATTTCTATCAATAAGAAAAAATACATTGCGAAACTGATTCCAGTATGCTATAATCAGTCGTGACATGGGAACAGTTCCAGGAAGGGAACAAGGAAGCACTTCCGGGCGGTCCCCATGGAGAAGAAGAGAGCGCAAAGATGCGCCGAACGTATAGGGGGATTCATATTATGATGAAGAAAACTTTGATCACTGCCTGCACGACAGCCATCGTCGTTGGTGCCGCCTCGACGGCCTTCGCTGCGTCCAATCCGTTCAGCGATGTCCCGGCAGACCACTGGGCGTATGATGCGGTTGCGCAGCTCGCCGCCGACGGCGTCATCGATGGCTACGGCGACGCGACGTTCCAGGGCGACAAGAACATCACGCGTTACGAGATGGCGCAGATGGTCGCGAAAGCCATGGCGAAGAAAGACGTCTCCGCGGCAGACAAAGCAGCAATCGACAAGCTCGCTGCGGAGTTCGCCGATGAGCTGGGGAACCTCGGCGTGCGCGTCGCGAACCTCGAGAAGAACGCCGATAAGGTGAAATGGGGCGGCGTCTTCGAGTCGACGTATACGAGCACGCGCCACGACACGAAGTCGAAAGCGACGAAAGACCGCACGAACGTCAACGAGTACGTCTTCCGTCTCGAGCCGGTCGCGGAGGTCAGTGATCATTGGAAGGTGCACGCGCGTATCGACGCGAATGGCAACTACAGCAAGGATACGTCCGGCTCTGCGGACCTCAAGCGCGTCTGGGCGGAGGGCGACTACGGCAAGCTCAATGTCAAGCTCGGCAAGCTGCCGAACGCCATCAACCTCATCTCCATCACGGATGATCCGTATTCCGGCGTCGCTGTGAGCTACGGTGATAAATGGAAAGTCACGGCGGAGGCAGGCCGCATCGACGACGCGAACTTCGGCGACATGAGCCGCGACGCAAACGGCTTCGTCGGTACGCAGGACGCGTTCAAGGACAACGACGACACGGCGAACTATCAGGCACTCATGGTGAGCCATGCCTCCGGCAAGTTCGCAGGCGATGTCGCCTATCAGCATCTCACCGACACGTTCGACCAGGACAAGCTCCCCGTGCTCTATTATCAGGGTCAGAAAGACCGCAAGGACTACAAGGCGGACATCTGGTCGCTCAAGGGAACGTACGGCTTTGATAAGAACGATTTCCTCAAGGTCGAGTACGCGAAGAACACGAAGGCGGACAACGAGGCCACGTCCTACAGCTTCGAGTACGACTACAAGGGCGCCGTGGCAGCCAATCCCGGCAGCTGGGGCCTCTACCTCGCCTACCGCAACCTCGGCCAGTACGCTTCTCCCTGGGGCACGTACGGCGATGGTGTCGACAACGGCCAGAAGGGAATCGAGGCTGGCGTCTCCTGGACGGTCTTCCGCAACATCCAGTTCTTCGCGAAATACTTCTCCGGCAAGGATCGCGTCGCGAATACCGATGCGCAGAAGCTCTTCGCTCGCTTTGACGTCTTCTTCTGATCCTGCCGCAGGAACTGCAAGGCAGACGTGCCATCCGTCGGGCGCGGGTCCTTTCACAATGCATCCGTTCATCTGAGGAAAGAGGCTCTCTTCGTGAGGGCCTCTTTTCCTTGACTTTTTTTTATGGGATTGATACCATTACTCAAAAAGGAAAAAATGAAATCGGAACGAAAGCAGGAGCGAAACAGTATGAAAAGGGAAAGCAATGCAGACGCGCAGAAACTCACGATCCAGGACATCGCGGATCGGGCGGGCGTCTCCAAGAGCACGGTGTCGCGCTACCTCAATCAAGGCTATATCAGCGATGAGAAGGCGGAGCGCATCCGCGCCGTCATCGAAGAGACGGGCTACCAGGCGAATTTCTTCGCGAAGCGCCTCAAGATGAAGCAGAGTAAGCTCATCGGCATCGTGCTGCCGCGCATGGACTCCGTCTCTGTCGGCAAGCTCCTCTCCGGTGTCGGCCGCATCCTCGAGCCGGCGGGGTATCAGGGCATCCTGCTCGTGAGCGGCCTGCGGCAGGAGAAGGAGATCGAGAACATCCTCAAATTTTCGCAGCAGGGCGTCGATGGCATCATCGTCGATTCCGTCGGCATCACGCCGCGTCACGTCGCGTTGACGCAGCAGCTCGAGGTGCCGCTCGTCTACACAGGCCAGCAGCGGGAGGGCCTGCGCTGCCTCAAGATCGACGACTACGCAGCAGGCAGGCTCATGGGCGCGTACCTGCGGCAGATGGGGCACGTGCACGCCGTCTTCCTCGGCGTCTCGGAAAAAGATCACGCTGTTGGCGTCGAGCGCAAACAAGGCTTTGTCGATGCCTTCACGGAAGGGCGGCCGGAGGCGCAGGTGTCCTTCGTGGAGACGGGGTTCGATTTCTTCTCGGCGTATAGCCTCGGCCCGACGATCCTCTCCTTCGGTGCGACGGTCGTCGTCGGTGCGACAGATAACATCAGCCTCGGCGTGCTGCGGTACCTGCACGAGCGCGGTATCCGCGTGCCGCGCGATCTCTCCGTCGCTGGCTTCGGCGGCTACGACGTGGGCGCAGTCGTCTATCCGGCGCTCACCTCGGTGTATTTCGACTACGAGCTCGTGGGGATGAAGGTGGCGCAGCTCATGCTCGACGCGATCGCGGGCATCGAAAGTGACCTCGGCGGCCTGCCGCTCCATTTCCTCGAGCGCGAGAGCGTGCGGCGGATCGGTGCAGGCACGGAGGCGCCTGTGGGAGAAAGGGCTGTATGTACGGCACTGATCTGAAGCATTGCAATGCCTCAACTTTTTATCTGCAGTAACTGCAGCAGATGTTTTCTCCGCTGGGAGTGTGCTATAATGACGGTGATTGAAACTGATTCTTCGATGGGATAGGAGCGATGCAGATGTATACTCTTCCAAATGATGGCTATATGGGGAAATTCCCGGAGATCGATGCGGAGGCGTTCGTGGCGCCGGGGGCTGTTGTGCTCGGCGATGTGAAGATCGCGAAATATGCGAGCCTCTGGCCGGGGGCGGTCGTGCGTGGGGATGTGAGCTACATCCGCATCGGCGAGGCATCGAACGTCCAGGATGTCGCCTGCCTGCACGTCGCGGATGAAGGGCCGTGCATCATCGGCAGCTACGTGACGATCGGTCATGGCGCCATCGTGCATGCCTGCACGGTGGGGGATAATGTGCTCATCGGCATGAATGCGACGGTGCTTACGGGTGCGAAGATCGGCAGCGGCTCCATCATCGCAGCCGGGGCGCTCGTGAAGGAGAATGCCGTGATCCCGCCGAATTCGCTCGTCGTCGGTGTGCCGGGCGCGGTGAAGAAGCAGATCGATCGCGTGGAGGCCATCCACGCGCAGGCGGTGAAGTACAAGACGGCATGGGCGCTCGGCTACGGCGTCGCCCCGCATATCGGCGGCGAGCTCTATCACGGCGAACAGATCGTATAATTGCATAATTCGCAAGAAGCCATAGACGGGGACGAAACTTGTCTGCATGATTGCCGGGGAGAGATGTGCATATCAGTCCCCTGGCGAGTATCTCGACTGTGTGCAGCAGGCAGAGCGGCTGTGGTATTTCCGACGACCGGAGATCGAGGGGGGAGCGTCAGGAGACGGTGAAAGGCGGCTGATGCTCCACTGGCGGGCAACAAGAAACGGCACGGTGCCATCCTGGCGCCGTGCCGTTTCTTGCTCTGTTATTTCTTGAGTTCTTTCTGTTTCATGAAGTCTTCGAGGATGACGCGCTTGGCGATCTTTCCCGTCGCCGTGCGTGGCAGGTGCGGCAGCTCATGGAACTCGCGCGGGATCTTGTAGAGCGCGAGGTTCGTCTGGAGGAATTTCTTGAGCTCACGGATGTTGATGGAGGCGCCTTCGTGGAGGCTGTAGAAGCAGGCACCCGCCTGTCCGCGCAGTTTGTCCTCGATGCCGATGACGGCTGCCTCAGCGATGCCGGGGAACTGGTAGATGAGCTCCTCGACCTCGCGCGGGTAGATGTTTTCACCCATGCTGATGATCATGTCCTTGAGGCGGTCGACGATGTAGATATAGCCGTCCGCGTCCATGCGCGCGATGTCGCCCGTGTGGAGCCAGCCGCCGCGCAGCGCCTCTGCCGTCGCGTCCGGCAGGTTCCAGTAGCCGAGCATGACATTGCCGCCCTTGATGACGAATTCACCCGCTTCCCCGCGCGGGACGTCGTCGCCGTTGGCATCGATGAGGCGCCAACGGACGCCTTTGACGATGGGGCCGATGGAGCCGACCTTTTCCTTGCCCGGCGGGTTCATCGTCACGACGGGGCTTGCCTCGGAGAGGCCGTAGCCCTCGCAGATCGAGACGCCGAACTTGTCGATGAAATCCTGCTCGATCTTGAGCGGCAGGGTCGTTCCGCCGGAGACGACGAGGCGCAGCGTCTTCATGTCCTCTGCTGTCGCGAGCTTCGTGAGCAGGCTGCAGATGGAGGGGACGACGTAGAGGTCGGTGATCTTCTCCTTGCGGATGGTGCTGATGGTCTCCTTCGGCGTGAACTGGTCAAGGATGACGACCGTTGCGCCGCAGTAGAGAGGATAGAGCACGGAGCACGTCCAGCCGAAGCAGTGGTACATCGGCAGGACGCAGAGCACGGTGTGCTCCGGACGGCAATCCATGATTTCCATCTGCTGCGCGTTGATCGTGAGATTCTTATGCGAGAGGACGGCGCCTTTCGGCGTGCCCGTCGTGCCGGAGGTATAGATGATGACGCAGGGATGGTCCTCGTCAAAGGAAGGCGGCAGCGGTGCGGCGGCAGGAATCGTCTCATCCTTGCGTCCGCAGGTGCGCATGTCGTGCTGGACGACCTTGATGTCGCAGCGCAGCTGCGCGAGCGCATCGACGAGGTTGAGCGGCTGGTACGTCAGCAGGTGCTTGATGCCGGCATCCTTGATGATGAAAGCAATCTCACGGCTGCTGAGCTGGAAATTGATCGGCACGGCGATCGCACCGAGCGAAGCGATGCCGAAATAGGCGAAGATATACTCCGCACTGTTGCGCGAGAAAATACCGACGCGATCGCCAGCCTTGATGCCGGCAGCCGCAAGGCGGTCGCGGCAGTTCGTGACCGCCTCAGCGGTCTCTTTATACGTGAAACGGCGCTCATGGTCGATGATGGCAAGATCGGTGGGAGCACCCTGATGAACGAGATCGTGTACGAACATAAGATACCTTCTTTCTCTGCTTTGATTGGACAAGTTGATTTTATACCAGGTACTAAAAAATGTAAAGCAGAAAATCTTTACCCAAAGTGTTGACAAGGACGCCTTGAGCATGTATCATATTACAAGTCGGCGGCAGAAAGCGCCGCAGACACCACATCGCGGGTCGCTCAAAAAGAAGAAAAACTTCTTGACAAGCGAAATGGGATGAGGTAATATATAGAAGCTGATTCACGAAAGGGCGGGCGAAACGCTCTGAGGGAATCGCGGGTGTTCTTTGAAAACTAAACAATGCAGAACATCATGCAACCATGATGTAAAGCCAGATGTCGGTACATGAAAATGTATCAAACATCGATT
>CACWQW010000054.1 GCA_902763085.1 Dongibacter bovis
GCGCCTATGTACAAGGCCTCGTCGTCGGCGGGCCGAACCATGTCAGCGGCGGCGATCCCGACCAGACGAAATACCTCGAGAGCGGCAAGATCCCCATTGCCAAATCGTATCTCGATGTGCTGATGTCCTGGTCGACGAACGAGTACGCGATCGATTACATCGCGCCGGCCGCTTACCTTCTGTCTTATTTTGCGGAGCCGGCAGCATTCACTTTTGACACGCTGAAATAAGGAATACTTCCTTTTTCTTCCTTATTTCCTATTTTCATAACTGCAGCGGGCTCTTGCGTCGTTCTCCAAGGCGCATGAGCCCGCTGCTTTTCGTTCGCATGCGGCGCGTGTAACATTGTCAAGGAAGGCCGTTTGCGGTAGAATGAATGAGAAGCACGGAGAGACGTTGCTTCTTTGACAGCGGCACGACAGGCCGCGCACTCGTTTTTCAGGAGGATGATATGGATGAAGATATTTCACACGGACAAGGCGCCGGCAGCGGTCGGCCCGTACAGTCAGGCAGTCGCGGCGGGCGGCATGCTCTATCTTTCCGGCCAGATCGCCATTGATCCCGCTGCGGGAAAGATCGTTGCGGCGGATATCGCCGGCCAGGCCGAGCAATGCTGCCGCAACGTCGAGGCTGTGCTCGCGGCCGCGGGCGCGGATATGAAGGATGTCGTCAAGACGACCTGCTTCCTCGCGGATATCGGCGATTTCCAGGCCTTCAACGAGGTCTATGCGAAGCATTTCGTCTCCAAGCCCGCGCGCAGCTGCGTCGCGGTCAAGGACCTGCCGGCCGGCGCGCTCTGCGAGGTCGAGGCGATTGCCGAATGCCCGAAAAAGAACAAATAAGATGAAAACAAAAATAATATGACTGAAACAAACACGAATACGATAGAAAACGGTTGTAAACGCGCGAAAAACATGATAAGATAGTATCGTCAGGGGAGAAAGAGGCAGGAAATGTCCATTCTATTTCTCTAGGGGGTACGTTGTATGTTCATGAAAAAAGGTAAACTCTGTGCCGCGCTTCTCGCGATGAGCATCGCTATCGGTGGCGCGAGCTTCCAGATGGATGCCGAGGCGGCAACGCGCGCGGAGATCGGGCAGATCTCCGTCAACCAGAAGGGCTCCAACTTCCAGTACTGGAACAAGGATGCCGCGTCCTACAAGGCGCTGACGAACTACGTCAAGACCGTGACGGACAAGAAGAGCGCGGACTACATCCCTCCCGAGGACCGCGTCGCAGTCTTCGACATGGATGGCACGCTGCTCGGCGAGCGCACGCCCTCGTATTTCGAGTGGATGATGTACGTGCATCGCGCGCTCCACGATCCGAGCTACACGGCGCCGGAGGAGGATCGTGCCTATGCGAAGGTCGTCGAGGACGCGATCTATGCGCACGCGATCCCGGGCGACATGGAGCGGAAGGAAGCGAAATCGCAGGCGTCCGTCTTTGCGGGCATGACGATCCCCGAGTATGACGACTACGTGCGCCAGTTCATGGAGACGCCGGCAGAGGGTCTCACGAACCTCAAGCGCGGCGAGGAGTTCTACCTGCCGATGGCGGAGGTCGTCTCCTACCTCAAGGCGAACGACTTCGACATCTGGATCGTCTCGGGCTCTGACCGCGAGGCGCAGCGCGTGCTCATGGACGGCGTGCTGCCGGTCGAGCGCGATCACTTCATCGGCACGGACGCCTGGATCCTCGCGTCGGGCCAGGGCGATACGGATGGCCTCGACTACGTCTACAACCAGAAGAGCGACACGCTTGTGCGCGGTCAGTTCGTGCTCAAGGACGTCAAGATGAACAAGGTCTCGAACATCGCGCGGGAGATCGGCCGCCAGCCGGTGCTCGCGTTCGGCAACTCGTCCGGCGATGCCTCCATGTTCAACTACACGATCTCGAAGAACAAGTACAAGGCGATGGCATTCTCGCTGCTCTGCGATGACCTCGAGGACGACCTCGGCAATACCGCCAAGGCGGACAAGATGCGCGCGGACTGCGAGAAGAACGGCTGGGTGCCTGTCTCGATGCGCGACGACTGGAAGACCATCTACGGCTACGACGTCAAGGTCGCCAAATAAGAATGAGGAAAGGCAAAACGCCTGCCTCGGAATGCTGCCACGATCCTGCTGGGTCGGGCAGCATTTTTTTGTCCGGGAGCGAGATGTTAGTCAACTGATTTCTGCACTTGCGTTTACTGCACCTCTGTCGTATAGTAAAAGGAGTGTGTCGGAAGACCGTGATGTTTTTTCATGGATGTCAGCGGGGGAAAGGCCCCATGGCGATTTCTTATAGTTACAGTTACGATGAGCAAAGGAACGGTGGGCTATGGCCTTGATCGAAATCGAACACCTCTCCCATGTGTATCATGCGGGAGAGGAGGGGGAGCAGACGGCGCTGGATGATCTGTCGCTTTCCATTGAGAGGGGAGAGTTCGTCGCGGTGCTCGGCTCGAATGGGTCGGGGAAGTCGACGCTCGCGAAGCACCTCAACGCGCTGCTGCTCCCGACGAGCGGCGCGTGCCGTATCGACGGGATCGACACGCGGGAGGAGGCGGACGTCTGGCGCATCCGGCAGAAAGTCGGCATGGTGTTCCAGAATCCCGACAACCAGCTGATCGCCGCCGTCGTCGAGGACGATGTGGCGTTCGGCCCGGAGAATCTCGGCGTGCCGTCCGCTGAGATCCGCAGGCGGGTCGATGAGGCGCTCAAGGCTGTGAATATGACGGAGTTCCGCTCCTATGCGCCGCATCTGCTCTCGGGTGGGCAGAAGCAGCGCATCGCGATCGCGGGGACGCTCGCGATGCAGACGGAGGCCATCGTGTTCGATGAGGCGACAGCGATGCTCGACCCCGAGGGGCGGGCGGAGATCTTGTCTATCGTGCAGCGTCTCCATGAGGAGCAGGGGATCACGGTCGTCTACATCACGCATTTCATGGAGGAGGCCGCGGCGGCGGACCGGATCCTCGTGCTCGATCACGGCCGGCTCGTCATGGATGCGCCGCCGCGCGAGGTGTTCCGGCACGCGCGGGAGCTGCGCGCCCTCGGGCTCGAAGTGCCGCTCGCCGTCGAGCTGCGCGACCGCTTGCGCGCTGCAGGCGTTGCGCTGCCGGAGGACCTCCTGACGCCAGCGGAGCTCGTGGCGGCGCTCAGCGGGAAAGGAGGGGCTGCCAGTGGCGATTGAACTGCAAGATGTGTCATTCACCTATCTCCCCGGCACGCCGTACGAGCGGCAGGCGCTCCGGGGCATCAATCTCAAGATCCAGGAGGGGAGCATCACGGCGCTCGCCGGGCATACGGGCTCGGGGAAATCGACGCTGCTCCAGCACATTGGCGGCCTCCTGCACCCGGATCGCGGGCAGGTGTGCATCGACGGCGCGGACCTCGCGGCGCACACGAAGCAGGAGAAGCGGGCGGCGCTCGCGGCATGCCGCAAGGTGGGGCTCGTGTTCCAGTACGCGGAGCATCAGCTCTTCGAGGAGAGCATCTACGAGGACATCGCCTTCGGCCCGCGCAATTTCGGCCTCGCGGAGACGGACGTGGAGGCGCGCGTGCGGGAGGCGATGGCACGCGTGCACCTCGACTACGACGCCTACCGGGACCGCTCGCCGTTCCAGCTCTCCGGCGGGCAGATGCGGCGCGTCGCGCTCGCGGGCGTGCTCGCGCTGCACCCCGCCTACCTCGTGCTCGACGAGCCGACGGCGGGGCTCGACCCGCGCGGCCGACGCGAGCTCCTGCAGATGATCCGGGAGCTCCACGCGGCGGAGGGCACGACGATCGTCTTCGTCTCGCATAATATGGAAGACGTCTTCGCCATCGCCGACGAGGTCGTCGTGCTGCGGCAGGGGATGATCCTGCTCCAGGGTGCGCCCGCAGACGTCTTCGCGCAAGGGGAGCAGATCGCCGCCGCGGGCCTGCGCCAGCCGGAGCTCATGCGGCTCCTCTCGGCGCTGCGGGCGGCGGGCGTGCCGCTCTCAGCGGAGGAGACGGCCGTGCGCACGCCCGCGGAGGCGGCGCAGGCGATTGTGTGCGCTCTCAAGGAGAAAGGGGGCAGGACGCATGCTCAGTAACATCACGATCGGGCAGTACTTCCCGGGGAATTCCCTGCTGCACCGCCTCGATCCGCGCACGAAGATCGTCGTGCTCTTCGCGCTCATCGTCGCGCTCTTCCTCTTCGACCGGCCGGCGGACTACCTCGTGATGAGCCTCCTGACGCTCGCCTTCATGCTGCTCTCGCGCGTGCCGCTGCGGACGCTCCTAGGCTCGCTGAAGCCCCTCTGGTGGATTCTGCTTTTCACGTTCCTCATTCACCTCTGCAGCACGCCGGGCGAGGAGTTCGCGCACCTCTGGGTCTTCTCGCTGACCTTCGAGGGGCTCGCGCACGGCTTCTTCATCTGCCTGCGCCTCGTGCTGCTGCTGCTCCTCTCGTCGCTCCTCACGTTCACGACGAGCCCGCTGAAGCTCACGGACGCGCTTGAGGCGCTGCTCTCGCCGCTCAAGCGCATCGGCGTGCCGGCGCATGAGCTTGCGATGATGATGACGATTGCCCTGCGTTTCGTGCCGACGCTCATCGAGGAGACGGACAAGATCATGAAGGCCCAGCAGGCGCGCGGCGCCGATTTCGTCACGGGCAGCATCGTGCGGCGGCTCAAGAATGTCGTACCGATCCTCGTGCCGCTCTTCATCTCGGTGTTCCGCCGCGCCGACGACCTCGCGATGGCGATGGAGGCGCGCTGCTACCACGGCGGGGAGGGGCGCACGCAGATGAAGCAGCTGCACTTCCTGCCGCTCGACTACCTCGCATGGGGCGGGACGGCGCTGCTCCTTGCCGTGCTCGCTGCGCTCTGGCTGCTCTGAAGGAGGCGGGAGATGAAACGCGAACACAAGGAAATGATGAAGGCACGCGCGCGCAACATCGCGCTGCGCGTCGCCTATGACGGCACGGCGTACGCCGGCTTCCAGCGGCAGACGCCGCCCGTCATTGCCGTGCAGAACGTGCTCGAGGAGAAGCTCGCGCGCATCTTCGGCGACTCCATCGAGCTCGCGGCGGCGGGCCGCACGGATGCCGGCGTCCATGCCTACGGGCAGGTGGTCAATTTCTTCACGGACGGCACGATCCCCGTCACGCGCATCGCGCGCGCGGCGAACAGCCTGCTGCCGTCCGACATTGCCGTCAAGGAGGCGTGGGAGGCGGACCGGGACTTCTCCGCGCGCCACAGCGCGCGCTCGAAGACGTACCTCTACCGCATCGCGCAGGGGGAGACGCCCGATCCCCTCTGCGCGCGCTACGCCTGGTACATCCGTCGTCCGCTCGACGTCCCTGCCATGCAGGATGCGCTCGCGCGCATCCTCGGCACGCACGACTTCTCCGCCTTCCGCGCGGCGGGCGGTGCGCCCATGAGCCCCGTGCGCACGATGTACGAGGCGGTGATCGATGAGGAGCGGCCGGGGCTCCTCGCCTGCCGCATCCACGGCAGCGGCTTCCTCTACCACATGGTGCGCAACCTCATCGGCACCGTGGTGAACGTCGGCCTCGGCGTCCTCCGCCCGGGCGACATGGACCGCATCCTCGCCTCGCGCGACCGCGCCCAGGCGAGCGCCACGGCCCCCGCGCACGGGCTCTACCTGCTCCATGTGGCGTACGGAGACGATGGCGAAAAAGATTTCGAAAAAAATCTTGAAAAAACTGTTGACACTGCTGCTGATACAGGGTATAATACATCTTGTCGTTAAGAGATACGACATGACTCACTAGCTCAACTGGCAGAGCAACTGACTCTTAATCAGTAGGTTCACGGTTCGATTCCGTGGTGGGTCACCATTTGCAATTATCCCCTTCCGAGGAAGGGTTAGGGCACTCCAGGCCGATGGCATGGGGTGTCTTTTTTGTCTTGACATCGGTTTTTCTTTGGTCGCAAGAAAAAGCGCCCCGTGCGCGGATGTGGAATCCGCGCACGGGGCGCTTCTGCCTGTGTGGTACGTGCTTTGGCGGACTCAGCTCAGCAGCAGGCTGTCGCTGACGAGCTCGCTGCCGGCGGCCTGCTCGAACATGGCGAGGAGGTCCTTGACCTCGAGGTGCTTCTTCTTTTCCTCGGGGATGTCGAAGAGGATCTGGCCGCCGTACATCATGATGAGGCGGTTGCCGAATTTGAGGGCGTCGCGCATGTTGTGCGTGATCATGAGGGTCGTGAGGTGCTGGCGGCTCACGATCTCGCGCGTGAGCGAGAGGACCTTTTCCGCGGTCTTCGGGTCGAGGGCCGCGGTGTGCTCGTCGAGGAGCAGGAGTTTCGGCTCCGCCATGGTCGCCATGAGGAGCGTGAGCGCTTGCCGCTGGCCGCCGGAGAGCAGGCCGACCTTCGAAGTGAGGCGGTCCTCCAGGCCGAGGTGGAGCCCAGCGAGGAGCTCGCGGTAGTGGTCGCGGTCCTTGGCGGTTGAGCTCCAGCGCAGCGTCGGGCGCTTGCCGCGGCGGGCGGCGATGGCGAGGTTTTCCTCGATCTGCATGTTCGCCGCCGTGCCCATCATGGGGTCCTGGAAGACGCGGCCGATGAATTTCGCGCGGCGGTGCTCCGGCCATTTCGTGATGTCCGTGCCGGCGATCTCGATGCTGCCCTCGTCGACGGGGTAGGTGCCAGCAACGCAGTTCATGAGCGTCGATTTGCCCGCACCGTTGCCGCCGATGACGGTGACGAAGTCGCCGGGCGCGAGATGGAGGCTCACGTCGTGCAGCGCGAGCTTCTCGGTGATGGTGTTCGGGTTGAACGTCTTGGAGATTTCCTTGATCGTGAGCATCAGCGTGTCACCTCCCGACGGAATTTGTTCCAGCGCGCCTGCAGCAGAGGCATGGAGAGTGCAAGCGCGACGAGGATGGCGGTGAAGAGCTTGAGGTCATTTGGCGGCATGCCCATCTGCAGCACGATGGCGATGACGGCGCGGTAGACGATGGAGCCGAGGATGACGGAGATCAGGCAGTTCTTGAAACTGCGCGTGCCGAAGAGGACTTCGCCGATGATGACGGAGGCGAGGCCGATGACGATGGTGCCGACGCCCATGCCGACGTCCGCGAAGCCGTTGCTCTGCGCGACGAGGGCGCCGGACATGGCGACGAGGGCGTTCGAGAGCAGGAGGCCGAGCACGACCATGATGTCGGTGTCGATGCCGTTCGCGCGAATCATGTGGGGATTGCAGCCTGTCGCGCGGATGGCGGTGCCGAGCTCCGTGCCGAAGAACCAGTAATTGAGGACGGCGACGAGGAGCACGATGACGGCGCCGATGGCGAGGACGGTGAGTCCCGCGTCGAGCCCGGGAATCTTCGTGATGGAGAAGATGGTGTCCTGCGAGAGGAGCGGCAGGTTCGCCTTGCCCATGATGCGCAGGTTGACGGAGTAGAGGGCAATCATCGTGAGGATGCCGGCGAGCAGCGCCGGGATCTTGAGCTTCGTGCAGAGGAAGCCCGTGACGACGCCTGCGAGCGCGCCCGCGATGCAGGCGATGAGGATGGCGGTGACCGGATGGGCGCCCGAGGTCAAGAGCTTCGCCGCGACGGCGGCGCCGAGCGGGAAGCTGCCCTCGACGGTGAGGTCCGCGATGTCAAGCACGCGGAACGTGATGTAGACACCGATGGCGAGGAGCGCCCAGAGGAGCCCCTGCGAGACGGTGGAGATGACGAGATCCATAAAAAACTCCTTCGATGGTATTCGATGCGATGATCGAGCGGCGGGCGGCGGAAACGCGCGAGCAGGCGCAGCGATGCTGCGCCTGCCGGGTCTGCCGCCGCGCGGCAGCTAGGGAACGGTAGGAAGGTCAAGAACGTCAGTCGACGAGGTCGGCGTCCTTGAGCACGTCCTCGGGGATCGTGATCCCGAGGCGGGCGGCGTCGGCCTTGTTGACGGTGATCTTGAGGTCTTTGGCGCGCTCGATGCTCATGTCTGCCGGCTTGCTCTTGCCCTCGAGGATGTCGGCGGCCATGTGGCCCGTCTGGACGCCGAGCTTGTAGTAGTCGATGCCGTAGGTCGCGAGGCCGCCTGCCTTGACCATGTTCGGCTCACCGCAGATGATGGGGAGCTTCGCCGCGTCCGTGATGGCGACGAGCGTCGGCATGGCAGACGCGATGACGTTGTCCGTCGGCTCGTAGAAGGCATCGACGGAACCGACGAGGCTCTGCGCCGCCTGCTGGATGTCATTGACCGTGGAGATCGTGGCGACTTTGACCGCGAGGCCCTTGGACTCCGCGTATTCCTGCATCGCCTTGACCTGCACCTCGGAGTTCACCTCGCTCGAGCAGTAGATGACGCCGATCGTCTTGGCGTCCGGCTTGATCTTCAGGAGCAGGTCGATCTGCTCTTTGATCGGGTTCATGTCGCTCGTGCCCGTGACGTTGGCGCCCGGCTTGTCGTTCGAGGCCGCGAGCTTCGCGCCCACGTAGTCCGTGATGGCGGTGCCGACGATCGGGATGTCCTTCGTCGCGTTCGCGACGGTCTGCGCTGCCGGCGTCGCGATGGCGCAGATGAGGTCCATCTTGCCGGAGACGAAGCGCTGGGCGATGTTCTGGAGGTTCGACTGGTCTGCCTGCGCGTTCTGCTTGTCAAAGGTGATGTTCTTGCCCTCTTCGAAGCCGCGTTCTTTGAGGCCGTCGACGAAGCCCTTGTTCGCGGCGTCGAGGGCGTTGTGCTCGACGAGCTGGACGATGCCGACCTTGTACGTCTTGCCGGAGCTCGTGCTCGCGCTCTGGTCGCTGCCGCAGCCGGCGAAGACGCCCGCCGCGAGGAGTGTCGCTGCGCCGAGGGAGAAGAGCTTCATTTTCTTGGAGAATCTTGCTAGTTTCATAAAGAACCCACCTTTGCTTTGATTTGTTTGTAGCGTGTTCGTACAAATAGACACTCCTATTATACAGGTTTACACTCCTAAAATCCAGTACTGTTTTCAATAGAAGGACAGGAGCGCCGTTTCTTTTTCTGTGTTTCGATGGTATAATAATGTCGTTACTTTTTGGGCGGAGACGTGAGCACTCGGCGAGGTCTCGCACCTCCGCTCTCGATTGGGGTGTATTTTTTGGAACGTGGAAATTTCTCAACGCGGCTGGGCTTCATCCTGGTCTCGGCGGGCTGCGCCATCGGGCTCGGCAATGTCTGGCGCTTCCCGTACATCACGGGGATGTACGGCGGTGCGTCGTTCGTGCTCATCTATCTTGTCTTCCTCGCGATCCTCGGTCTGCCGATCATGGTGGCGGAGTTCGCCGTGGGGCGCGCGAGCGTGCGCAGCGCGGCGATGTCGTTCGACGTGCTCGAGCCGCGCGGGACGAAGTGGCATCTCTATAAGTACGGTGCCATTGCGGGCAATCTCTTGCTCATGATGTTCTACACGACGATCTCCGGCTGGATGCTCTACTACATCTATCTCATGGTGAGCGGTCGCTTCGAGGGGATGGATGCCGCGGGCGTCGGGCAGGTGTTCGGCGCGCTGCTCGCCGACCCCGCGACGATGGCGGGGTATATGGCGCTCACGGTCGCGCTCTGTGGCGGCGTCTGCTACCTCGGCGTGCAGGCGGGCGTCGAGCGGATCACGAAGCTCATGATGACGTGCCTGCTCGTGCTCATGGTGATTCTCGCAGTCAATTCCGTGCTGCTGCCGGGCAGCGAGGCGGGGCTTTCCTACTATCTCATGCCGGACTTCGGCAAGATCGAGGAGCACGGCCTGCGCGAGGTCATCTTCGCCGCGATGGGGCAGGCGTTCTTCACGCTGTCGCTCGGCATCGGCGCGCTCGCGGTGTTCGGCAGCTACATCGGCAAAGCGAAGCGGCTGACGGGCGAGGCCATCTGGGTCATCGTGCTCGACACGTTCGTCGCCATCATGGCGGGACTCATCATCTTCCCCGCGTGCTTCGCCTACGGCCTGCTCTTCGTTGCTCTTCCGAATGTGTTCAACCACATGGCGTTCGGACGCCTCTGGGGGACGCTCTTCTTCCTCTTCATGGCGTTCGCGTCGATGTCGACGATCATCGCGGTGTTCGAGAACCTCATCGTCTGCTTCTTCGAGCTCCTGCACGTCGATCGCCACAAGATCATCCGCGTGGGCATTCCTGTCATGATCGTGCTCTCACTGCCGTGCGTGCTCGGGTTCAACGTTTGGAGCGGCTTCACGCCGTTCGGCCCGGGGACGGGTGTGCTCGATCTCGAGGATTTCTTCGTGAGCTACAACCTCCTGCCGCTCGGCAGCCTCGTCTACCTCGCGTTCTGCACGAGTCGCTACGGCTGGGGCTGGGAGAATTTCCTCCGGGAGGCGGACACGGGACGCGGCATCGCGTTCCCGCGCTGGATTCGCTTCTATGTCACGTACCTGCTGCCGCTCATCGTGCTCGTGATCTTCCTGAACGGCTACTACGCGCTGTTCTTCAGCAAGTAACGCAGGCGGCAGCTCTCGCCGCCATCATGGCGCCCAGGTGCGGGCGCACAGAAAAAAGGCAAGTCCATGGGACGCCGGGATTTCCCGGAGCCATGGGCTTGCCTTTTTTGCGCTCGCGCGGGAGCATCAGCTCTCGGCGCCGCGCGCGAGCGGCGGCGCGATGAGGAGGCGGGCCTTGTCCTTCAGCAGGCGCTCCATCTCGGGCGTGTGACTGCCCGCCGTGATGACGCCGCTGACGTCCGACCAGTCGGCGTAGGAGAACTGGGCAGTCGAGAGCGCCTTGCTGCTGTCGGCGACGATGTAGGTCTTGCTCGCGGCGCGCAGCATGGCGGCCTTCACGCTCGCCTCGTCATAGGAGACGCTCGTGGGGCCGCCCTGCTCCTGGAAGCCATCGGAGCCGAGGAAGGCGAGGTCCGCGTGGAGGCGGCGCAGGCGGCTGGTGCTCCAGCCGCCGATGAGCGCATGGGAACTGCGCCGGAGGTGTCCGCCGATGAGGAAGACGTCGCTTTCCGCATCGGAGAGGATGCTCGCGAGCTCGAGGGAGTTCGTGAGGATCGTGAGCCCCGGGTGCAGCAGGAGCTGCTTGGCGATGGCGTTCGTCGTGCTGCCGGCGTCGAGCAGGATTGAGGCGTGGTCAGGGATGAGCTCCGTGGCGCAGGCGGCGATCGCCGCCTTTTCCTCTGCATGGAGGAGCGCGCGCTCGTTGAGCGGCTTCTCGACGATGCTGATCTTCGCGATGGCGCCGCCGAAGCTCTTCTCAGCGATGCCTTTCTCTTCCAAATGGATGATGTCCTTGCGGATGGTTTCGGTTGAGACGCCGAAGAGCTCCGCCATCTCGCCGACTTTGATGCTGCCCTCGGAGAGCAGGATCTGCGCCATGCGGTTGCGTCGTTCCGCAGTGAGGTTTGCCATAAGAACGTCCTTTCGTGAGGGAGCGCCGGGAGGCCCGCGCAGGAGGAGCGCGCGGACCTCCCGGTGCTCCCGGAATCGTCTGGAATGACGGCAGGTGTTGCCCCTATTGTATCATAATCGCAAGGAACAACAAGAGAAAGGTGGACTTTTTTTGCGAAAACCGCTTGACCTGCAAGGAAAACCATGGTATATTTACATCAACAACAAGAAAACGCAATTATGAATATTGGGGGAAATTGCGTTTTATATGAGGGGATTTCACACATAGAATCACAGGGGGAAGCATTATGAAAGAGAAGGTTCAATCTTTCGGACGGTTCCTGTCGGGCATGGTCATGTCCAACATCGGCGCCTTCATTGCCTGGGGGCTGACAGCGGCGCTCTTCATCGATACGGGCTGGCTGCCGAACAAGGAACTCAGTACGCTCGTCGGCCCGTTCCTCGGGTATGCGCTGCCGCTCCTCATCGCCTACACGGGCGGCAAGATGGTCGGCGGGACGCGCGGCGCGGTCATGGGGGCGATTGCGGTCATGGGCGTCATCCAGTCGAACCCGGGCACGACGATGCTCATGGGTGCCATGGTCATGGGGCCGTTCGCAGGCTGGGTCATCAAGCAGTTCGACGCCTTGGTCGAGGGGAAGATCAAGCCGGGCTTCGAGATGCTCGTGAACAATTTCTCCATCGGCATCCTCGGCCTCATCCTCGCCATCCTCGGCTTCTACATCACGGGTCCGATCATGGCGGCGATCCTCGCGGTGCTCAAGGCGGGTGCGGAGGTGCTCGTAGAGAACCGCCTGCTGCCGCTCGTCTCCATCGTCGTCGAGCCCGCGAAGGTGCTCTTCCTCAACAACGCGATCAACCACGGCATCTTCACGCCGCTCGGCGCGGAGCAGGCGAGCGAGTTCGGAAAGTCGGTCTTCTACATGATCGAGACGAATCCCGGCCCCGGCACTGGCGTGCTCCTCGCGTACTGGCTCTTCTCCCGGGATCAGGTCACGAAGGACTCCGCGCCGGGCGCGCTCATCGTACACCTGCTCGGCGGCATCCATGAGATTTCCTTCCCGTACATCCTCATGAATCCGCTGCTCCTGCTCGCGACGATTGGCGGCAGCTTCGCCGCGATGGTCTACAACACGCTGATGGGACTCGGGCTCAGCGGTCCGGCGTCGCCGGGCTCCATCTTCGCTTTCGTCGGCATGGCGCCGAAGGGATCGACGCTCGCTGTCTTCCTCGCGTTCGCCATCGCCGCCGGTGTCTCGTTCCTCATCGCCGCGCCGATCGTCCGCCTGTCGAGCGGCAAGGGCAGCCTCGCCCAGGCGCAGCAGGAGGTCGCCGCCCGCAAGAACGAGGCGAAAGGCCTCGCCGCAGAGACGCGGGGGAGCCGCGCGGACCTGCGCACGCTCGATGCGATCGTCTTCGCCTGCGACGCCGGCATGGGCTCCTCGGCGATGGGCGCGGCGGTCATGCAGCGAAAGCTCGAGAGCGCGGGCTTTGGCAACATCAAGGTCACGCATGCCTCCGTCTCCGAGATCCCGGCGGACGCGCGCTTCGTCATCTGCCATCGCGACCTCGCAGAGCGGGCACAAAAGAGCGCGCCGCAGGCGCACCTCGTGACGATCACGAATTTCATGAACGCGCCGGAGTACGATGAGATCGTCAATGCGATCCTCGTCTCCCGTGAGAATCCGCATCAGCAGTCGGCGGCGCAGAATCCTGCCAAGGCGGCGCGTCCTGATTATCACGGCGGCGTGCTCATCAGGAAAAATATTCTCCTCAACCGTCCGAAGCAGACGAAGGAAGAAGTCATCCGCGATATGGGCCGGGTGCTTCATGAGAGCGGCTACGTCACGGAGCGCTACACCGAGGCGATGCTGAAAAAGGAAGAGGTTTTCAATACAGCCATCGGCAATCATCTCGCCATCCCGCACGGCGTCGAGGGTATGACGGGCGAGATCAAGAACGCGGGCATTGCGATCTTTACCTACCCTGATGGAGTCGACTGGGGGGACGGCCAGACGGTCAACCTCGTCATCGGCATCGCTTCGGTTGGCGACGAACATCTCGAAACCCTGTCGAAAATCGCAACGACGTGCAGCAGCGAGGCAGAGGTCGCCAAAATCCTCAAGATGGATGTTGACGAAGTGTATGCACTTTTCAAATAAGATAGTAGTTCCTTGCATGACATAAAGAAAGAGGTAAAATTATGAAAACGAGAGCAGTCAGAATGTATGGTACCTTCGATCTCCGCCTCGAGGAGTTCGAGCTGCCGGAGATCAAGGACGACGAGATCCTCGCGAAGATCTACAGCGACAGCCTTTGCATGTCGACGTACAAGCTCGCTAAGCAGGGCAAGAAGCACAAGCGCTGCCCGCAGAACGTCGACACGCATCCCATCATCACGGGGCATGAGTTCGCAGGCGTCATCGTGAAGGTCGGCAAGAAATGGCAGGATAAGTTCCAGCCGGGCATGCGCTTCGCGCAGCAGCCCGCACTCAACTACAAGGGCAGCATGGACTCTCCGGGCTATTCCTACGAGTTCTTCGGCGGCGACACAGAGTATTGCATCTTCCCGCACGAGGCGATGGAGGTCGGCGCGCTCATGCCGTTTGCGGGCGACAGCTTCTACAAGGCGTCGCTCGGGGAGCCGCTCTCCTGCTCGATCGGCGCGTTCCACGCGATGTACCACACGAAGCAGGCGAACTACCACCACGAGATGGGGCTGAAGCGCGGCGGCAACGTCATCATCATGGGCGGCTGCGGCCCCATGGGCCTCGGGGCGGCGTCCTACGGCCTTGTCTGCGACTATCATCCGCAGCGCATCGTCATCACAGATATTAATGAAGAGAAGATTGCACGTGCCCGCGAGGTGCTCCCGGAGAGCAAGGCGAAGGAACACGGCGTCGAGCTCCTCTACGTGAACACGGCGAAGATGGACGACCCGCGGCAGGGGCTCATCGACCTCACGGACGGGCACGGCTACGATGACGTCTTCATCTACGCACCGGTGCCGGCCGTCTGCACGCTCGGCAACCAGGTGCTCGCCTATGACGGCTGCATGAATTTCTTCTCCGGCCCCGCCGACAAGAATTTCAGCGCGACGGTCAACCTCTACAACTGCCACTACAACGCGACGCACATCATGGGCACGACGGGCGGCAACAACGAGGACCTCATCGAGGCGAACCGCCTCGCCGCAACGGGGCTCATCGATCCCGCCATCATGGTGACGCACGTCGGCGGCCTCGACTCCGTCGCGGAGGCGACGTGCCATCTGCCGGAGCTCCCGGGCGGCAAGAAGCTCGCCTACACGCAGTTCAACATGCCGATGACGGCGATCGAGGACTTCGGCAAGCTCGGCGAGAAAGACCCGTTCTTTAGGGAGCTCGATGCCTGCTGCAAGGCGCATCATGGGCTCTGGAACGCGGAGGCAGAGCGCATGATCTTCAAACATTTCGGCGTGAAGGTCTTCGGCGAGGACGAGTGAGCCGGTAGGAGCGGGCTGTGCACGGGAAGCGGTACACGGCCCGCTTTCCTTTTTCCTGGAGTGTGGCGGGAGCGGGGGAACCGCAGGAAATAAATTGACTTCTTTTGGTGTTTACGCTAAAATACATTTGCGCTTGTGTGTGGTTTTCGATCGCCCCGCATGAGCGTCCAAGATCATTGCAGATGTCAGGATACGGAAAAGAGTACAGCTCTTAGCGCTGGCTCTGCCCATCGGGCAGAGGACGAGGAGAAGGTTGTCGAGACGTCAGCGGATGCCTTCCGGATGTGCCGATCCGAGAGCGTGCCGGGAAAGCGGGGGAGCGATCCCCCGGACAAAGCGGCATGCGCGGCAGACACCTGCAAGTGGTACCCGGACAGCGATGTCCGAGGAAGACTGGAGGTATCTTTATGTGTGGAATCGTTGGCTATGTCGGAGACCGCCAGGCGGCGGAGTTCCTGCTTGAAGGGCTCTCGAAGCTCGAGTACCGCGGCTATGACTCGGCGGGCATCGCCGTCTATAACGGTGAGAATATCCGCGTGGAGAAGTGCGTGGGCCGTCTCGCGGCGCTGCGGGAGAAGATCAAAGACGACGTGCCGCAGGGCACGATCGGCATCGGCCATACGCATCCGCACACGGACTGCTCCGGCGACTTCGTCGTCGTGCACAACGGCATCATCGAGAACTATCTCGCGCTCAAGGAAGAGCTCATCGAGAAGGGGCATGCGTTCAAGTCGGAGACGGATACCGAGGTGGTCGCGCATCTGCTCGAGGAGGTCTATAACGGCGATTTCGAGGAGAGCGTGCGCGAGGTGCTGCGCCGCATCGAGGGCTCGTATTCCCTCGTCTTTATGTGCCGTCAGCATCCGGACCGCCTGATCTGCACGAAGCAGGACAACCCGCTCGTCATCGGGCTCGGGGACGGGGAGAACTTCATCGCCTCCGATATCCCTGCCATCATCAACAGGACGCGCCGCACGTACATCCTCAACGACGGCGAGATGGCGGTCGTCAAGAAGGACGCCATCGAGATCACGAACCGCAAGGGCGAGCTCGTGACGAAGAAGGTCTTCGAGGTCAACTGGAACGCCGAGGCGGCGGAAAAGGGCGGCTTCGAGCATTTCATGCTCAAGGAGATCCACGAGCAGCCGAAGGCGGTGCGCGACACGATGAGCCAGCGCATCGCGAAGGACGGCAAGCGCATCGTGATGAACGAGCTCAAGTGGAACGCGGACTTCCTCAACAACTTCAACAAGGTCTACATCGTCGCCTGCGGTACGGCGTATCACGCGGGGCTCGTCGGCAAGTTCTATATCGAGAAGCTCGCGCGCATCCCCGTCGAGGTCGATGTCGCGTCGGAGTTCCGCTATCGCGACCCGATCGTCGATGAGAACACGCTTCTCATCGTCGTCTCGCAGTCCGGCGAGACGAGCGATACGCTCGCCGCGCTCAAGGAGTCGAAGCGCCGCGGCGCGCAGACGCTCGCGCTCACGAACGTCGTCGGCTCGTCGATCGCGCGCGAGGCGGACCAGGTGCTTTACACCTGGGCGGGGCCGGAGATCGCCGTCGCCTCGACGAAGGCGTACACGACGCAGCTGATCCTCTTCTTCATGCTCGCGCTCTACATGGCGGAGATCAAGGGGACGCTGCCGGAGGAAAAGGTCGCGGAGTTCGTCGGCCTCCTGCAGCAGGTGCCGGCGCAGATCAGCGAGACGCTCTCCGATGTCGAGCCGATCAAGACGTTCGCGAAGCAGTACGGCTTCAATGAGGATGTCTTCTACATCGGCCGCTCGCTCGACTACGACGTCGCGCTCGAGGGCGCGCTCAAGCTCAAGGAGATCTCCTACATCCACGCGGAGGCGTATGCGGCCGGCGAACTCAAGCACGGCACGCTCGCCCTCATCGTCGAGGGCGTGCCCGTCATCGCGCTGGCGACGCAGAAGAGCGTCTACGAGAAGACCCTCTCGAACATCAAGGAGGTCAAGGCGCGCGACGCCGTCGTCATCGGCATCGCGGCTGCAGGCGACGAGGAGCTCGAGAAGTACGTCGACCACGTGATCCGCGTGCCGGAGACGGATGAGCTGCTCATCCCGATCCTCACGGTCGTGCCGCTGCAGCTGCTCGCGTACTACGCGGCGATCACGCGCGGCTGTGACGTGGACAAGCCGCGCAACCTCGCGAAGTCTGTTACCGTTGAGTAATCCATGATCTTTGATCCAGCCATGGGAACGTGGCTGGATTTTGTCGGCTAGGAGCAGGGAGGATTTTATGAAGGCATTCATCTACGATATGGACGGCGTCATCTCCGACTCGGAGTCCGTGCACATCGTATCGGAGCAGCGCGTGCTAGCGAAGCTCGGCGTCACCGTGACGGAGGAGGAGCTCTACGGCTATCAGGGCACGAGCGACCGCAACCTCTGGACGGACCTCGCCCGGAAATATCATCTGACGCAGACGCCGGAGGCGCTCGAGAAGGCCAAGGCGTACCTCTTCGACCGGCTCATGCACGAGCAGGGCGTCACGCCGATCCCGGGCGTGCTCGCCCTCATCGAGCGCACGGACGCGCTGCGCGCGGAGGGGCTCAAGACGGCGATCGCGAGCTCGAGCGCGATGGATTTCATCGAGTTCGTCACCGTGTCGCTCGGCATCCGCGCCCGGTTCGACACCCTGCAGTCGGGTGCGGAGCTGCCACAGTCGAAGCCGGACCCCGCGATCTACCTCCAGACGGCGGCGATGCTCCGCGTGGCGCCTGCCGACTGCGTCGTCATCGAGGACACGGAGAACGGCGCGCGCGCGGCGAAGGCGGCGGGGATGTATTGCATCGGCTACCGCAGCCCGCACAGCGGCATGCAGGACCTCTCGATGACGGACTGGATCGTCTCCGATATGGCCGAGGTAACGAAAAAAATCTCTTGCAATTTCCCGCATGATTTAGTATAATATTCATCGTCGGCGCTATCAGCGCCGCGACTGATTCCTCGATAGCTCAGCCGGTAGAGCACCTGACTGTTAATCAGGCTGTCACAGGTTCGAATCCTGTTCGGGGAGCCATGGCGCCATCGTCAAGTGG
>CACWQW010000055.1 GCA_902763085.1 Dongibacter bovis
GCGGCGTCGAAGTCATCCGCCGTGACGGCGAGGTGGAATTCGTTCTCGCCGAGGTCGTACGGCTTCTTGCGGTCGTGCAGCCACGTGAGCTCGAGCTCGTGCGGCGTCGCCCCGCCGTCGGTGAGATAGACGAGCGTGAAGTCCGGGGCATTCAGCCGGCGGGATTCCTCGAAGCCGAGCGCCTCTCGATAGAATTTCAGGCTTCGGTCGAGGTCGAGTACGTTGAAATTGTTGTGTGCAAAGCGGAATTTCATGGAAGAACCCTCCTGTGCATGGAATCTGCGGCACGCGGGGGCGCCGCGCTTTTTGATGCCTCTACTATACGTCATTTCTGCGCCTTTGGCAATCTTTTGCAGGCGCTTGAGGAGGCGGTGGGATATGGTATAATGGGAGGCAGCATCCCGAAGGGGAGAGGAGAAGACAGTATGGCGAAAGAGATTCAAGATATCAAGGAAGTCAAGAAGGAACTCGCGTCCCTGCGCAAGCAGATCCGTTACCACAATCGCCGCTACTATGACGAGGACGATCCGGAGATCTCGGACTATGAATACGATCAGCTCATGCTCCGCCTCAAGGCGATCGAGAAGGCCTATCCTGAGCTCATCACGAAGAACTCGCCGACGCAGCTCGTCGGCGGCAAGGCGATGCGCACGGCCGGCGTGCTCGTGCGGAGATCGATGCGTTCGTTGCAGATCTGCAGCAGGAGCTCGAGGCGCCGGAGTTCGTCGTCGAGGAGAAGATCGACGGTCTCTCGATGGCCCTGCGCTATCGGGACGGGGAGCTCGAGCGCGCCATCACGCGCGGTGACGGTATCGTGCAGGGGGAGGACGTCACGGAGAACGCGCGCGTGATCTCCGATGTGCGCCAGCATCTCGAGGACAAGCTGCCGTACTTTGAGATCCGCGGCGAAGTCTATATGGAAAAGGCGGCGTTCGACCGCGTGAACGAGCGGCAGGAGCGACTCGGCCTGCGCCCCTTCGCGAATCCGCGCAACTGCGCGGCGGGGACGCTGCGCCAGCTCGACAGCCGCATCACGAAGGAGCGGGGGCTCTCTCTCTTCATCTTCAACCTGCAGAAGGCGGAGGGCCGGACATTCGCGACGCACACTGAGGCGTACGACTACATGCACAGCCAGGGCATCAAGACGATCCACGGCTATCGCGTCTGCCATACGGCAGATGAGGTCTGGGCGGCCATTGAGGCGATTGGGGAGAGCCGCGGCAGCCTGCCCTACGACATCGATGGCGCCGTCGTGAAGCTCAACAGTCTCAGCGACCGTGAGAAGCTCGGCGCGACGAGCAAGGTGCCGCGCTGGGCCATTGCCTATAAATACCCGCCGGAGGAAAAGGAGACGGTCATCCGCGACATCCAGCTTTCCGTCGGGCGCACAGGCAGGATCACGCCGACCGCCGTGTTCGATCCCATCCGCCTCTGCGGCACGAACGTCGAGCGCGCCACGTTGCACAACCAGGATTTCATCGACGCGCTCGACGTGCGCATCGGCGACACGGTGCGCGTCTACAAGTCCGGCGAGATCATCCCAAAGATCAAGGAAGTCGTGAAGGAGAAACGCCCTGTGGGCGCGGTGCCGTTCCGCATCGGTGACCGCTGCCCCGTCTGCGGCGCGCCCGCCGTGCGCATGGAGGATACGGCGGACATCAAATGCCAGAACCCGAGCTGTCCTGCGCAGCTAGAGAACCACCTGCTGAACTTCGTGAGCCGCGGTGCCATGGATATCAAGGGCTTCGGCGAGGCGGCGGTGCATGCGCTCATCGAGAAAGGGTATCTGCACAGCATCGCGGACATCTATCATCTGCGCGAGCATCGGGAGGAACTGCTCAAGGAAGGGCTCGTCGGCAAGGAGAAGAATACGGACAAGCTGCTCGCTGCCATCGAGGCGAGCAAGGAGAACGAGCCGGAGCGGCTCGTCACGGGATTCGGGATCCCTGGCATCGGCCGCGCCGCAGCGCGCGAGCTCATGCGCGCGTTCCACTCCGTGCCGGCGCTCATGGCGGCAGATGAGGCGGCACTCCTCGCCGTGCGCGACCTCGGGGAGATCGGCGCAAACGCGATCGCGTCGTTTTTCGGGGCGGAGGAGAATCGGCGGCAGATCGCCGACATGGCGGCGCAGGGCGTGCGCATGGAGGCGGCGGCGCCGGCGGCGCTCAGCGACGCGCTCGCTGGCAAGACCTTCGTGATCACGGGCACGCTGCCGACGCTCGGACGGCAGGAATGCGCCGCACTCATCGAGGCGTATGGCGGTCGCGTCACGGGCTCCGTCTCGAAGAAGACGGACTATCTCGTGGCGGGGGAGGCCGCAGGCAGCAAGCTCACGAAAGCCGAGGCACTCGGCATCCCCGTGCTCGACGAGGCAGGGTTGCGGGATATGCTGCAGTGATATCGGAGGGAGCATCGATAGGATGCGTTCTCTCCCAATAAATAAAAGAAGAGGTACGGACCAATCGCGATTGGCTCGTACCTCTTCTTTTGATCGAATTCTTGATTTTGCGCAAAACCATGAATCAGAGGGCGCGTTCCACCTTGCCGGAACGCAGGCAGCGCGTGCAGACGTTGATGCGCTTCACCTCACCGTCGACAACCGCGCGGACGCGCTGGATGTTCGGTTTCCAGGAGCGCTTCGTCTTCAGGTGGGAGTGGCTGACGTTGTTGCCGGAAAGCTCACCCTTATTGCAGACTTCGCAAACATGTGCCATGTGTGTTACACCTCCTTGCGTTGAAATCTGGGTCTTGATTTCAAATGATCCGTGGAGAGCGGGTCGCTCTCACACGCAATACGCATAGTATAGCACAAAGGCAGGATGGGTGCAAGTATTTTTCCTTGACACGTGCGAGGCGTCATCATTTCTTTTTCTTATCTTTTTTCTTCTTGTCCTTCTTTTTCTTGCTTCCTTTGCCTGGCGCCTCTTTCGGCAGGCAGGCGGCGCTGGGCGGGGCGACGCGGCCGCTCGCGATGTCATCGATGGTGACGATGGTCGCCACGGGCGGCGCGGGGATGTTGATGGAGGGCGCCGCCTTCTGCTCTTCCTGACGCCGGGCGAGGTATTCGAAGAGGCAACCTTCGCGCAGGCCATGGTTCGAGAAGATGATCTCGCCGATGTGGCAGATGCGCAGGATGAGCACGAGCGGTGTGAGCCCGCCGACGATGACGTCAGAGCGGTCGCTCGTGAGGCCGGAGATGGCCTCGCGGCCGAGGCGGTTCTTCGAGAGGAGCTCCGTCATGATGTCCGTCGCATCGTCCGCCGGCAACGTGAAGCCGTGGATATCGGGGACGTCGCCCTCGTCGGTATGCCAACGGTTGCGGGCGATCTTGGCGAGCGTGCGGTTCGAGCCGCCGAGGCAGACGAGCGGGATCTTGCGAGCACCGAGCAGCCAGTCGAGGCCGGAGAGCGCCTTTTCGACGACGGTCATCGCCCGGAACAAGTTCGCCGCCGTGATCTCGTCTTCCAGGTGGAATTGCTGCGAGATCGTGACGGAGCCGAACGGCAGGCTCGTGAGGTTCACGGGCTGCCCGTCCTGCACGAGGATGAGTTCTGTGCTCGCACCGCCGGTGTCCATGATGAGACAGTTCTGCAGCGGCAGCGTGTGGGCGGCGCCGAGGTAGTCGAGGTAGGCTTCGCGTTCCCCGGTGATGACCTGCAGCTCGAGGCCGACTTCGTCTTGCACGCGCTTCAGGAATTCCTTCTGATTCTTTGCCTGCCTTGTGGCGGCCGTGCCGACGGCGACGACATGGGTGTTTGGCAGGCCGTCGATGATACCCTTGAATTTCTTCAACGCGGCGATGGTGCGGTCCATGGGCGCCTGCTTCAGCGTTAGTTCCGGTCCCATGTCCTCAGACAGCCGGACGTATTCCTTGAGCTGATGTGTGACGCGCAGGAAATTTCCCTCCGTGATCTGCGTGATGCGCAGACGGATGGAGTTTGAGCCGAGATCGATGACGACGAAATTTTCCATGGTATCTGCCTCCTTTTGTATTATTATGGTATGATTTTTCGCAGATTTCCGCAAGAGGTTTTTTCAGCGGCGTCCGCGTGCGGGCGCTACCTCAGTCCTGCGGGGTCTCGAGCGTTTCCTCGTGGCGCTGCATGGGAGTGAAGACGCCGGGGTTCTCCTTCGCCTCGCGGCGGCGTTCCTTCTGTTTCTCGATCTGTCGGGCGGCCTGTGCGATGAAGCGGTCCTGGCTACTCAGAGGCTCCTGGTTGCGGCGGTTGATGCGCGTGAAGCGGTCGCAGACGAGCAAGCGCGCCTGCACGTTGTCCGACCACATGATGTCGAAGATCTTCATCGTGCGCTGGTGCAGGTCTTCCTGCTCGATGGGGAAGAGGAGCTCGACGCGGCGGTCGAGGTTGCGCGTCATCATGTCCGCCGAGGCGAGGTAGACATCCTCGTTGCCATCGTGATAGAAATAGTAGATGCGGCTGTGCTCGAGGAAGCGGCCGACGATGGAATGTACCTCGATGTTGTCGCTGATTTCCGGGATGCCCGTGCGCAGGCAGCAGATGCCGCGCACGATGAGCTGGATCTTGACGCCGGCTGCTGAGGCTTCGTAGAGCTTGGCGATGACGTCGGGATCGGAGAGGGAGTTCATCTTCATCTTGATGAGTGCCGGGCGGCCCGCCTTGGCGGCCTCGATCTCCGCATCGACCTTTTCGTAGATGAATTCGCGGATGTGGCGCGGGGAGATGTGGAGCTTGTGGAAATAAGGCGGGCGAGAGAACCCAGACAGCATGTTGAAGAGGTTCGATGCGTCGACGCCGAGGTCGCGGTCCGAGGTGAAGAGCCCCATGTCCGTGTAGAAGTGTGCCGTGACGTCGTTGTAGTTGCCCGTGCCGAGATGCAGGTAGCGGCGGATGCCGTCTTCGTCGCGGCGGATGACGAGCGCGATCTTCGAGTGCGTCTTGAGGCCGACGAGTCCGTAGATGACGTGGCAGCCCATCTTCTCGAGCTGGCGCGACCAGCGCACGTTGTTCTGCTCATCGAACCGCGCCTTGACCTCGACGAGGACGGTGACCTGCTTGCCCGCCTGTGCGGCCTGGCCGAGGTACTTGATGACCGGCGAGCTCGAGGAGACGCGGTAGAGCGTCATCTTGATGGCGAGCACGTCGGGATCGATCGCCGCCTGATGGATGAAATTCACGACGGAGCTGAAGGAGTCGTAAGGATGCTGCATGAGGTAATCCTGCGTGCGGATGTGCTCGAAGATATTTCCGTTCATCGTGAGGTCGGGATGCTTGTAGCTCTCGAACGGCTGGTAGCGCAGGTCGTCATGCCCGTCGATGGCGCCCGGCAGCTTCTTGAGGAACGTCAGGTCGATGGGGCCGTTGATGTGGTAGATGGCGTTCTCGTCGACGCCGAGGCGCTCGATGAGGTGGTTGCAGAGTTCCTTCTTCATGCCGGCCTCGACCTCGAGGCGCATGACGGAGCCGTGCTCGCGGGCACGCAGCTGCGTCTGCACGGCGCGCAGGAGGTCTGGCGCATCCTGCTCCGCCACGTCGAGGTCCATGTCGCGCGTCACGCGGTAGGCAGAGGTGCTCTTGATCATGTAGCCGTGGAAGAGCGTGTGGAGGAATTCGCGGATGATATCCTCGAGAAGGACGAAGGCGTTCTCTTCCTCTGACAGCGCGAGGAAGCGCGGGAAGACATCCGGGACGCGTACCGTGGCGAATTTCTTTTCCTGCGTCTGATCGCTGATGAGTTGCACGGCAAGGTTCAGCGAGTCGTTCTTCAGGAAGGGGAAAGGGCGGGAGGAATCATCTGCCATCGGCGTGAGCACGGGGTAGATCTCATCGTCGTAGTAG
The DNA here is from genome assembly GCA_902763085.1 of Dongibacter bovis. GTDB lineage: Bacteria > Bacillota > Negativicutes > Selenomonadales > Selenomonadaceae > Selenomonas_C. Next base: position 5,817 of record CACWQW010000055.1, read on the forward strand.
CGGCGCAGCGTATCGTACTGCTTGTCTGTGAGGTCCTCGATTTGACGGATGTAGATGCCCTCGCTGGCAAGTGCGGGCAGGAGCATCTTGTTGTACGTCGTATAGCGCAGGTCGACGGCCTCGTGCTCGCGCTCGGAGATAGCACGGATCTGTGCTCCCGCCGTCATCCCCGCGCTGTCGAGCGACTGGACGCCGCCTTCGACGAGCTTGTAGAGCGAGGCGACGCGCACCATGAAGAACTCATCGACGTTGCTCTGCGTGATGCCGAGGAAGTTCAGACGTTCGAGCAACGGGGTCTCCCGGTTGCGTGCCTCCTCGAGCACGCGGGCGTTGAAGTCCAGCCAGCTCAGCTCCCGGTTCGTATAGTACTCCGCTTTCTTATATTTTTTCTTGATATCACTCATGACTTGAGACTCCTCCTCTGCTTGAGCACGGCAGGAATGCCGTAGACTTCACGGAACAGCTTGGCCTTGCGCCGGAACGCCCATTCTTCCAGTGCGAGGTTCTCCATCGAGTGCGCGGTGATGACGACGGCATCGTCGCGCAGCGAGACGCGGATATGCTGGATCTTCTGCTGGCGGGAGTCATCCATCGCGTCTGCGAGGCGCACGATGGCGACGAGCTTGGCGACGGTCATCTGGATGTCCGCGCCGAGATGGCTGTAATGATGCTGCCGGACCTCCGGCGCCTCGGCGCTGTGGTAGCGGGCGATTTCAGAGATGATTTCGTTTTCGTCGTCGGAGAGCCCGATCATGGGATTGGCCTCGATGATGTAGGCAGAATGGCGGTAGTGGCCGTGTGCCTGGATGAAATTGCCAAGGTCTTCGAGCTGGACGCCGACTTCGAGCAGCAGGCGCTCGCGCTTGCCGAGGCGGTGCAGTTTCTTGAGCTGGTCGAAGAGGTGCAGGGCGAGTTCCACCGTGATCTTCCGATGTGCATCATCCGTCTGATAGCGCTTGGCGCGATTTTTCGCCACGGTGCGGATGATGTCGTCGAAATCCGTGTGCAGGAAGCCATCCTGTGCCGCCTGGTGCAGTGCTAGGCCGTTCAGGATGTTGAGGCGCGTCATGTAGAGTTGGGTCGCATGCGTCATGGAGATGATCTGTCGGATCATCAGCAGGGACGGGACCACGCGCGCGGCGGCAGTCTCATCCATCTTGAAATGATGCCGCAGGTAGTCTTCCGAGGCGCGCAGGTTGTCCTGCTCCGCCGTGCGGAACTGCTCGCGTGAGAGCGGTGCGATATCCTGTCCTGGCTGCAGCAGAAGGTCGTTGAAATGAGAGAAATCCTGCAGGACGAGGTTCGTCTCCTTCGCGTCATTCTCGAGCCGATGGCGCAGTGCCTGGAGCTTGGAGCAGATGTAATCGTTGCAGATGCCCCGGACATCGTTGGCGGAGTGACGGAGATCGTTCGTGAGCTGCTCGATCTCGAGGTAGCCGAGGCCGATATTCCAGGCATGGATGAAACGCCCGTGCTCGAAATGCGAGAGCGTTGCGGCGACGGAGCCGATGGAGAGGAGATACGTCGAGCGCTGTGCGATCTCGCGGAAGAGCTTCGTGTTGCCCATGAGGGCGGTGGCGCGCAGGAAATTGATCTGGCTCGTGCTGATCCAGGTGACCTCGAGGCCCGTGCGCACCTCGATCTGCTCGGCGAGATAGCGCGCTGTCACATCGTCGATGAGCTGCTGGCTCGCCCAGAAATGGTAGCGTTTCACGCCGTAATCCTTGAGCACCTGCTGGAATCCCTGCAAGGAAAAGACGATTTTCCCGAGCTCGTTCTGATAGATCTTCGATTTATCAGAACGCTGCACGAATTTCGCCGACGCCATGTGCTCGACGACGGAGAGGGGCTTCAGGCTCACGATCAGCATCTCAAGCTTGGCGGTCGACATGTAGATGACGCCAAAAAGGTTTTTCGCAGCCATGCGATCAGTTCCTTTCTTGTCTTTTACGTATTTGTATGATACATTCGCCAGAGAAGAACAAAATCCTGCCGAAACTGCCACTTAGATTAACAATACGTCAAATACACCGCTGCTGTGTGAATGATTTGTTAAGGATTTGTAAAATCCTGTGGATAGGAGCGGTACTTTTTGGCAAAAAAGTCTTCACAAACAAGAGGAAAACGGGTAGACTATAAATAAAATGGTATTTTGCATACAGTAGGGGGAGTTTTCATCATGATGGCATTGAACTTTCAGGCAGCAAAACATAAGAAGATGCTGATGGAGCGCACGAAGAACTGCACGGTGCGCCTCGGCGACGTCAGTGCCGAGTTCCCGGAGAACTCCATCGTCTGGATCACCACGGGCAAGAAAGGTGAGCCGAAGCATAAGCTCTACACGGCCTTCCTCGACAAGGTGCGCGTGAAGACGATGGGGACGCTCACCTCGGCAGACCTCGGCCATCAGAACCCGGAGATTAACTCCGTCGATGAACTTGTGGAGGATTTCGAGAAAATCTACAAGCGTCGCATCCTCAAGGAAGACACGGTCACGGTCATCTACTTTTCTGAGGTGCACGACGATTTGGCATGAATCCTTTATTTTCAAGTGTCCGCGGTCCATGGAGACGTGAAAGCGTACCAAAAGCGTACCGTTCAGCGCAGATTGTCTAAGCGATTGGCGATATTCCGCCGGTTCGCCTCATACATGTGTGCGTAGACTTTGCAGCTTCGGCGAAATCAAGATTGACAAGATGACGCGGTTCGCCTCATACATGTGTGCGTAGACTTTGAGCGTTATTGAGGCGTTCGCGGGCCCTAGTCGGTCGGCTACTTCAGTCGGAGGGCATCCCATATTGATTAATAGACTGGCGTGAGAGTGACGGAGGTCGTGAATCCGTATATCTCTCACGCCAGTCTTTTTTGCTTTCTCGTGCAGCAGTGTGCCTGGATCATCCCACTCTTATCCTGCAAGAAACGCACACACAGACCGCGACAGAGCTCCCTTTGAGTGATCGGACCTATTACAGTCTTTTGGACGATTTCAGAACGGCGGTCACGATGGCGGCGGTGCAGCTTGGAATCCTGAAAGTCTTTTGATCCTTTCCAGGTAAAAAAATAGCCCGCGCGCGGCGGGCGGGTGGAGTTACGCGATAGCGGCTTTCTTCTTGTAGAGGTCCGTGAGAGCGTCTTGAAGGACTTTTGAAACGTTCAGATGTTCTTCTTCTGCAAAAGTATTTAGCCATGCGGGGATCGTGAGATTCTTTCGGACGGACTTGGAACCATACTTGGCGGCGTAGGTGTCCATATCGAGCGCGAGAAGGCTGACAAAGCCCTCTCCGATTTCCTTGTCCGGGTGAATCTTGCTGATGGGGCTCGCGGGCGGGATCTCTTTCCCGTCTTCCAGTTCTCCAAGAATCCAGCCGGAAGCGGCGTCGATTCCCATGGCGATCGCCTCGGGGAGATTGTCGCCGCCGGTAGTGCAACCGGGCAAGTCGGGCACCGTTACCGCATAGGCGGAAGAATCTGGATCGGGATAGAAAACGGCGGGGTATACAAGTTCCATTGTGGAACCTCCTTTCGTAGAGCGTGCATTAGATTTCAATGCCTGCTCCTTTCAATACATTCTTCACGACAAAGAAGGGAATGTCACCGGGGTGATTCGGGACGGTCAAAGTTTTGTTGATACCATCTTTTTGGTATTGCTGATGCGATCCTTTTGAACGAACAGGACGCCAGCCGTTTTTCCTAAGTAGCTTGTCGATTTCTCTAAACCTCATCGCCCTCCCTCCTTTTGATCTCATTATGCTTACTATGCGCATAAATGTCAAGCGTTTATACGCTATTTTCTTCTCGGCGGATTGTATAATTAAGTTGAACACTTAAAAATCCATAGCGAACCCTTGTGGTAAAATGTAGTTGCACAAAAACACAACCACAAAGGAGAATCGC
>CACWQW010000056.1:0-32660 GCA_902763085.1 Dongibacter bovis
CGATTCTCCTTTGTGGTTGTGTTTTTGTGCAACTACATTTTACCACAAGGGTTCGCTATGGATTTTTAAGTGTTCAACTTAATTATACAATCCGCCGACTTTCCTGTTATGTCTTTTTGATTGCGTCGCTGGGGACAATCCGTTAAAATAGAGGGAAGTGGGCGCGCGGCAAAGTAGCAGCGCGCGGGACTTGAGGCAGGCGGCACATGCTGTGGGAGGTGCAGGCGGATGGAGAAGGATCGGGCGGCAGAGGCGGTGCGGCAGTTCCTCGCCGCGCTCGATGTGGATGTCGAGGCGCGGGGGATGGAGCGGACGCCGGCGCGCGTGGCGGCGATGTTCGCTTATCTTTTCGGCGGTCTGGGCCGCGATGCGGCGGCGGTGCTGACGCCGCCGCTCGTGACGGAGACGACGGGGCTCGTGGCGGTGACGCGGATCCCGTTTTCGTCGCTCTGCGAGCATCATCTCGTGCCGTTTTACGGCACGGTGGACATCGTCTACGAGCCGCATGCGGGACGCGTCGCGGGGTTCAGCCGCTTCGTGGAGGCGGTCGATGTGCTCGCGCGGCGGCCGCAGCTGCAGGAGCGCCTGACGCGCGAGATCGCGGAGGCGGTACTGCGCGGGCTCGGCGCGGAGGGGGTGCTCGTGGTGTGCTGCGCGCATCAGTTCTGCATGGCGCTCCGGGAGGGCGGCACGCAGGAGACGCGCACGGTGACGAGCGAGGCGCTCGGCTGCCTGCGCGCGGGCAGCGCGCGGGCGCAGGCGGCGTGGGCGATGCTCGGCGGTGCCTGCGGAGATAGCGCCGCCGCGGATGACAGGGCGCGCGGCTGACGGCGGCGTGTGATGGATGTTTAGGAGGGCTAGGATGAAGCAGATGGAGCAGCGGCTCGAGCGGCCGGTCAGGACGTATCGTTTCTCGGATGGCAAGGAGCTCACGATCGGGCAGCGGACGCTCGTGATGGGCATCCTCAACGTGACGCCGGATTCGTTTTCCGATGGCGGGAGGTTCGATACTGTGGAGCGGGCGCGCGCGCATGTGCGCGAGATGGTCGCGGGCGGCGCGGATCTCATCGATATCGGCGCGGAGTCGACGCGGCCGGGCTCAGCGGCGCTGACGCCAGAGGCGGAGCAAGCGCGGCTGCTGCCGTTCCTCGAGGCGATCGCGCCGGAGTGTCCCGTGCCGATCTCGGTCGATACGTACCATGCGGAGACGGCGCGGCGGGCGCTCGCGGCGGGCGCGCACATCCTCAACGATATCTGGGGCCTCCAGTACGAGGAGGAGCCGGGGGAGATGGCGCGCGTGGCGGCAGCGTCGGGCGCGCCGGTCATCGTGATGCACAACCAGCACGGCAAGGCGTACGCGGGCGATGTCATCGCCTCGATGCAGGACTTTTTCCGCCGTTCGCTCGCGCTTGCGCGGGAGGCGGGCGTACGCCGCGCGCAGGTGATCCTCGATCCCGGCATCGGTTTTGGCAAGGATACGGCGGCGAACCTCCTCGTGACGCGCCGCCTCGCGGAGCTCTGCGCCGTGGACGGCGTGCGGTATCCGCTGCTCTACGCGTCGTCGCGCAAGCGGTTCATCGGCGATACGCTCGGCCTGCCCGTCGATGAGCGCATGGAGGCGACGGGCGCCTCGTGCGTGCTCGCGATCGCGGCGGGTGCGGACATGGTGCGCGTGCACGATGTGCAGCCCATCGCGCGCATGTGCCGCATGGCGGATTTCATCCTCGGACGGGAGGCCTGCGATGCGTGAGGCAGCAGATGCGGGAAGGGGCGCAGGGGACTCGATCGCGCTCACTGGCATGGAGTTCTACGGCTATCACGGCTGCCTGCCGGAGGAGCGGAAGACGGGGCAGACGTTCCTCGTGGATGTCTCGCTCTCGCTCTCGCTTGCGGAGGCTGGGCAGTTGGATGACCTCGCGGCGACGGTGAACTACGCGGAGGTCTTCGCGCTCGCGCGCGATATCGTCGAGGGGCCGCCGCAGCGCCTCATCGAGGCGGTGGCGGAGCGCATCGCACGTGGCATCCTCGCGCGGTTCCTGCGCGTAGCGGAGGTGCGCGTGACGGTGCACAAGCCGTCGGCGCCGCTCCCCGGCGCGTTCCGCGATGCGGCGGTGACGGTCGTGCGCGGCCGGGAGGCGCGCGCATGACGGGCGGCGCCTGGGACTGCTACCTCTCGATCGGTGCGAATCTCGGCGCGCGGGCGCGGACGCTGCGCGAGGCGCTGCGGCGGCTCGCGGGGCTCCCCGGGACGCGGCTCGTCCGCACGTCTTCGTTCTATGAGACGGCGCCGTGGGGGAAGACGGACCAGCCGCCGTTCCTCAACGGCGCCGTGCACCTCCAGACGCGCCTCTCGCCGGAGGCGCTGCTCGCCGCGTGCCAGGACATCGAGTGCGCGCTCGGCCGCGTGCGCCATGAGCATTGGGGTGCGCGCACGATCGACATCGATCTCGTGTACGGCACCGCGCGCGGCGCGGTGGTGCGGCGGCAGACGGAGCGGCTGACGCTGCCGCATCCGTATCTCCTCGCGCGGGCGTTCGTGCTCGTGCCGCTCGCCGAGATCGCGCCCGCGCTCGTGCTCGCGGGGCGGCCGCTTGCGGCATGGTGCGAGGAGACGGCGGCGCAGGCAGTGCGGCGGAGCGCAGCGCCCGCGGCGCCCTTCCCGCTGCGGCTCATCGCCTGCATCGACCGCGGGCGCGGCCTGGGGCGCGGCGGCACGCTCCTCTACGACCTGCCGGAGGACCTCGCGCGGTTCCGCGCGCTGACGAAGACGCCAGGGAGCGTGATCATCATGGGGCGCCGCACGGCGGAGAGCCTGCCGCACGGGCCGCTTCCCGGCCGGTGCAACCTCGTGCTCTCGCGCACGCGCGCGGCGGGCGCGAGAGCCGCGGAGATGGCAAAGCTCCCGGAGGCAGATGCCTCCGAGGCGAGCGCCCAGGCGCCTGCCTGGGCGGCGGCGCTCCCGCGCGCGCAGGCGGGCGAGGCGTTCGTGTTCCTCCCCGATGGGGCGGCGCTTTTTGAGGCGCTCGCGGCGCTTTTCCGCGCGCAGCCGCGGCGCCCTGTCTGGGTGATCGGCGGCGCCTCGGTGTACCGCGCGCTGCTCCCTTACGTGGGCGCGGCGTACCTCACGGAGGTCGCGGACCAGCGGGCGGCGGATGCGTTCCTGCCGGAGCTCTTGGGATTTGCGCGCGTGCGGGTGGAGGCGGCGCGGACGCCGGGCGTGATGTTTTCGCTCTTTTGCCGCCCGGGCGTCTCTGTGCCGACGGCGTTTTGACGCGCCTTCCTAGCACAGGCGCCTCGTTTTCATCGACCTCGCGCTGTCTGTCAGCGCCTCCTCAGCGAGTTCTTTCAAAGGAAGTCTTTTCATGGAAATCTTTCACAACGACTGGGCGCCGCTCCTCGCACCGGAGCTTGCGAAGCCGTACTACAAGAAGTTGCGCGCGTTCCTCATCCACGAGTACCGGACAACGCGCGTCTATCCCGACATGTTCGCGATCTTCAACGCGCTCCACTACACGAGCTACGCAGATACGAAGGTCGTGATCCTCGGACAGGACCCGTACCACGGGCCGGGGCAGGCGCACGGGCTGTCGTTCTCCGTGCTGCCGGGCGTCACGCCGCCGCCGAGCCTCAAGAATATCTTCAAGGAGCTCGCGGCGGATCTCGGCTGCCGCATCCCGAACAACGGCTGCCTGAAGCCCTGGGCGGACCAGGGCGTGCTGCTCCTCAACACGGTGCTCACGGTGCGCGAGCATCAGGCGAACTCTCATCACGGGCAGGGCTGGGAAATCTTCACGGACCGCATCATCGAGCTCCTCAACGAACGCGAGAAGCCGATGGCGTTCATCCTCTGGGGGACGCCCGCGCGGCGCAAGAAGGCGATGATCACGAACCCGCGCCACTACATCGTCGAGTCGCCGCACCCGAGCCCGCTCTCCGCAGACCGTGGCTTCTTCGGCAGCCGTCCCTTCTCGCGCGTCAACGCGTTCCTCGAGAGCTGCGGCGAGACGCCGATCGACTGGCAGCTGCCGGATGTCTGAGGGGCGGGATGCAGGCGCCGTTTTCTCAGACCTGCCGCTTGATTTAAGCGTATGAAACGCTTCGGATAAGACAGCAGCAAGGAAGAATCGCTTCCTTGCTGCTGTCTTATCGCGTATAATAGAGGAGACTGCTGGACAGGAGGAGACATCATGGAACAGGATCTGGAGGAAAAGCGCGCGCGGCTCGCGGCGGAGCTGGTATCTTGCGGCTCGGTGGCAGTGGCGTTTTCCGGCGGCGTGGACTCGACGCTCTTGCTCGCGGCGGCGCAGGAGGCGCTCGGGGAGCGGGCGGTGGCGTTTACGGCGGCGTCGCCGTTTGTGCCGCAGCGCGAGGTGGAGGAGGCGGCGGCGTTCTGTGCGCAGCGCGGCATCGCGCATGTCGTCGTGCCGTTCGATACGCTCGCGGTGCCGGGCGTTGCGGCGAATCCTGCGGATCGCTGCTATCTCTGCAAGCATGCGCTTTTTTCGCGTCTCAAGGAGCTCGCGGCGGCGCGCGGCCTCGCGGCGGTCGTCGATGGCTCGAATCTCGACGATGACGGCGACTACCGGCCGGGGCGGCGCGCGCTCGCGGAGCTTGGCATCAGGAGCCCGCTTCACGCGGCGGGCTTCCGCAAGGCGGACATTCGCGCGCTCTCTCGCGCGCTCGGTCTCGCGACCTGGGACAAGCCGTCGATGGCGTGCCTTGCGTCGCGCTTCGCCTACGGGGAGCAGCTCACGCGCGAGGGGCTTTCGCGCGTGAACCGCGCGGAGGAGTTCCTCCTGGGGCTGGGGTTCCGTCAGCTGCGCGTGCGCGTGCATGAGGGCGGGAGGCTCGCGCGCATCGAGCTGCTGCCGGAGGATATCGCACGGCTTTTCACGGAGGGGCTCATGGATCGCGTGCAGGAGACGCTGGCGGCGCTCGGCTTCGCCTATGTCTCGCTCGACCTGCGCGGCTTCCGCTCGGGCAGCATGAACGAGGGGCTCGCGCGCGAGGAGCGGCAGGACGGCTGACGGGCGGGCAGGTTCCGCGGCGCAGGGCGAGGAACCTGCATGCGAAGGAGCGGCATGACGCGCAGAACGTTGGCGTGATGATATGGCATCCGCCAGGATGCGCGTATGGGGAGGAATCTTTATGAAAATTATGGCAGTCAACGGAAGCCCGCGCCGTGCGGAGAACACGGCGCGACTGCTGCACAAGGCATTGGAAGGGGCCGCTTCGCTCGGAGCAGAGACGGAGTATATCGACCTCTACCCGCTGAAGTACAAGGGATGTCTGAGCTGCTTTTACTGCAAGCGCAAGGACAAGGAGCACGGTGTCTGCATCGTCAAGGACGATCTCACAGCTGTGCTGGAGCGCGCCAAGCAGGCAGATGCCCTGCTGTTTGGATCACCGATCTACTTCATGAACCTGACCTCGGGCATGCAGGCGTTCTTGGAGCGTTTCTTCTTCTCGCAGTACATCTACAGCAAGGAAATCCCTTCGGTACTCGGAAAGACCATCCCCTCTGCATTCCTCTACACGATGAATGCGACGGAGGAACAGGCAGATGCATTCCACCTGAAGGATAGCCTGGCCGCTTACGAAATGGCGGCAGCCAATATCCTCGGCGCAAAGCCCTATCTGTTCTACGATTGCAACACGCTGCAATTCAAGGATTACAGCAAGTACGAATCCTCGATCTTCTCCGAAGAGGAAAAGCGCGCATATCATGAGAAGCACCATGCCGAAGTTGCAGAACAAGCATATGATTTGGGCAAGAACTTGATCCTGGATGCACAGAACTTGTGAGAATGACAAGAAAAAAGCGCTCATACGAGCGCTTTTTTGGTGCGATTTTCCGAGAAGAAGTCGTTTACTCCATGATATGGTGGTAGACGTAGGCCGCGATGACAGCCTGCAGCAGGACGAGCACGGCGAGCAGCGTGAAAGCGGCGTAAAGGCTCGTCTGATGGGCGATGAAACCGATGGTGGCAGGCCCCATGAGAATGCCGAGATAGCCGAGCGTGCTGACGGCTGGCACAGCGAGGCTGATGGGCATGACATGCTGTTTGCCGAGCAGCGAGAAGAAGACGGGCACGACATTGGCGCAGCCGACACCGATGCAGAAAAAGCCGAGGTAGAGCAGGACGACTGTCGGCGCAAAGATGATGAGCAGGAAGCCCGCGACGGCGAGCAGGCTGCCGCCGATGACGACGCGCTCCTGTCCGAGCTTCTGCACCGTCCAGTCGCCGAGCAGGCGCATGGTCAGCATGGCCGCCGAAAAGACAGTGAACCCTGTGCCCGCCAGCGCCATGTCAAAGTGACGAACCGTCGTGAGGAAGACACCGCCCCAGTCCATGATGGCGCCCTCGACGAGAAAGGCGATGCAGGCGATGATGCCGACGAAGGTCACGATGCCCTTCGGCAGGGCGAGCAGCTTGCCGCCAGCATCGCCGCCGTACGGCAGCAGATGGCGCGAGGCCGAGAGCGTCACGAGCACCATGATGGCAGCCGCAATCCCCGTCGAGACGAGAGGCGTCAGCGAGAACGTGCCGACCCAGATGCCGAAGAGCCCCGCGCCAGCAAAGCCGCCGACACTCCAGAGCGCGTGCATGCCGCTCATGAGGCGCCGCCCCGCCGCCTTCTCGACGATGACCGCCTGGATGTTGACGACGACGTCGATGCAGCCCATCGTCGCGCCGAAGATCAGCAGCAGCGGTACTGCCAGGTGGAATGAGGACACCGTGGAGAGCGCGAGCAGCAGTGCTCCATAGACGAGCCCTGCTGCCGTCAACACCTTGCGGCAGCCGAGCCGCACCGCCGCCGCGCCCGAGAGCGGCATCGTCAACAGAGAGCCAATGCCGATGCACAAGAGCAGCATGCCGAGCACATCCTCCGCGATGCCGAGCCGCGCCTTTAACAGCGGCACCAGAGGCGCCCAGGAAGCAGCACCAAATCCTCCGACAAAAAAGATTGCCCGCGTCGCATGTTGTTCCGCCAGACCATGAAGCGAGCCATACAAAACGTCCGGTACCAGACGTTTCACCGTACCGGACGTTTCTTCTCGCGGCAGGCGTGAGATGATTTTCTGTTTGGCGCATGGTATTATAGTAGCAGAAGAAGACGGAAGTTTTTGTTGCTTGGAGGACTGACATGGTCAAGATCAAAGGGTATTACCAGCTGCCGGGCAGGCTGCCGCAGGCGGTGGATTTCGACGCGCTCTTCGACCGCGCGTTCCTGCGGCGGTTCACGCGCTATCGCTCGTTCGAGCGGTTCCTCGCGGGCGGTCATTTCCGCGTCCGCTCGCAGGCGGAGTTCGAGGCGCTGCCGGAGGAGGCGATGGATGCCTACGTGCGGCGCGTGACGCGGTTCTCCTCGTGGAAGGAGATGCTCGACACGGCGACGGACCTCTACGCGCGGCGGCAGCTCCTGAAGGAGCAGGCGCCCTCGTGACGGGCGGCGGCGCTTGGCCTCATCCCCTCCGGGGGCTTCCGCGCGTGCGCTTTCTGCGCTAAGATGGAGGTATCTTCATTTTTGGTTGCATGCGCGGCGAGGGCTGGAGGGGAATCTGTCCTCGCCGCGCAGGGAGGGGGAGCGGACATGCATATTCCTGAGAATTATCTGAGCCCGCAGACGTGCGCGGTGCTGGGGGCGGCGATGGTGCCGGTCTGGTATCTCGCCGTGCGCAAGGTGAAAGAGGAGGTCCCGCGCGAGCGGCTGCCGCTGCTCGGCGTGGGCGCGGCGTTCTCGTTCCTCGCGATGATGCTCAACGTGCCGCTGCCGGGCGGCACGACGGGTCATGCCGTGGGCGGCGTGCTGCTCGCGCTGCTCTTCGGCCCGTTCGGCGCGTGCCTGTCGGTGAGCACGGCGCTCTTCGTGCAGGCGCTCTTCTTCGGGGACGGCGGGATCCTCGCGTTCGGCGCGAATTGCTTCAACATGGCGTTCGTGCTGCCGTTCTCCGGCTGGGCGGCGGCGCGCGCCGTGCGCCGCGTGCTGCCCGCGCATCCGCTCGTGGCGGCAGGCATCGGCGGCTACGTGGGCATCAATCTCGCAGCGCTCCTGGCGGCGATTGAGTTCGGCGTGCAGCCGCTGCTCTTCCACGACGCGGCGGGGCAGGCGCTCTACTGCCCGTATCCGCTCTCCATTTCCATTCCCGCGATGATGGCGGGGCACCTGACGCTCTTCGGCCTCGCAGAGGTCGTGTTCACGACGGGCGTGCTCGCCTATCTGCGGCAGGCGGCGCCGGAGCTCGTGGCGGGCGCGCACGCGAGGGCGTCGCGCGCCGTCTACGGCCTGCTCGCGCTGCTCATCGCCGCGACGCCGCTCGGCCTGCTCGCGACGGGCACGGCGTGGGGCGAGTGGGGCGCGGATGAGATCGCGGAGACGGCGGACTTCGGCGCGCCGCTCGGCTATACGCCCGCGGGGCTCGCGGAGGGCTGGTCGCTCCCGGCGCTGCTGCCGGACTACACGGCGCCCGGTGTGCCGGAGGCGCTCGGCTACGTGCTCTGCGCGCTCTTCGGCACGGCGCTGCTTGTGATTTTCTTCAAGGTGCTGGCTTCGTTCAAGAAGCCGCACACGGACTATGGCACGCCGTCCACGGGGTGCTGAAAGAGGCGGTTTCCATGGAGCTTCCGGCGTGGGCCTGCGCGGAAGAAGACTACCATCCGACGAGAGACCGGGAGGCGTTCCTGTCCCGGTCTTTTTTGCGTATCATGGAGGCGCTCGCCGCGCTGCGGCTCAGCGGAGGGCGTGCGCGCACGTGGCCGCCGGAGGGCGTGCTCGCGCTGCTCGCCCTCTGGCTGCTCCTGACGGCGCTCGCTGCGGGGCTGCCGTTCCTCGCTGCGGAGCTCACGGCACTCTTTGTCGCGCTGATGCTGCTCGACGGGCGCTGCCTCCGCCGCGTGCTCGGCGCGTCGCTTGCGGCGTCGCTCGCCTCGCTGCTGCTCGTGGCGCCGGCCGTCGCGCTCGGCACGGGGCGCGCGCTGCTCCTGCCCGTGAAGACGTTCCTGAGCCTCGGCGCGGTGCTGCTCGCAGGAGAGACGGTGCCGTGGCACGCGCTCACGGGGGCGCTCGCGTCGCTGCGCGTGCCGCAGACGGCGATCTTCCTGCTCGACACGACGCTCCGGGGCATCTTCGTGCTCGGGCAGGAGGCGGGGGCGCTGCTCACGGCGCTGAAGCTCCGCTCCGTGGGGCACAACCGGAGGAAGCGGCGGGCGTCGGCGAGCATCGCCGGCACGCTCTTCCTGCGCGCGCACGTGCTCTCCGCGCAGACGTACGAGGCGATGGTGTGCCGCGGCTTCACGGGCGAGTATCCGCGCCGCCGCGCGGCAGACGACGGGCGCGCGCTGCCGCGCTGCCTGATGCTCCTCGCGGCGCTCCTGGAGCTTTTCTTGTTCCTCTGGCTGGAGGGCGCGCGTGCGCGCTGGGGGGTGTGATGATGATCGAGCTGCAGGATGTCTGCTTTGCCTACGACGGCGTGCCGGCGCTCCGCCATGTGACGGCCACGGTCGAAAAGGGGGAGACCGTCGCGCTGCTCGGGCCGAACGGCGCGGGGAAGTCGACGCTGCTGCGCCTCCTCAACGGGCTCGTGTTCCCCGAGATCGGGTGCTACCGCTTCGAGGGGGAGGAGATCACGGCGCGACGGCTGCGGGAGCACCGCTATGCGAAATGGTTCCACCAGCGCGTGGGCTTCGTCTGGCAGAATCCCGCCGCGCAGCTCTTCTGCGCGAGCGTGCGCGAGGAGCTCGCCTTCGGCCCCGAGCAGATGGGCCTCCCCGCGGACGAGGTCCGGCGCCACGTCGACGATGCGCTCGCGCTCTGCGGCATCGCGCACCTCGCGGAGCGCGCGCCCTACACGCTCTCAGGCGGTGAGCAGAAGCGGACGGCGATCGCGGCGATCCTCACGATGAACCCCGCCGTCTGGACGCTTGACGAGCCGCTCGCCTCGCTCGACGAGGCGGGCGCCGCCTGGCTCACGGACTTCCTGCGCGCGCTCAAGCGGGCGGGCAAGACGGTGATTTTCTCGACGCATGACACGGCGCTCGCCGACGCGCTCGCAGGCGTCCGCTGGCAGTTCACGCCCGCGCGCGAGGTGCGCGTGGAGCGGTGAGCGCGGCGCGGATCGGTCCGTGTTTGATCCGCCGCACGTCGCGGGGATTTTAGCGGCTGGAAGGCCGCTTTTTTCTTTTGCCAGAGCGCGGCGCGTGTTATAATGAGGCGTGACGTGATATGGGCGGCGCTCGCTCGCCGCGGGTGCAGACAGGGGAGACTATATGATTAAGATGATTTTTTCCGATATGGACGGCACGCTGCTCGACGGCAGGGGAGCGCTGCCGGATTGGTTCGATGCGCTCGCGGCGGAGCTCGCGCAGCGCGGTGTGCAGTTCGTGCCCGCGAGCGGGCGGCAGTATTTCTCCCTCGCCGACACGTTTTCCCGCTACCGCGCGCAGTTCATCTTCCTCGCGGAGAACGGCACGAACGTCGTCTATCACGGGGAGACGATCTTCAAGTTCCCGATGGACCGCCAGGCGGCCGTCGCCATGCTCGAGGAGGTCCACGCGGCGGACCCCGGCATCTTCTGCGTGCTCTGCGGGCTCAAGGACGCCTATGCGCTCGCGTCGCAGCAACTGCCGGAAAATGTCGCCGAGCTGCACAAATACTACACGCACGCCTCCTGGGTGCCCTCGTTTTCTGCGGTGGACGATGAATGCATCAAGGTCTCGTTCTACGACGTGACGGCGCACTCCAAGGAGCGCATCGAGCCGCTCACCACGAAATGGCGCACGTCGCAGCAGGTCGTGCTATCGAGCGACTACTGGCTCGATGTCATGGCGCCCGGCGCGAGCAAGGGCGTCGCCGTGCGCGCGCTGCAGGAGCAGTTCGGCGTCCGGCCGGAGGAGTGCGCGGCGTTCGGCGACTACCTCAACGACGTCGAGATGCTCAAGGCCGTCGGCGCGAGCTTCGCGATGGCGAACGCGCACCCGGACGTCAAGGCGGTCGCGCGCTACGAGACCGCGAGCAACGACGAGGGCGGCGTCCGCGCCGGCATCCGTCGGCTCGAGGAGATGAGATTGATCTGAAGGCAGCCGGGAACGCGTGTTTCCGGCTGTTTGCTTTGGGAGCAATGTTCGTTCGGTTGCTCTGGGTGCACGGAGGCGCCGCGCGGGCGGCAGGCAAGAGGAGGATTTGGGATGAAACTCGACTATCACATGCATTTTGAGAAAGGCTCGTACGATGAGGAATGGGCGGAGGGATTTTTCGAGGCGGCGCAGCGGCGCGGCCTCGATGAAATCGGCATCAGCGAGCACAGCCACACGTTCCCCGAATTCCGGGAGCTCTACTACCACGACCTCATCCTCGACGACAGCTTCATCGGCAAATTTCAGCAGAAATGGCTGCAGTCGAACAAGTTCAAGTACACGCTCGACGATTACTTCCGCTTCATGGAGAAGCTGCGGCGGCGTCACCCCACCGTCAAGACGGGCATCGAGGTCTGCAACTTCGAGCAGCAGGAGAAGGTGCGCGACATCCTGCGGGACTATCCGTTCGACTACATCATCGGCTCCGTGCATTTCCTGCGCGGCTGGGCGTATGACTCCGCGGAGATCAAGGCGGAGTGGGACCGCCATCCGCTCGAGGAAATCTACGAGTGGTACGCCGAGGAGGTGGAGAAGCTCGCGGCGAGCGGGCTCTACGACGTGCTCGGCCATCCGTTCAACATCCGCCTGTTCCGCTACCTGCCGGACTTCGACGTGACGCCGTACCTCACGCGCGTCGCGCGCGCGATGGCGAAAGCGCACATGGCGGTCGACGTCAACACGGGCACGTACTACCGCTATCCCATCCAGGAGATCTCGCCCTATCCCGACTTCATGCGCGTGGCAGCGCACTACGACCTGCCGATCATCACCTCCTCCGACGCGCACAAGCCGGAGGACTGCGGCGCGTATAACGACGAGGCCGTCGCCTACGTCCGGGACTTCGGCTACACGCACCTCCTGCATTTCGAGCAGCGCCGGCGCACGGAAGTGCCGCTCGGCTGACGCTCTGCGGATCTCAGGAAATGCGAAGAAAGACGCTGAGAAAAATTGTACATAATTAGGCTACAATAGAAAATAATTCAAAAATCGTTGACAAAATCCGAAGGATGAAATATAATACAATCAAAGAGAAGGAAAAGGGATTCCCGCTACGGGAGGCCTTCTCGAGAAGGAAAGTGAAATGTAGTACAAAGGTCGTAATCGGATTTCTACATCATGCACTTGATTTTCAGGTGACGATTTCCGATAATACTTGCAAAGGAACGGCATCCGCTGGATGACCGGGAACGTGGTCTGGAAGAGACTGAGGAGGGTCATTCCGGATGGCCCAGCAAGTAATAAGGAGAGTCACATCATGAAAGTCAAAGTTTATTCCCAGTGGATGGAAGAAGTCAAAGTTTCCGTCCGTACGAAGCAGTTCACCAAGGCAGCAAGGCTGATGGGACATCGCGATTTCGCCAGCTTTGCCGCTGTAGATGACAGGGTCGGCCGTCATCGGAAGACCGCAAAATCTTCCGATCAGCAGGCAGTAGCGGAGTGGCTCGATCGCCGTGTCGTTGGGAAAGTGAACGAAGGGGCTGCATGATGTGAAATGCCATGCAGGAAGACGGCTGTGGAAGCTGGTCTTGAACATGTGGAAGTACACCCTTCCCACCGTGTGAATGCAGGCAATAGATGAGGATCGTTCCTGACAGCGAGAGACCGCCATGCGAAAGTTCGCATGGCGGTCTCTCATTTTTGCGTGGGTGTTTTGCGTGGGCGTTTTGTGTGGATGTTTTGCGTGGATGTTTTGCGTGGGGAGCTGCGCGCGGAGGCTTTCGTGCAGAGCTTTCCGCGCGGGGCGTTTCCTGGCTGCGGCACGGAGATGCGGGCACGGCGCGTGCTCACGTGCGGGGGCGAGGCTATGGGTGAGATGGCGCCGCTCCTCAGAGAAACAGAAAGGGCGGAGGCGCTGCCTTTGGCAGCACCTCCGCCCTGATGTTCCTTACGCGGGAATCACTCCGCGGCGCCGACGCAGTCGTTGAGGCCCTGGATGAGGGCGTCGACATCGATGCCGTGCGCGAGCGCGCCCTGCTCGATGTTCTCGAAATGCGCCGCTGCGCAGCCGAGGCAGCCCATGCCGGCGCTCATGAAAACTTCCGCCGTATCCGGATATTTCTGGACGACTTCGAGGATGCTCATATCTTTCGTAATTGCCATGTCAAAAACCTCCTGACAAATCGTTCTGATCGATGAGATGGGAAAACCCGCCTGGGGTACCTTCCATCTGTTTGGCATTATAGCATAGAATCCCGTGCATTTCACTAACAAATGTTACAGATAGGGCGTCAGGTGCTTTGGATATGCAGTTCGCGGCAGAGTGCGTTTTGCAGGACACTTGAGAAATTGATGTTGTTCGCTTTCGCAAGATTGTTCAGCCAGGCAGGGATCGAGAGCGTCTTCTTGACCGCCTTGGCATTGTACTTCTTGTCGTAGGCGAGCTGGTCGAAAGGGACGACCATGAGGAACTGGCGTCCCTCCGGGTGCAGTGCTGCCGGGTCGGAGGGGGCGGGATAGTTTTTCGGCGCGGTGCCCTCGAGGTAAAGGCCGATGGCCTCTTGTGCCATCGAGAGCGCTTCTGCGAGCGTGTCGCCCTGTGTCCCGCAGCCAGGCAAATCAGGGAAAAGCACGGAGTAACCGACGTCTTCCGGCTCGAAGATCGCTGGATAGAAGCGGGTCGTCGTCATGGCAATCATCCTTTCGCTGTCATTTCAGGCCAGCCTGCTTGAGGATGGCTTGTTCCAGTCCCTTCTTGAGTTCTTTTGCGTGCAGTGGGACGATGACTGTGGTTTGCGTTTTTGCGTTGAAGAGCTTTTGGTGCGAGCCGTTGTTGCTCTTGATGCGGACGAAGCCGTTTTTCTTGAGCAGGCGAATCATAGCGGCGGGCGTGAGGGGCATAGGGGATCTCCTCCTTTGGCATCATTATAACACGTAATGATACGTAATAAAAGGCCTCAAAGAACGGGGTGGAAATTTCCTTCCATCCGCGTTAGAATAAGGAGGACATGATTGCGTGACAGGAGTGATGGTTCTTGGGTCTTGTGGTTGGGACGGTCTTCGGGCTGCCCGTTTATACGTATGGGATCGTCGTGCTCGCGGCGGTGCTGCTCGGCGCGGGCGTCGCGTGGGGGAACGTGCGCCTGCATCATGAGCCGACGGGGCCGCTGCTCGACCTCCTGCTCTGGGGACTGCCGCTCGCGCTCGTCTGCGGCAGGCTCGGGTTCGTGCTGCACCATCTCGATCGCTATACGAACCATCTCCTCGATGTCTTCTGCGTCACGCAGGGCGGGCTCTCCTTCTACGGCGGGATGCTCGGCTTCTTCCTCGCGGTCTGTGCGTACAGCCTCATCCACGGCGCGAGCGCCTGGCACTGGCTCGACCTGCTCGTGCCGGCGCTGCTCATCGCGCTCGCCGTACACGAGCTCGGCATCTTCGGCATGCAGCTCACGATGGGCTCGCCGTTCCCCGCGGACATGCCGAACGACCACACGCTTGCGGAATACATCGAGTACCGCTACCGGCCGATGGGATTCGAGAACATGCTCTATTTCTTCCCCGTCGCGCTCTATCAGGCGGGGCTGCAGCTCGCGCTCTTCCTCGTCATCGCGCTCGTCGCGTTCGTCGACGGGCGGCTGCTGCACCGGCTGCAGCCGGGCTGCCTCTTCCTGCTGGGGCTCGGCGGCGCGGCGGCGATCCGGCTCGGCTGCGGGTTCTTCTACCTGCACTCGGATCCTGGCAGTGTGCTGCCGCTCGGGCGCCTGCTCTCCGGCGGGACGCTGCTCGCGGCGGCAGCGCTTTTCGTCTATCGGAGCCGCGCGCGGCAAGGGCTCTTTTGATAAGGAGGAATCTTCTTGGTATCGTTTCGCTCAGAGAGGCGTCCGCGCTGGCGGCTGCGGCTCCTGCTCCTCGTGATGTTTCTCGCCATCCCGTTCCTGCTCGTCAGCCCGAAGCCGATGACAGCAAGCATGGTGGCGGACAGCGAAAACGGCACGAAGGTGCTCGTGCTCAATTATCATAAGGTCGACAATATGAACATCTCGCTCTCCGTGCTGCCGGAGGACTTCGATCGGCAGATGAAGTACCTGAGCGAGAACGGCTATCATACGATCACGCCGGACGAGCTCTACGACAGCCTCGCGGGCAATGCGGAGCTGCCGGAGAACCCCGTGCTCATCACGTTCGACGACGGCTATGAGGACAACTATCAGAACGCCTATCCAATCCTCAAGAAATATGATTTCAAGGCGACAATCTTCGTCATCTCGAGTTTCCTCGGCGTCTATCCGAACTATCTCACGTGGGACCAGGCGCGCGAGATGGATGCAAACGGCATCTCCATCCAGTCGCATACGGTCGACCACAAGTCGATGACGGACCTCTCGGATGATGAGCTGCGCGCGGAGCTCGTGAACTCCAAGAAGAAGATCGAGAAGGAGCTCGGCCACAGCGTGGACTACATGGCGTACCCGACGGGCACGTACAACCTCCACATCGCGGAGCTCGTGAAAGAGGCGGGCTACAAGGCGGCGTTCACGATCAAGTACGGCAACGTGGACAAGGCGAGCAATATCTACGCGCTCGAACGCGTGCCGGTGTTCCACACGGAGGACACGAACAAGTCGTTCCTCGAGCGCATCCGCTACACGCCGATCTTCGAGCGGTTCGGCTGGATCAAGAGCTGAGGCGGCGCGCGGAAAAGGGAAGAGCGAAAAAGTGAAAAAAGGAAAAGGATGGTTCCCGCGGCAGGGTGCGGCGGGAGCCATCCTTTTCAGAGGCGCGCGCCCGGCGCGGCGGGCGATCCGGCGGGTTGCCACCGCCTCACGCCTCCGCGAAGACGAGCTCCGGCGCCTGCTCGATGAGGCCGATCCGCGCGGCGAGGTCGTAGAACGTGCGCAGGCCGTCCAGGTATTCCTCCGTAAGGTCCCAGTGGATGACGCCGCCGAGGTAGGTGTCGAGCTCGGCGTAAGTGAAGGGCTTCTCGCCGAGGACGGAGCGGATGGCAGCGTCCTTGTGCGCGAGGCCGTAGGCGAAGCTCTCGCGGATGGCGCGGCTCACGCGCGCGAGCGCCTCAGGCCGCTCTTCGGCGAAGCTGCGTCCCGCGACCCAAAGCGCGTAGACCATCTTCTTGCCCGTGAGCTTCTTCCACTCGGCGCCGAGGTCGTAGACGTAGAGGCTCGGGCTCGCGTGGTGGTAGAGGTAGAGCGCGTCGTCGCCGATGAAGAGCGCCGCCGTCGCGTCCTCCGGCACGGGCTGCTCGACGGAGAGCGTGCGGACGCTGTACGTCGGCACGGCACCGTAGCCGCTCTGCAGGATGATCTTTAAGAGTGCATGCGACGTCGCGCTCTTGGCGGTCAGCGCGATGCGGTCGTCCTCGATGGCGTCGATGGGCTTCTTCGAGAGGAGCAGGATGCTCTCGACGGCGCCGTCCGTCGAGACGCAGGGGCCGCGCAGGATGCGCAGCTTCTCCGCGTGGCGCGCGTAGAGGATGGATGAGACGTTGCTCACGTCGAGGCGCCCGGCGATGAGGTCGCTGTTGAGCACAGCGGGGACGCCGCGCGCGATGGCGAGCCCGTCCGCGCCGCCGTGCGCGTAGCCGTAGGCGAGCGGCAGGACATTGAGGAAGTCAATGTGGCCGACGCGTGGCAATGATTCTGTCATAGGCAGAGCCTCCTTGAGCGGGAAGGCGCTTTTGCCGCCGCACTTCCCATGATTTCCTCTTCATTATACATGGGATGTCGCGCTTCCGCAAAAGTTTCTCTTGTTTTTCCTTTGCTTTTTCTGCCTTGGCGCGGCAGCGGCGCCGGCCCGGAAAAAATCGGAGAGAAAGGAAGCATTTTCATTCCGTTTATTGTATAATAGAGAGGAAATCGGAGAGAAGGGACGGACGCCATGTCGGTGGAACGGGAGGCCGTGATCTCGAATGAGAGCGGCATCCATGCGCGCGTCGCGGCGATGATCGTCCAGCGCGCGCGGGAGCTCAGAGCGGTTCCTCATGCGCAGCATCATGAAGCTCATCGCGCTCAAGACGCGCCGCGGCGACGTCGTGTTCGTGACGGCGGAGGGCGGCGACGAGCGGCACGCGGCGGAGGAGATGGCCTCGTTCCTCGAGGGCGACCTCGAGATGCACGAGCCGCAGGAGCTCCACGAGGTGGACAAGCTGCTGCACGAGAACGCGCTCATGCAGGAACGCCTGCAGATGATCCTCGAGGCGGTGCAGGACGGCATCTGCGTCGTGGACAAGAGCGGCATCATCACCTATGTGAATCCGTCGTATCTGCGCATCGTCCACAAGACGATGGAGATGGTGATCGGGCAGAACGTCTTTACGCATGCGCCGCACGGCAACCGCGTCGGCGTGCTGCGCTCAGGCGAGGCGCGCATCGGCGTCATCAGCCACAAGAAGAACGGCACGACGGTCGTCGCGAATGTCAATCCGATTTTCGTCGACGGCGAGATCGCGGGCGTCGTCTCCGTCATCAAGGACATCACGGAGATCCAGAACCTCATGGAGCGCCTCACGCAGGTATCCGCGCGCGCGGAGTACCTCGAGCAGGAGCTCCTGCGCACGAAGAAGACGGCGTCGGCGTTCGGCAGCTACATCGGCAGGAGCGGCAAGGTCGTTGACGTCCTCGCGCTCGCCTCGAAGGCGGCGGCGAGCTCCGCGACGGTGCTCATCCGCGGCGAGAGCGGCACGGGCAAGGAGGTCATCGCCGAGGGCATCCACTACGCGAGCTCCCGCCGCCGCGGCCCCTTCATCCGCGTGAACTGCGGCGCGATCCCGCCCGCCCTGCTCGAGTCTGAGCTCTTCGGCCATGAGAAGGGCGCCTTCACGGGCGCCGTGAAGCGCAAGCTCGGCAAGTTCGAGCTCGCCAACCACGGCACGATCTTCCTCGACGAGATCGCCGAGATGGACAAGAACATGCAGGTGAAGCTCCTGCGCGTGCTCCAGCAGAAGGAGTTCGACCGCGTCGGCGGCGAGGAGACGGTGCATGTCGATGTGCGCATCATCGCCGCGACGAACCGCGACCTCGAGCAGATGATGAAGGAAGGGGATTTCCGCGACGACCTCTACTACCGGCTCAACGTCATCCCCATCCTGCTGCCGCCGCTTAGAGAGCGCGTGGACGACATCCCGCTCCTCGTCGAGCACTTCATCGGCAAGATCAGCGAGGAGCAGAAGAAGCCCGTGCGCGGCATCACGCCCGAGGCGATGGAGGTGCTCATGCACTACCGCTGGCCCGGCAACGTGCGCGAGCTCGAGAACGTCATCGAGCGCGTGATCACGCTCATGGACACGCCGGAGATCACCGCCGCCGCGCTGCCCTCGTACCTCAAGGGGGAGATCGCGGCGCGCGAGGTGCAGGAGAGCCGCCTCACGGATGGCGCCGTTCTGCCGTGGGAGGAGTACGAGAAGCGCATCATCGCCTACGCGCTCGAGAAATGCGGCAGCTTCAACGCCGCGGGCCGCGCGCTCGCGCTCACGCACAAGACCGTCGCGGCGAAGGCGCGGAAGTACGGCCTCGTGAAGTGATGGGGAAATTTTCCCCAACCTCTGTAAAATTTCCCAACCAATCGGCGCAAATTGGTAAAAATTACCAGAAACAATTTCCAAACATACGGTTCACGCCGAAGGGCTCAAGATAATGCTCCCGAAGAATCCGCTTCTGTCGGGCTTCGACGGGATTGTTATAAAAATTTTCCAGCCTGCGAAAAGTTGGCACACTGTATGCAATATAATTGGGTATGTGCATCAGTGGTGCGGCAGGCACCGCTGCTCATCTAGTTCCTAAGAAAGAGGTATTTCAAATGACGGAAGCAAATGTAACGATCGAGAACAAGACTGGTATCCACGCACGCCCGGCATCGGTATTCGTGCAGACTGATCATGAGCATGGGTCTCGTGAAGGGCACGGACATCACGATCTGCGCGGATGGCCCGGACGAGGCTGAGGCTGTGAAGGCGCTCAAGGACCTCGTTCTCTCCAAGTTCGGCGAGGAATAAGCCAAGCAGAGGGGCATCGGCCCCGGCAAAGGCCCGCCTGCGTATCGCGGACGGGTCTTTTTGCCACATCTGCATGGGGAAACTACGCGAAGATTTTGGGGGAAAGATTATGGCAGAGAAAATTCGTGGCAAGGGCGTGATCTCCGGGATCGCCATGGGCAAGATCATGCTGGCGGGACAGAACCTCGACGGCTATCTCGTGAGCTATCAGCCCGAGGACAAGGAGACGGAGAAGGGGAAGGCCAAGGCGGCGCTCACGGCGGTCGCCGAGCAGCTGCGCGAAGGCATCGAGAAGATGCAGAAAAACGAGGAGACGAAGGAGCAGGCTGCCATCCTCGAGGCGCACCGCATGATGGTGCAGGACCCGATGATGGCGGACAACATCGAGCAGAAGATCGACGAGCTCGGCAACGCGCCGCGCGGCGTGTTGCGTGCGTCCGAAGAGCAGGCGAAGATGTTCGAGCAGATGAACGACGAGTATTTCGCCGCGCGCGCCGTCGACCTGCGCGACGTCGGCAAGCGCATCGCGAAGTTCATCCTCGGCGTCAAGGAGCCGGAGATCGGCGATGAGAAAGTCATCCTCTGCGGCCGCGAGATCGAGCCGTCCGTCATCGCCGGCATGCCGACGGAGAAGATCGCGGGCGTGCTCCTCGGCTCCGGCTCGACGACGGCGCATGCCGTCATCATCGCCAAGGCACGCGCGATCCCGACGATCGTCGGCCTGAACAAGGAAGACCGCATCGACAAGATCGCCGACGGCGACCACGTCATCATCGACGGCGAGCGCGGCGAGATCACGATCAACCCGACGCCGGACGAGATCGCCGCCTACAGCGACAAGATCAAGAAGCAGCAGGAGCTCGCGGCGCACTACGCGGCGCTCAAGGACCTGCCGGCAGTGACGCCGGACGGCGTCAAGGTCGAGCTCATGGCGAACATCGGCACGCACATGGACGTCGACAACGCGATGAACTACGGCGCCGAGGGCGTCGGCCTCTTCCGCTCGGAGTTCGTCTTCATGGGCCGTCAGGAGATCCCGACGGAGGAGGATCAGTTCAAGGCGTACAAGGAAGCCGTCGAGAAATGCAAGGGCAAGCTCTGCGTGATCCGCACGATGGACATCGGCGGCGACAAGCCGCTGCCGTACCTCAACATCCCGCATGAGGACAACCCGTTCCTCGGCTACCGCGCCGTGCGCATCAGCCTCCAGCGCAAGGATCTCTTCCTGCCGCAGCTCAAGGCCATCCTGCGCGCGGGCGTCTACGGCAAGGTCGCCATCATGATCCCGATGATCATCAATGTCAACGAGTTCAAGGAGGTCAAGGCGCGCATCGAGGATGCCAAGGCCGAGCTCGTCCACGAGGGCAAGAGCTACAGCGACGACGTGCAGGTCGGCATCATGGTCGAGACGCCGTCGGCGGCCGTCATGACGCCGGTGCTCGCGAAGTATGTGGACTTTTTCTCCATCGGCACGAACGATCTCGTGCAGTACACGCTTGCCTGCGACCGCGGCAACGCGAACATCTCGTATCTCTACAATCATTTCAACCCGTCGGTGCTGCGCCTCATCCAGCGCACCATTCATGAGCTCTCCATGAGCGCGCCGAGCATCCCGCGCGTCAAGGAGATGCTGCGCAAGACGACGTCCGTCAAGGCGAAGGAAGTCCTCGCCGACGTCATGAAGCTCGAGGACGGCGACGAGATCCGCGAGTACCTCCACAAAGTCCTCTGATTCCAGGGAGCGCGAAGCGCTTCATCCCATTGCTACAACCAAGGCGCCCTGCCGGCTGAACATGTCGGCAGGGCGCTTTTTTGCTGGCGATCATCGCGGCCCGGCGCAGCGGAAACGCACCTCAAGAAACCGTCCGTTTGTTGCAAATGTCACAGAAATCCGGTGCCCGCTCCCGTATGCTGTAGGTGTGAGCAAAATCTGCGAAACGCGGAGCAGGAGTGAGAGAGGGATACGAAAGGACGTGACAGCGATGGCAGACGAGAAGGCACAGGAGACGAAACAGGCAGCGTGCGCCTACTGCGGCGCAGCGGAGCTCGAGGAGCAGGACGGGCTCCTCTACGAGTGCGGGAGTTGCGGCACGCTCTACTGCGACACGTGCAGCGAGGGGAAGGGCTGCCCGAACTGCGGCGCGCCGCTGAGTCAGGCGCACCCGATCGAGCCCATGGGCATGAGCAGCTGGAACCCGAACCAGGGCGGCTGACAAACGGCACGGCAGTGCCAGACGGCGGGAATCCTCGCGCGCGAGCGGAGGGTTCCCGCCGTCTTGTTGCGCGGGGCGGCCATTGCCATGCGGGCGCCATCAGCAAACGGAGATTTCCCATGGGAAGCGGCGGGGGCCGGACCCTTTCGCGCGGCGTCTCGTTTGACAGGCATCGGGGGGATGTTACAATAGAAGGAAAGAAGAATCTGGACGAAACGAGGAGGCAGGGCTATGGACGGGAGGAAGAAGATCATCGCCGTCGCGCTCGCCGTCGTGCTCGCGGGGGCGGCGGCGCTCGCGTACCGCGCGCATGAGCAGGCGGCAGAGCAGGCGGCGGCGCGGACGCTCACGCTGTCGGGCAACGTCGACGTGCGCGAGGTGACGCTTGCGTTCCGCGAGAGCGACCGCATCAAGGAGCTGCTCGTCGAGGAGGGCGACACGGTGCACGCGGGCGACGTGCTCGGCAGGCTCGACACGGAGGAGCTCGCCATCAACCTGCGCAAGACGGAGGCGCAGATCGCCGGGCAGGAGAGCACGGTGGAGAAGCTCAGGAACGGCACGCGCAGCGAGGAGATCGCGCAGGCGCGGCAGGAGCTGCGCGCGGCGCGCGCGGCGGCGGAGAACGCGTCCGGCGTCTACGCGCGCCGCCAGCAGGTCTACGATGACGTCGCGGGCGTGAGCGAGCAGGAGCTCGAGAACGCGCGCACGGACGCGGAGGCGAAGGCGGCGTCGGCCGAGGCGGCGAGGGAGAAGCTCGCCGAGGCGGAAAACGGCGCGCGTGCCGAGGACATCCGCGCGGCGGAGTCCTCGCTCGCAGCGCTCAAGGAGGAGCGCGCGCGCCTCGCCTACCTGCTCGACCAGTCGGAGCTCAAGGCGCCCGCGGACGGCGTGATCCGCTCGCGCCTCCTCGAGCCCGGCGACATGGCGGGGCCGTCGGCGCCCGTCTTCAAGCTCTCGCTGCTCGGCAAGAAATGGGTGCGCGCCTACGTAAAGGAGA
Source organism: Dongibacter bovis (assembly GCA_902763085.1). Taxonomy (GTDB): domain Bacteria; phylum Bacillota; class Negativicutes; order Selenomonadales; family Selenomonadaceae; genus Selenomonas_C. The sequence goes on from CACWQW010000056.1 coordinate 22,288, forward strand.
CGGACCTGCCGCGCCTCTACGAGGGACAGGCGGCCGAGGTGCACGTCGATGGCCATGACGGTGCGATCGCGGGGCAGGTCGGCTACATCTCGGACACGGCGGAGTTCACGCCGAAGACCGTGCAGACGGACGAGCTGCGCACGGCGCTCGTCTACGAGGTGCGCGTCTACGTCGACGATGACGAGAACGTCCTGCGCCTCGGCATGCCGGCGACGGTCGAGATCGCGCTCTGAGGAAGCGCAGAGGCGCTTGCACGCGCTGAAAAAATGTTTCCATGGTGCGGCACAGGGAAAAGGAGGGGAGAGGCATGGCGGACGTGATCGCGGCGCGGTCGCTCACGAAGGTGTTCCCGGGGAAGAAGGGACAGCCCGATACCTGCGCGCTCTCAGGCGTCACGCTCGCGGCGCGCGCGGGTGAGATGACGGCGCTCATCGGGCCGGACGGCGCGGGCAAGACGACGTTCATGCGCCTCGTCTGCGGCCTCATGGACCGGACGGCGGGGGAGCTCTCCGTCTGCGGGCTCGACGTCTTCCGCACGCCGCAGGACGTGCAGGACCTCCTCTCCTACATGCCGCAGAAATTCGGCCTCTACGAGGATCTCACGGTCGCGGAGAACCTCACGCTCTACGCCGACCTCCACGGCGTGCCCGCCGCGGTGCGAGAGGAGCGCTTCACCCGCCTGCTGCACATGACGGGGCTCGCGGCGTTCACGGGGCGGCTCGCTGGCAACCTCTCGGGCGGCATGAAGCAGAAGCTCGGCCTCGCCTGCACGCTCGTGCGCTCGCCGCGCCTGCTCCTGCTCGACGAGCCGACGGTCGGCGTCGATCCGCTCTCGCGGCGCGAGCTCTGGGAGATCCTCACGCAGCTCGTGCGCGAGGAGCACCTCTCGGTGCTCGTGAGCACGGCGTACATGGAGGAGGCGGCGCGCTGCGACCGCGTCTACGTGCTGCACTGCGGGCAGCTGCTCATGGGCGGCACACCGGAGGCGCTGCGCACCGCCGCCGCGGGGCTCTGCTACGAGGTCCAGGCGCCGCCTCATCTGCCGCTGCGCCTCTTGCAGTCCGCGCTGCTCACGGCGCCCGGCGTCCTCGACGCCGTGCCCGCAGGCGGCGTCGTGCGCTTCCTCACGCGGCGCGCCCCGGAGGAACTCGCGCCGCTGCGGGCGCTCGGGCTTCAGGCAAGGCCCGCCGAGCCGCGCCTCGAGGACGGCTTCATGAAGCTCCTCAAGGAGGCGGAGGCGGAGGGCGCGGCGCCCCCTGCAGAGGTGGAGACCGCTGCGCAGGGGGCCGCGGAGACGCTCCCCTTGCCGCCGCCCGCGAGCGCGGCGCCCGCCCTGATCGAAGTCGAGGACCTCGTGAAGAAGTTCGGCGCGTTCACGGCGGTCGCGCACACGTCGTTTTCCGTGCACCGCGGCGAGGTGTTCGGCCTGCTTGGGCCGAACGGCGCGGGCAAGACGACGACGTTCCGCATGCTCTGCGGCCTCCTCCCCGCGACGAGCGGCAAGCTCCGCGTCGCGGGCGTCGACCTGCGCACGGCGCGCACGCAGGCGCGCGCGAACATCGGCTATGTCGCGCAGAAATTCTCGCTCTACGCGAACCTCACGGTCTACGAGAACCTGCGCTTCTTCGGCGGCGCCTACGGGCTCTACGGCAGGCAGCTGCGCGAGCGCATCGCGGCGGTCGCAGAGGAGTTCCACCTCACGGACCGGATGGACGAGGCGGCGGAACGGCTGCCGGGCGGCTACAAGCAGCGCCTCTCGATGGCGGCGGCGCTCATCCACGCGCCGGGCATCCTCTTCCTCGACGAGCCGACGAGCGGCATCGACCCGCTCGCGCGGCGCACGTTCTGGCAGGAGATCACGCGGCTCGCGGCGGGCGGCACGACGATCGTCATCACGACGCATTTCATGGAGGAGGCGGAGTACTGCGACCGCTTCATGATCCAGGATCACGGCAAGATGCTCGTGCTCGGGAGCCCCGCGGAGATCCGCGCGCGGCTCGGGCGCGAGGGCGCACCGATGGACGAGGTCTTCATCGCCATCGTCGAGCAGGCGCGCCGGGAGAAGGAGGGGACATGATGGGAGGATTCTCTCGCCGCCTCGCGGCGCTCACGAAGAAGGAGACGAAGGAGCTCCTGCGCGACAACAGCTCCCTGCTCATGGGCGTCGTGCTGCCGCTCGTGCTCATCCTCATCATCGGCTGCGGCATGAGCCTCGACGTGAAGGACGTGCCCACGGCCGTCGTGCTCGAGGACCACGCGCCGACGGCGCGCGACGCCGTCAGCTTCGTGCGCGGCTCCGACTATTTCGCGCCCGTCTACGTGAATTCTTTCCAGGAGGCGGAGGCGATGCTGCGCGCGCACGAGGTCGACGCGATCCTCGCGGTACCGCCGGACTTCTCCCGCCGCCTCCTGGCGGGGGACGCGCACCTGCAGCTCATCCTAAACGGCGTCGAGTCGACGTCGGCGATGAGCGCGCAGGGCTACGTCGAGGCGGGCGTGCGCGCCTTCGCGGCGGAGTTTGCCGCGCGTCGCGGCGCGTCCGCGGGCGGCGTCTCCATCGTCTCTCGCATCTGGTTCAACGACGCGAATACGAGCACGTGGTTCTACGTGCCGGGCATCCTCATGCTCGTGCTCACGATCAGCGGCGTCTTCCTCACGGCCGTCGTCATGGCGCGCGAGTGGGAGCGCGGCACGTTCGAGTCGCTCTTCGTGACGCCGATGCGCGTGCTCGAGCTCATCCTCGCGAAGACGATCCCCTATTTCGTCATCGCGCTGCTCGGCATGCTGCTCTGCCTCGTCGTCGGGCGCTATCTTTACGAGCTGCCGATGCGCGCGCCGCTCGCCGCCATCCTCGGCGTCTCCATGCTCTACCTCGTCACGGCGCTCTCCATCGGTCTCGTCATCTCGGCGCTCACGAAGAGCCAGTACCTCGCCTGCCACATCTCGCTCATGGTGAGCTTCCTCCCCGCCGTCATCCTCTCGGGCTTCCTCTTCGACCTGCACGCGGAGCCGCTGGCGATCCGCGTCGTGAGCCGACTGCTGCCGACGACGTACTACCTCGACGCGCTCAAGTCGCTCCTGCTCGCGGGCGGAAGCCCCATCGTCGTCGCCCAGGACACGGCGGCGCTCATGGCGTTCACGCTGCTCTTCCTCGCACTGGCGTTCGCCATGACGCGAAAGAAGGTGGACGCATGAGCCAGTTCGCCCTTTTCTGCCGTCACGTCGCGTTCCTCGCGCAGAAGGAGATGCGCTCGCTCGTCAAGGACCCGCGCATGCGCGTGCAGCTCGTCGTGCCCGTCCTCATCATGGGCTTCCTCTTCGGCTACGCGGCGAACTACAACATCGAGGACATCCCCTATGTGGCCATCGACGCCTCGCACACGGCGGCGTCGACGGACTTCCTCGCGCACGTCGAGGGTGCCCCCGCCTTCCATTGCGTCGCGGCGCCGGGGAACATCGACGCGGCGAAAGACCTCCTCGACACGGGCGAGGCGCTCGCTATCCTCACGGTGCCCGAGACGTTCGAGCGGCAGCTTGCGGCGGGGGAGACGGCGCCCGTGCAGGTCATCGCCGACGGGCGCAATCCGGCGCTCGCGGGCATGATCGAGCGCTACATCGCGCGCATCGCCGCCGATTGGAGCGCGGCGCAAAGCGGCCGCACGCCCGCCATCACGCTCGAGACGCGCACGTGGTACAACCCGAACCAGCTCTCTCGCTGGACGTTCCTGCCGTCGTTTCTCGCGATGATCGCCTTCGTGCAGGTCATGATGCTCGCGGGCATGTCGATCGCGCGCGAGCGCGAGCAGGGGACGTTCGACCAGCTGCTCGTGACGCCGCTCTCGAAGACCGCCATCCTCATCGGCAAGGCGATCCCGCCCGTCGCCGTCGGCCTCTTCCAGGCGATGTGCGTCTTCCTCATCGCGCGGTTCTGGTTCGGCGTGCCGTTCGCGGGGAACTTCGCCACGCTCATGCTCACGCTCTTCCTCTTCATGGTGAGCACGACGGGGGTCGGCCTCTCGATCTCCTCGATCTCGCGCAACATGCAGCAGGTGCTCGTCTACCTGCTCGTGCTCATGATCCCGATGGTGCTGCTCTCCGGCCTCGTGACGCCCGTGCGCAACATGCCCGCCGCGCTGCAGGTCGCGACGTACGCCGACCCGCTCCGCTTCGCCATCGACGCCGTGCGCCGCATCTACCTCGAGGGCGCGACGCTCGGGGAGATCGCGCCGGACTTCCTGCCGATGCTCGGCGTCGCGGCGGTCACGATGCCGCTCTCTGGCTGGCTGTTCCGGCGGCGTAGCTAGGCAGCGCTCCTTCCCGCCTGCGGGCTCCTGGCTCGCAGGCTTTTTGCGTGCCAGCGGCGCGCTCCTCGGAGCACTCTGATTGAAAAAACGGGAGGGCTATCGTATACTAGAGGCAATGTGAAAAAGAGATGGAAAGGAGCGGACGCCATGCGGATCGTCGTCGTCGGAGCGGGGAAGCTCGGCTACAGCATTGCGGAACTTTTGTCGAAAGAGGCGTTCGACGTCGTCCTCGTCGACCAGGACGCCGCTCAGCTCGAGGGCCCGAAGAACACGCTCGACGTGCTCACAATCCACGCGAACGGCGCGAGCCCGATCACGATGAACGAGCCGGACATCCGCGGCGCCGACATCCTCATCGCGGTGACGGCGAGTGACGAGGTGAACATGGTCGCCTGCATCCTCGCGAAGAAGCACGGCATCGCGCACACGATCGCGCGCATCCGTGACATGCAGTTCATGGGCGAGGCGAAGGAGTACCTCAAGGAGAACTTCGACATAGACCTCATGCTGAACCCGGAGCTCATCACGGCGGCGGAGATCAACCGCATCCTCATGACGCCCGCCGCGCTCAACGTCGAGGATTTCGCGCACGGGAAGGTGCGGCTCTTCGAGACGCGCGTGCGGAGGAGCTCTCCCTTCGCGCGCCAGCAGCTCCGTGACATCGAGCTGCCGCCCGGCGTGCTCGCGGGCATGATCTTCCGCGACCACCGCATGATCATCCCGCACGGCGACGACTACCTGCTGCCGCACGACAACGCGTATTTCATCGGCATCCCCGAGCAGATCGAGAAGTTCAGCCAGAACTTCATCCAGCGCGACGCGCGGCGTATCCGCCGCGTGATGATCATCGGCGCGGGCCGGGCGGGGCGCGCGCTCGCGCGCATGCTCGACGCGCAGGGCGTCGAGGTGAAGGTCATCGATCGCCTGCACGAGCGCTGCCAGAAGATGGCGGAGCAGCTCCGGCGCGGCATCGCGATCTGCGGTGACGGCACGGACATCGACCTCCTGCTCGAGGAGGGCGTGGCGGAGGCGGACGCGTTCGTCTGCCTCACGGAGGATGACAAGCTGAACCTCATGCTCGCGCTGCTCGCGAAGCATCTCGGCGCGGACAAGACCGTCGTGCGCGTCGCGCGCAACGAGTACGTCGACCTCATGGAGAAGGTCGGCGTCGACGTCGTGCTCTCGGCGCGCCTGCTCTCGGCGAGCGAGGTGCTCGCGTTCGCGCGGCGCGGCGGTGTCGTCTCGGTGTCGCTGCTCGAGGGCGCGAAGGCGGAGGCGGTCGAGGTCATCATGCAGGAGGGGGCGCCCGCGGCGGGCAAGCCGCTCATGCAGGCCAAGCTGCCGCGCGAGTGCCTCGTCTGCGCTCCCAGGCGACCGCGTGATCCTCTTCGTGCAGACACAGTTCGCGAAGAAAGTCATGAGGTGTTTCAAAGGAAAGGAATGAAAAAGGGGGCAGCGGTTGTTCGAGGCGGACGGTTGTTCGAGGCGGGAGGCTGTTCGAGGTGGCGGGACGGCTGGTGCCGTGCGACTCACTCCGCGCGGAAACTCTCGTCGGCTGCATTGCGCCCCCAAGAAGCAAGCCCGGAGGGCGCAGCTGATTGGAATGGGCGCAAGTACGCCTAGTCGCGCTTAGCGCGACCGGCGCGGGATAGGCGCTCGTCGAGCCTCCGAATAAGTTCCGCGCTGCGTTCGCTGCCCGGCACCAGCCGCCTCGCTGCCGACGGGGGAGGCGGGAAGGGAAGTACGCGGGGTGGTTCGAGGCGGGAGACTGTTCGAGTCGGAGGGATGTTCGAGGCGGGAGATGGCTCGAGGCGGATGGCTGTTCGAGGCGGAGCGGTGATGATTGTGAGGTGCGGTTTTGCGGCAGGGGTATGAGATTTTCTGGTATTTGATGAGCCGTCTGTCCCTGGCGCTCGCGGCGGCGCTGCTGCCGCCGCTTGCGCTCTCGCCGCAGGACGCGGGAGGCGCGGAGGCGCTCTCGGCATCTTTTCCCGCGGCGCTCGCGTTCGCCGGCAAGGGCGCGGCGGTGGCGGCGCGCGGCGACGGGCTCCTTTTCTACGGTGTGCCGCTCCTCGTCGCGCTCGGCTCGGGGGCGGTGTTTTACTGGCTGGGGCGGGAGCATTGGCGGCCGCTCAGGCTCGGCGAGGGCGCGGGCTTTGCCGTGCTCGCCTGGCCGTACCTCGCGGCGATCGGCGCGCTGCCCTTCGTGCTCTCCGGGAGGCTTTCGCCGCTCCCCGCGTTCTTTGAGAGCATGGCGGCGTTCACGGCGACGGGGCTCTCCTCGTTCGCGAGCGGGGCGCCGCTCCCGCCGTCGCTTCTCCTCTGGCACGGGCTCATGAGCTGGCTCGGCGGGCTCGCGTTCGTCGTGATGCTCGTGACGGTGCTGCCGCAGGTGAGCGGCTGCTTCGGCATCACGCTGACGGCGCGGCAGAGCGTCGCCTTCAGTCCCGTCTGGCGGCGCATGCACCGCGCGCTCTGGCACGGGCTCTTCATCTACGGCGGGCTGACGCTGCTCTTCGTCCTCGTCCTCGCGGCGCTCGGGCTGTCGCCTTTTCGCGCGCTCCTGCTCGCGCTGCTCACGGTCTCGACGGCGGGGAGCAGCGCGACGGCGGCGGTGCAGGCGTACGACAGCCCGGCACTCGAGGTCGCGCTCTCGCTCATGATGCTCGTGACGGGGGGCAATTTCCTGCTCTACTGGCAGGCGCTCTCGCGGCGTCGGGCGCGCCTGCTCGCGTGCGACGCGGAGGTGCGGGCGGCGCTCGCGCTCGTGCTCGCGGCGGGCGCGCTCATCGGCGCGCACCTCTTCCTCACGCAGACGTATGCGGCGGGGGAGGCGCTGCGGCACGGGCTGTTCCAGGCGGTGTCGTTCTTCACGACGGTTGGCTTCACCTCGACGGCGGTGACGGGCTGGCCGGATTTCGACCGGTACCTCCTGTTCCTGCTCGCGTTCACGGGCGCGTGTATCGGCTCGCCCGCGGGCGGGCTCAAGACGGTGCGCCTGCTCGTGCTCGCGCGCATGACGGCAGAGGAGCTGCGGCGCACGCTGCACCCGCACATGGTCGTCTGCGTGCGCCTCGACGGCCTGCCCGTGCCGGACAAGGTCGTGGGGCGCTTGCTCTCGCTCTTCTTCCTCACGGTGCTCGTCCTCTTCGTCGGCACGCTCGCCATTGCGGCGACGGGGGTCCCGATCCTGCCGTCGCTCGGGCTCGCGGCGGGCTGCCTCACGAGCACGGGGCACACGGCGGCGCTCTTTGGCTTCACGGAGGTCGCGTCGCTCTCGGCGCCGGGGATGGGCGCCTGCCTCGCGCTCATGCTGCTCGGCCGCGTGGAGATCTTCTCGGCGCTGCTCTTCGCGTGCTTCCTCGGGGAGCGCCTGCAGCGCCGTTGGTGAGAGACAGGGGAAAGGAGGTGCGGCATGGATCTGCGCGTCGTATGTTACGTGCTCGCGCGGCTGACGCTCGCGGCGGCGGGCGTGCTCGTGCTGCCGTGCGCGCTCGCGCTCCTCTGGGGCGAGGGGGACGCCTGCCGCGCGTTCGGCCTGACGTTCGGCCTCGCGCTCGCGCTCTTTTGCGTGCTCGTCACGCATGCGCGGCGCGAGGTGCGCGCGATCACGATGCGCGAGGGCATCGCGATCACGGGGCTCGGCTGGTGCATCGGCGCGGGGATCGGGATGCTGCCCTACGTGCTCGGCGGCTGCCTCGGCTTCCTCGACGGGCTCTTCGAGAGCCTCTCGGGCTTCACGGGGACGGGCGCGACGGTCATCACCGCGCTCTCCGACCTGCCGCGGAGCCTGCTCTTCTGGCGCAGCATGACGCACTGGTTCGGCGGGCTCGGCATCATCGTCATCTTCATCGCTCTCCTGCCGCAGGCGGGGCAGAGCACGGTCTACATGTACAACGCGGAGACGACGGGGCCGACGCACGACCGCGTGATGCCGCGCCTGCAGTCGATGACGGGCGCGCTCTTCCGCCTCTACGCGGGGCTGACGCTCGCCGCCGCCGTCATCTACTGGCTCTGCGGCATGGACGCGGTCACGGCGGCGAACCACGCGCTCTCGACGCTCGGCACGGGCGGCTTTTCGACGTACGATGAGAACGCGATGGCGTTCGATAACGTCTGGATCGAGGGCTGGATGTCGCTTTTCATGATCGTCGCGGGCGGCAATTTCGCGCTCTACTACAAGGTGTGGAAAAAGGGCGCGGGCGCCCTGCGCCGCAACACGGAGTTTCGCGCCTACCTCGGCATCCTCGCGGCGGCGATGCTGCTCGTGACGGGGAGCCTCGTGAGTGCGGGCAGCATGGCGCTGCCGCAGGCGGTGCGCTACGCGGTGTTCCAGGTGGCGTCGCTCTCGACGACGGGCTTCGTGACGGCGGACTTCGACCGCTGGCCCGCGCTCACCAAGGGCGTGCTTTTGACGCTCATGGTCATCGGCGGCTGCGCGGGCTCGACGGCGAGCGGGCTTAAGGTGAGCCGCATCGTCCTGCTCGTGAAGAGCAGCGCGCAGATCTTCCTCGCGAAGCTCCACCCGCACGCGCTGCACGTCGTGCGGATGAACGGGCATACGGTGCCCGTCTCCGTGCTTCACCGCGTCGGCCATTTCTTCTTCCTCTATATGATGGCGATCGTGCTCTTCGCGCTCGCGTTCACGGCGTTCGGCGTGCCGATCTTCGACGCGGTCGGCATCAGCGTCACGACGCTCGGCAACGTCGGCCCGGCGTTCGGCATCGCGGGCGCGACGTGCACGTTCGCGCCGCTGCCTGCGGGGATGAAGGCGCTGCTCTGCTTTTCGAGATGCTGCTCGGCCGGCTCGAGATCTTCACGCTGCTCGCGATGCTCCAGCCCGCTTTTTGGCGGACGAAGCATCCGTGGTGAGGCGGCGCAGAAAATGACGCATTGACTGAAATTTTTTCAAAAAAAGCAGCAGGATTTCTCCTGTTAGGGGAGAATTATTCCAGTATACGGAAGGGCGGCGTGCTTCGGACGAACGCCTTCCTGGGCGCGGATGCCGCGCGCATCGGGGCAGGTCTGCGTTGGTGGGATGACGCCTGTGCTGTGCCTCGCCGGTGGCTCGCGGGCTGTGCGGCCTGATGCCGCTCCTGGCGATGCGATGGGACATGGCATTTGATCCGGGTTTTGGTATGATTTGTGTAAGAGAGTAAGGGAGTGTTTTTATGAGTTGGATGGACAATCTGAAGGTCGTATTCAAGATGGCAGTCCTCGGCGTCATCGCGGTGGTCGGGCTGCTCGGTGTGAGCATCGCGGGCTATCTCGGCCTGAATACGGTGCGCGGCGATCTCAACACGATGTATGAGTCGAGCGTCAAGGGCATCGACTACGCGGGCTCGGCGATGAGCGGCATGCGCTACGCGCAGGGCGTGGTCATCATCATGACGACGTGCCGTGATGATCCCGCGCGTCTGCAGGATCTGAACCAGAAATATCAGGCGGGCGCGAAGCAGGTCGATGACGCCATCGCCGGCTACAACGCCATCGACGTGGATGATGATGAGAGCGACTCGCTCATGGAGGACGTCGAGAGCGAGTGGAAGAACGTCCATGCGACATTCGACCAGGTCGCGAAGCTCTCGCTCGAAGGGAAATACGACGAGGCCATCAATCTCTACAACAAGACCGGCGCGCAGCAGGCGACCCAGATGGGCAAGAACCTCATCGCGCTCACGCAGGATGAGCACCAGGGCGCCATCGACTTCAAGGCGAATACCGATAAGCAGGTCAGCGCTGTCATCCGCAATATCGTCATCATCGTGCTCGTCGTGCTCGTGATCCTCATCGCGGCGTGCATCTTCACGACGAAGAAGATCACGGAGCCGCTCGAGATGGTCAACGCGGCCTGCAAGAAGATGCAGGACGGCGACTTCCGCGATACGGGCGCGGCCGTCACGCGCGGCGACGAGTTCGGCGATATGATGCGCGGCTTCGTCGAGATGCACAAGACCGTGAGCGCGCTCCTGAAGAAGACGAACGAGACGGTGCAGCAGCTCGCGGCGTCGTCTGAGGAGCTCACGGCGAGCGCGCACCAGAGCGCGCAGGCGTCCGACCAGGTCGCGC
>CACWQW010000056.1:32681-33228 GCA_902763085.1 Dongibacter bovis
CGGGTCCCTCGATCGCCTCGGCAGCACGGCGGATGCCGTGTCGGAGGACGCGGGCACGGCCTACACGCGCGCCGTCGACGGCGGCAAGCGCGTCGAGGATGCCGTCGCGGACATCGAGAGTGTCGAGAAGGTCGTCAACAGCTCGCGCGATACGGTCAATAAGCTCGGCAAGAGCTCGCAGGAGATCGGCACGATCGTCGAGACCATCTCGAGCATTGCCGAGCAGACGAATCTGCTCGCGCTCAACGCGGCCATCGAGGCGGCGCGCGCGGGCGAGCACGGCCGCGGCTTCGCCGTCGTTGCCGACGAGGTCCGCAAGCTCGCGGAGGCCTCGCAGGAGGCGGCGCAGCAGATCACGGATCTCATCACGGGCATCCAGGCCGATACCGAGGCAGCCGTCGCCTCCATGCAGTCCGGCAGCCAGGCCGTGCAGGAGGGCACGGCGGCGGTCGCCCAGCTCAAGGAGACGTTCGGCGAGATCCGCAGCGCGGCGCAGAGCGTCGCCGATCGCGCGAAGACGATGGTGAGCGAGCTCCGTCAGGTCGGC
>CACWQW010000057.1 GCA_902763085.1 Dongibacter bovis
CAGGCGGGACAAGTCTTCTCGGTCTACGTCGATCCCTTTGTCTTTGAAGAACTCATAGGCGTTGATGAAGCCGACATCCTCTGACGTGAACAGCTTGCATGTGCAGACGATTTCTCGTTCTCCGTCGCGGTGATGGAACTCTTCGAGATCATACGGGATATGCGTAAAGCCCATCTTCTCAGCAATCTGTGCTGCATAGAATTCCATGGTGGCCTGGGAGCGACCGTCATCCGTCTTGATGAAATCGTCGCCCTTGATGAGATAGATGCCGTCCGGACGATTCGACCAGCATTTCTTCAAGGCACCGGAGGAAGTCAACTCCGGAGACGATATGACGCCGGATACGCGTTTGCTGTATCCCGTGAAGGCGACATAGGCCAGCATCTCGTCAAAAGGATGAGAATAGAGGTTGAAGTCCTTCCATAAAGAAGGAACATCATCGTTCGTGATCCAGAACGCATCATTGAGTGACAGGGCATGGGAGATGTCAACGTAGCGGAGCGGATTCTCATCATCGGCAATCGCGTGCATGATCTGATTCACGAACTGACGATTCTTCGGTGCTTTCCTCCGGTCAATCCATGTGAGCAGGGACGCGTCCGTCAGCTGCTCACGGAGCGTACCGGGCAGGAGATGACGACTCTCTTCTTCCACTTGCGTCACGTGAACCTGGTAAACGGTCTGCGCCATCCCGGCAGTCACTTCCTGCTCGGCCTCGAGGCAGAAATGAACGAGAGGAATATCCTTTCGTCGCAGTGTGTAATGCGCAAGCACTGTCATGTCGTCATCTCCTTCTTCATATTGGTACATGGTGCAAACTGACTGATACTTACATTGTACTATGGATGAGAAAAGCGTTCAACGACTTTTGCCACATGACGCATAGCCCTGCAATGTCCATCATGGACATCGCGGGGCTTTTGTCATGCCATGAAATAAATTGACGGCTTGCACGGAAATATCTTGCGTAGAATGGAATGAGACGTGAGATGAAGGAGCGCAGGCTATGAAGATAAAACTCATCGTGATGATTACGCTTCTGATTCACCTGGTCTGCATGTCTGTTGCATGGGCCGAATCAGAAGATTTATCGGAAATGGATAAGCAGACAGGAGGCGGTGGAGCCGGGACGATGATCTGCCCGGTACAGGGCAGCTGGACGCTGACATCCCCGCAGGGATGGCGTATCCATCCAATCTATGGTGTCCGCAAGTATTATTCCGGGGCTGATCTGGCAGCGGAGCAAGGGACGCCCATTGTTGCCTGCCAGTCCGGTACCGTAGTATATGCCGGATGGATTGACGGATACGGCAATGCGGTCATCATTGACCATGGAGCTGGCGTCACCAGCCTCTATGGCCATAATTCTGAGTTACTGGTTTCAGCCGGACAGAAAGTAAGTCAAGGCGACCGGATTGCCTTATGCGGGTCTACCGGTAACTCCACTGGGCCGCATTGTCACTGGGAAGTGCGTATCAATGACCATCCAGTCGATCCCGGACTTTTTTGTCCGGAAGTCGAACAAAATGAGATGGCCTATGATCCGAACCATGTCCCGGAACGTGCAGACGGCGTAGACAGCATTGACGGCAAGGCGACGTTTGAGGTGTCGGCAGACTTTGCAAAGCCGCTGCGGGACATCAGCAATAAATTTGTCGATGCCATCACGGCAGCGATGAAACTCATCAAGAACGTCGTCTATAAGATCTTCATGGCACTTTTGACTATGGATCTTGTCATCGGTCTTGCGTGGCGCAGCTTTGGCTCGGAAGGAAACGATGATTTTGCCAACTGGGTCATCTATCGCGTGGTCATGTACGGCGTCATGATGTTTCTCCTGGCAAACTGGGGGACATTGTCGGCGGGATGGCCATGCATGGTTTCCCCGCTCTTGGCAGCATCGCAGTTGGTGTAACACCGGATGAAGCAGCGAAGATTCTGTCCGATCCGACTTCCATTATCCAGAAGGGCTTATATATCATCGAGCCAATCATCAATGAGGCCATGAAGATCAAGGGACTGCTGGATCTCGTCAATCATGCGGTTACATCGGCCTTGTGCCTGGTCTTCGGCATTGCCTTCCTGGCACTCTTCCTGCTGATCGGTCTCCAGATCATGAAAGCGTATCTCGAGTTCTATTCCGTTATCCTGTTCAGCTTCACGGGCTTCCTGTTCTCCGGCATCAAATACACGCGCAAGTACGGCTCGAACTGCATCAATGCCGTTTTTGCGGTGTCCATCAACCTGATGTTCTTCTGTATGTTTGCCTTCTTGCTGAACTATACCATGGAGAATATGGCCGTAGGCTCGTTCATTGAGACGCGGACAATAGAAGCAGGAGCTTCCAGCAGCACACTGCCGCCAGGGATGGTTGCTTCTTCCGGAGGCAGTACGGAGGGCGTCGATATCTCTGTCAGGCCGAAAGCAGAAGTTGCTTACCGAGTACAGCAGATCCTGAAAGAGACGTACCATCGCGATCTTCGGGCTGATTTCATCTGGGCGCAGATGGCTCACGAATCCGGTGCAAACATGGACAGCCCGGTGGCCGTCGAATATCACAATTATGCCGGTATGGGCTATGACGGCCATGATTACAGACACTACGCCAACGATGAAGAGTTCGCGCAGGATTTTGCAAAGACGCTAAATGCTTATGGTGAAGACGGCCTCTTTGAAGCAAAGACAGCGGAAGAATACGCGCAAGCTTTGAAGCATGGTGGCTATTACAGTGCATCGGTAGAAGAGTATGCATCCGATATGACCGCACTGCTCAACGGCACCAGCTCGGTCACGCAGACCATGCTGAACTTGCTGCTTCTGCTGAAACTGCTGTTGGTACTCTTGATGTTCATCTTCTTTGCGGATCGCATCTCGAAGCGCATCATGAAGCAGTTTGGCAGTCCAGGGTTCCATTTGACGAACGAATGAGGAGGGCATAGCGATGATTAAGAGGATATTGAAGCGGGTTGGATTCTTGTTCCTGGTGATCGTGATGGGCATCACAGGCTTTTGCGTGGGGTATGGTGTCGTTTTCGCGCATATTATCCCCGGATGGGATCGCCCGTTTGATCCGCCGAACTATTATGATCCAGATCGCATTTCCTGGGCCGATACCAACAATCCATCCTTTTTCTTCCGAGATCTCGGCTGGCAGGGAGGGAAGGTCTACGACCACTCGCGGGATATCCAGTCCGCCTATGAGAAAGAGAATATCCTGAGCTGGTTGAAACTCCTGCTGGAAAACATAGCCTTGCAGCTCAAGAATCATAAGCCGCTGGATGGTACAATCCTGCATGATATTGCTGTAAAGATCCAAGAGACGCAGCAGAATACGAAGAATCTCGACCAGAGCGATACGGCGGCAAAGTTGCTGCAAAGTACCATCTTGCGAGACATGAATCGCTATGATGACGATACCAATGACTATGATCCAAAGGAACAGGCAAAGGCCATTGGGGACACCTATGCTTCCTATGCGAATGCCGCAGCGGATTCCCAGAAGGATGCAGAGGAAGTCAGCAAGACCGTGGATGAGCTGCTGGATGCAGCCAATCAGGCAGAGGGCGATATGCAATCCAGCAGATCAAGAGCCAGCTTTCTGGACTGGAAGAGAGTGAGAAAGCACGGCAGAATGCGTTGCTGGCACAGCTCGCGCAACTCCGCGCGATTGACCAGAAGATCCAGACAAACGACGACCTGGCCTATTATCGGCAGGTCAGAGACGCAGAGCTGCATGTCCAGGATCCGTATCATCCTACGGAAATCCCTGGCAAGATATCCATCCAGATGAAGCATTGGCAGCCGTTAATCAGTTCAGCCAGCAGTTGCTGAACCCCATCGGCAAATACATTCGAGACAAGGAGAGAGAACATCATGAGCAGCATGAGCATCAAGACGAACATCGACGTGGAAACAAAGTTTTTCGGGGGGGGATGGCGTCAATCCGTCGCCATTACCTGAAGGAAGTGAAGCCGGAATTGTGGAAGGAACTGGTGGAGAGCGGGGAAGCAGCAGCGTACCTGGAGCGGTTCGAGGAGGAGTATTCAGAGAAGTTCAGCCGGATGGAGAACCGGATGCTGGAGAAGGAAGGGATCCTGGGGCATCCGGCACCGGGGATGGACTGGTATACGTGGATGACCCGCTGCACCCAGATCCACGAGCAGGTGAGGGAGATTCTTTCGGCAGAGATCCAGTCGTAACCGAAGAAAGTCCAGAAGGAGCGCAGGATACCCAGCCGGAATCGGCTGATAGGATTAACTGGTCGGCTATCGATTATGACGCAGATCTTTCCAGTATGAGCGGCAAGCGCAAGGTATTCCAGCGCAACCTGGCTGCAATCCGCGTCATGAAGCAGCTGGAGGCGGAGAACCGCTCTGCCACGCCAGAAGAGCAACGCTTGCTGAAAAGCTATGCTGGTTTTGGAGGTCTGCCGGAAGCCTTTGATGAATTCAACACATCGTGGAAGAAGGAATACCAGGCGTTGCGTGCCGAGCTGAGTGACAGTGAATTTACATCGGCTCGCGGCAGTGTGCTGAATGCGCATTTCACCAGTCCGATGCTTGTGCAGCAAATCTACAGTGCATTGGAGAAGATGGGCTTCCAGCAGGGCAACATCCTGGATATAATCACGCAGAAAATGATACAATTTAATTATTCCTGTCGAGCCGCATAGGGGGGCGTTTTTTGCATAGCAGGCTCGTTTTCGGAGGGGAGGCTCGTTCTTTGTCTGACGCACCTTGGCGACACTTGGCAGGAATTGACAGATGGCTTGTCGAAGTATAAAGTGTTGAGGTAAGAAGGGACTGGCGGATTTATGAATGCGCCAATTTTCGTGT
The DNA here is from genome assembly GCA_902763085.1 of Dongibacter bovis. Classification (GTDB taxonomy): domain Bacteria; phylum Bacillota; class Negativicutes; order Selenomonadales; family Selenomonadaceae; genus Selenomonas_C. The sequence goes on from CACWQW010000057.1 coordinate 4,836, forward strand.
GCTATTCCCGTTGCACTACTTGCAAGAAGGCGGAGAATTGGCTGACAGACAACGGCATTACCGTTAATGTGAGTGACATCAAGGAGGCTCAGCTCACGGAGCAAGGATTACGCTCGTGGCACGAGAAGAACGGTATGTCCCTCAAGCAGTTCTTCAATACTAGCGGTCTCAAATACGAAGAATTGGGACTCAAGGATAAACTGACCACCATAAGGGAGGACGAGCAATATGCCCTTCTTGCCATAGATGGTATACTGGTCAAACGACCAATCCTCGTGGGTACAGAAAAAGTTTTCTTGGGATTCAAAGAAAAAGATTGGCAGGAGCATTTTTTGTAATCTAAAGTTCCGAACAATTTTGTCCTAAATGTTGGAAACTGCTATACGAAAGGAATTTACTAGATGAGTTCATATGTAAGTAAAGGAAATCATCCTATAAATCAAGATACACGAGCCTTGATTTCAAAACGCTACAAAAGAATAACGAAAGCAATTAATTCTAAGTTTTGGAACAGCACATCAGAAACAGCTCATAGTCGATATGTGGGTTCATATGGCAGAGGAACTGCAATCAATACCAGTGATTTGGATGTGCTAATAGAATTGCCTGATTCAGTGTTTCAACGTTTTTCTGACAGAAGTGGAAACGGGCAGTCACAATTATTACAAGCTGTAAAGTCTGCTGTTGAAGATACATATGCAACAACAGATATAAGTGGAGACGGGCAAGTTGTATCCGTGGATTTCTCGGATGATATAAAATTTGAGATTCTTCCCGCATTCCGAAACTGGGATGGTACATATAAATATCCAGATACTCATATGGGGGGGAACTGGCTGACAACGAACCCTATAGCAGAGCAGGAAGCGATGGATGATGAGGATGATTATGATCATTCTAATGGACTACTTAAGGATACTTGCAAACATATCAGATTTGTAAAGTCGGAAAGTTTCAAGTCCTACCATCTATCTGGAATCTTGATTGACAGCTTCGTGTATAATTCTATAGGATACTGGCACTGGCTAAGAGATGGCGAAGAACAAAGTAGCGGTAATAATAAATGTTATGAAGAAGTTCTTTGGGATTGCTATATCAACAAATACCCGTTTGCATCTTTTATTATACCTAAATTGATTGCTCCTGGTAGTGGTATGGAAGTAACAGGTGACGATTGGGATGTACTTGGGAAAATATTGAATAAGATGGTGTGAGTTTATGGAAGATACGAACAGTAAATTAAAAAATCAAATTATGGAAGCCGCAGGCAATGTTCAATACACATTCATAGCACATTGGAATATTGTAAACCGGCTTAAGGAGCAGTATTGGATTATCAAAATAGGGCAGATAGTTCTTACTGCGTTGGCGGCAGGCGGTTTTCTGACCTCTCTTATTTCTGGTATTCCTCAGTTAAGTTGGCTCGGCGGACTTACATCTGCAATTGCACTCGGAATTAATCTTTATATGTTGAACTTCAATCTGCCGGATAATATTAAGCAGCATACAGATGCAGCAAATGCGCTATGGGAAGTAAGAGAAAGATATAAATCGCTGATTGTTGATTTTGATAGCATTGAAATAGATGCTGTAAGGGAAAGAAGAGATAAGCTTATACAGACTGTAAGTGACATCAACAAAAGATATCCGGGGACAGATGAGAAGAGTTTCATAAAGGCACAGAACGATGTTGAAAAGTACGAGTTCGATGATGGAGAAACTGCAAAGGTGTTGAATGTCAAGAGTGGTAAATAATACACCCATTGCCTGAATTGCAATAATAACTTGAACACCTAGCAACCCTGTCAAGAAGTAAGGCATACCGATAGTTCTTCGGAAAAGCATTCTTCCGGAGTTCGATAACCCAGAATCCTTCGTGGCAAAATGTTCTCCCATTGCTGAACACGCTCTATCTGCCGACTGAATAGTCATGAATGCACTTCCCTTTTGGGATAAAGCGGCGGAACAGCCCGTTATGGTTCTCATTCGTTCCTTTGTCGCTTGAGCAGTAAGGGCGAGCATAGTAGACACGCAGACTGCTTCCTTCTTCCAGCTCCGCAAGACGCGCGAATTCACTTCCGTTGTCGGTCGTAATGGTTCGGAATACTTTGTCGAAGCAATCTGCGAACCACTCGTCTCGTATAACACGGAAGGCTTCCATGACGGATGCACTTTCCTTGTTTTGCAATTTTCGGATCAGAGAGCAGCGTGTCTTGCGCTCGATCAGTGTCAGCAGTACTTCATCATTGCTGCGCCTTCCCAGCACGAGGTCGCACTCCCCATGCCCGAACTCTTGGCGATCATCAACGGATGCATCTCGTTCCTCGATGCTGCGCCCAAGTTTCTTCTTGCGCTCACGCGTCTTATGCTTTTTGTTCTTGCGCTTCACGCGCAATGGCAGGTCGATGCTTTTGAGCGCTCCAAGCAAGCCAAGCGTGACGTAGTTATAAAGCGTTTTTGTACAGACCATCTCCTCACGTGAGAATTTATGGGAGAGCAAGGCTTCGCCGCAGCAGGCATCCAAGGACCAGCCTTATGCCTGCCGCAGTTCTTGCGAGCCGCATCGTATGTGTCTTGCCCTATGGTAGCGCGGTAGCCTGTCTTGCGCCCGTTATAGAGGAGCACCTTCCCGCGCTTCAGTTCATTGCGCACGGTATTGGGAGAACAGTTCAGTTCCCGTGCAATTCTGCGGATGGACCACTTGTCGCGCAGGCGAGTCTGAATGATGACGCGGTTTTCGAAGGTCAGATGTTTTCCTTTCTCTCGTATTGGATTTGTGATAGGCTGTACTTGATCCATAGCAATTCTCCTTGTGTAGGTGTTTGGGCGTAATTACATTTTACCACAAGGGATTTTGCTATGGATTTTTAGTGTGCAGGTTCATTATACAATCCGCCGAGGATGGATGATAGAGAATGTGATAGACAAAGAAGCGTCTGTCTGATAAAATACTCTATTGATTATCATGAAATAAAGGACGGATTTTTATACATGAAGATTATCGATGGAAAAGTTCACCGTTTCGTTGAACTAATAGTTTACGGATGTCAGATGAATGTGAGCGACGCGGAGCGCATGGCGGGGCAGCTCGCCTCCATCGGCTATGAGCCGACGGAGGCGATGGGGGAGGCGGACCTCATCCTCATCAATACCTGCTGCGTGCGGGAGAGCGCGGAGGACCGCGTCTACGGCAAGATCGGCGAGATCAAGCACCTCAAGGAGCAGAATCCCGCGCTGATCTTCGGCATTACGGGCTGCATGGCGCAGAAGGAGGGCGAAGCGCTCATTCGCCGCGCGCCGCACATCGATTTCGTGCTCGGCACGAACAAGGTGCATGAGCTCACGCACGTCGTGCAGGAGATCGAGGCGGAGCGCGGCCACGTTGTCGACGTGCAGTTTGCAGAGACGGAGCTCCCCGAGGGGATGCCCGTCGCGCGCCAGAACAAGTTCTCCGTCTGGGTGCCCATCATGTACGGGTGCAACAATTTCTGCACGTACTGCATTGTGCCGTACGTGCGCGGACGCGAGCGGAGCCGCCGCCCCGAGGAGGTTGTCGCCGAGGTGCGCGAGGCTGTGCGGCAGGGGGCGAAGGAGGTCACGCTGCTCGGTCAGAACGTGAACTCCTACGGCAAGGACCATAAGCGCGCCGATTTCGCCGACCTGCTCAAGATGGTCGACGAGGTGCCGGGGATCGAGCGCGTGCGCTTCATGACATCGCACCCGAAGGACCTTTCCGACAAGCTCATCGAGACGATCCGCGCGGGCAAGCACATCTGTGAGCACATCCACTTGCCCGTGCAGCACGGCAGCAATCGGATCCTCCGTGCCATGCACCGCATCTACACCGTGGAGGACTACCGCGCGCTCGTCGCGCGCATCCGCGCCGCCCTGCCGACGGTGAGCCTCACGACGGACCTCATCGTGGGTTTCCCCGGCGAGACGGAGGAGGACTTTTCCGAGCTGCTCGCTTTCCTGCGCGAAATCCGCTACGACTCCGCCTATACGTTCCTCTACTCGAAGCGTTCGGGGACGCCGGCGGCGACGATGGACGGCCAGGTGCCGGAGAAGGTGAAGCACGAGCGCCTCGAGCGGCTCATGGCGGTGCAGGACGCGATCAGCCGCGAGAAGAATGAGGCGCTCCTGGGAACCGAGGCCGAGGTCCTCGTCGAGGGGCCGAGCAAGCACGACGCTGCCGTCTGGAACGGGCGGACGCGCACGAACAAGCTCGTGCTCTTCCCCCACGGTGAGGAGCAGCCGGGCGACCTCGTGCGCGTAAAAATCACGCAGCCACAGACATGGGTGCTCAAGGGAGAGCGCCTCTGACGCGCGTGCCCTGCAGGAGATGGCCATGGGCCCTGCGGGCGCTTTCACGTGCGCAAGTGCAAGCAGAGGAGGATGAGACGTGGAACTGACGCCGATGATGCAGCAATACCAGGCGACGAAGCAGCAGCACCCGGGGGAGATCCTTTTCTTCCGTCTGGGGGATTTCTATGAGATGTTCTTCGAGGATGCGAAAATCGCGGCGCGCGAGCTCGGGCTCACGCTGACGAGCCGCAGCGGGAACAAGGACAAGGCGCCGATGTGCGGCGTTCCCTACCACGCGGCGGAGAGCTACATCAACAAGCTCATCCACAAGGGCTATAAGGTCGCCATCGCAGAGCAGATCGGCGATCCGAAGGCGAAGGGGCTCACGAAGCGCGAGGTCATCAAGATCGTCACGCCGGGGACCGTCCTCTCCGAGTCGGTGCTCACGGATGCGGCGAACAACTACATCGCGCTGCTCTACGAGGCAGATGAGCGTATCTATCTCGCCGGGGCGGACATCTCGACGGGCGAGTGCTTCTACGGCATCTACGGCGGCAGCAGCCGGCTGCAGTCGCTGCTCGATGAGCTCTATCGCCGTCAGGCGTCCGAGCTGCTCCTCGTGGGGACGCTCTCGTTCCGCGCGGCACTCGACGACTTCGTCTCGCTGCGGCTGCCCGCGTGCTCCTATACGGAGATCCCGGAAATCTCCAGAAATGTCGAGGACCGCATCGTCGAGCATTTTGAAGCGAGCGAGCGGCCCGAGGAGCCGGCGGCGCAGGCGGCGGTGGCGACGCTGCTCGACTACCTGCACGAGACGGTGAAGACGGACCTCTCGCACATCGCGCACCTCACGGTCCTCGATGCGAGCGAGAACCTCGTGCTCGACACGTACACGCTGCGCAACCTCGAGATCACGCGCAACCTGCGCGACGGCGGCAAGAAGGACACGCTGCTCGACGTGCTCGATTTCACGGAGACAGCGATGGGGAGCCGCCTCCTGAAGCAGTGGCTTGAGTCGCCGCTCCTCAGCATCGCCGCCATCGACCGGCGCCTCGACGCCGTGCAGGAGCTCGTGGAGGACTTCGGCCGCCGCGGCGCACTCGGCGAGGGGTGCAAGGATATCCGCGACTTCGAGCGGCTGCTCACGCGCATCGAGGTCGGCACGGCGAACGCGCGCGACCTCGTTGCACTCCGCATCTCCCTCGCGTGTCTGCCAGGGCTCAGGGAGACGCTCCGTGGCGCCAAGGCGGCGCTGCTCTCTGAGACGGCCTCAGCCGTGCTGACGTTCGACGAGACGGAGGACCTCCTCACGCGCGCCATCGTCGATGAGCCGGGCATCTCGCTGCGCGAGGGCGGCATCATCAAGGACGGCTACGACGCGGAGCTCGACGAGTACCGCCGCATCGCGCATGACAGCAAGTCGATGCTCCAGGAGATCGAGGAGCGCGAGAAACAGGAGACGGGCATCAAGTCGCTCAAGATCGGCTACAACAAGGTGTTCGGCTACTACATCGAGGTGCGCCACAGCGGCGCGGACCTCGTGCCGGACCGCTACATCCGCAAGCAGACGCTCGCGAATGCGGAGCGCTACATCACGGAGGAGCTCAAGGAATTCGAGACGAAGATCCTCGGCGCGCAGGAAAAGATCGTCCAGATCGAGTACCGCCTCTTTACGGAGGTGCGCGAAGCCGTCAAGCGGGAACTCCCCGGCATCCAGCAGACGGCGCATGCCGTCGCCGTTCTCGACGTGCTGCGGAGCTTTGCCGAGGCGGCCGTGAACTATAACTACGTCCGGCCGCAGCTGCGCCCGGGCGGCGGCATCTCCATCAAGGACGGCCGCCATCCGCTCGTCGAGCGCATCTTGACGCGCGACCTCTTCGTGCCGAACGATACGGAGCTCAACCACCGGGACTGCGAGATCATGCTCATCACGGGGCCGAACATGGCGGGCAAGTCTACATACATGCGCCAGGTGGCGCTCCTCACGCTCATGGCGCAGGTCGGCAGCTTCCTGCCCGCGCGCGAGGCGGTGCTCTCTCCGGTCGACCGCATCTTCACGCGCATCGGCGCGAGCGACGACCTCGTGAGCGGGCAGAGCACGTTCATGGTCGAGATGAACGAGGTCGCGCAGATCCTGAAATACGCGACGCGCGACAGCCTCGTGATCCTCGACGAGATCGGCCGCGGCACGAGCACGTTCGACGGCATGAGCATCGCGCGCGCCGTCGTCGAATACCTGGAGAAGAAGGTCCACGCCAAGACGCTCTTCGCGACGCACTACCATGAGCTCACGGACATGGCGGATGAGAAGATCAAGAATTTCTGCGTCGCCGTCAAAGAGCGCGGCACGCAGGTCGCGTTCCTGCGGCGCATCGTGCCGGGCGCGGCGGATAAGTCCTACGGCATCCACGTCGCGCGCCTCGCGGGGTTGCCGCCTTCCGTCACGAAGCGGGCGGAGGCGGTGCTCGCCTCGCTCGAGGCGCAGCAGGACCGCCTGCAGGCGGCAGCGCCTGAGGCGGCGGACGCGCTGACCACTGCGGCGAAGGAGCCGGCGGAGTCGCCGATGGCATCGCTCTTCGGCGGCACGCTTGCGGAGTCGCTGCTCGCGCTCGACGTCATGACGATGACGCCGCTCGAGGCGCTCAATGAGCTCTATCGGCTGCAGGAAGAGGCGAAGAAGGAGGCAGGCATCTCATGAGCAGCATCCATGTTCTCGATGACAAGACCATCAACAAGATCGCGGCGGGCGAGGTCGTCGAACGCCCCGCCTCTGTCGTCAAGGAGCTCGTGGAGAACTCCATCGACGCGGGCGCGAAAAAGATTGAGGTGGAGATCCTCGCGGGCGGAACGAGCTTCATCCGCGTGACCGACGACGGCAAGGGCATGAGCCGCGAGGATGCCGAGGTTGCCATCCTGCGCCACGCGACGAGCAAGATCCGCGAGGCGGGAGATCTGCTGACCGTGGGGACGCTTGGTTTCCGCGGCGAGGCGCTGCCGACGATCGCCGCCGTCTCGCGCTTCCGCCTGAAGACGCGCGAGGCGGGTGCCGACCTCGGCACGCAGGTCGAGATCAGCGGCGGCAAGGCGCCGGAGATTCGCGAGACGGGGACGAGCCTCGGCACGACGATCCAGGTGGAGGACCTCTTCTTCAACACGCCGGCGCGTAAGAAGTTCCTCAAGACGAACCACACGGAAGCGGCGCGCATCCACGATTTCATCGTAAAGCTCGCGCTCTCTCACCCGGAGATCGCCTTCCGCTTCATCAACAACAACAAGATGGCGCTCCTCACGCCGGGGAGCGGGAACCTCTTCGATACGGTGCAGGCGCTCTACGGCGCGCAGGTCGCGGACTCGCTGCTCTCGCTCTCGCTGGTGAACGAGGCAGAGGGGCTTCGCATCAGCGGCTTCATCACGAAGCCGTCGATGCTCAAGAGCAGCCGTGCCTGGCAGACGATCATCGTCAACGGCCGCATCATCGAAAATCGTGCGATCTCCAAGGCAATCGATAACGCGTATAAGTCGCTCGTGCCGAAGAGCGGCTTCCCGATGGCGGTGCTCCTGCTCGACGTGCCGCCGCGCACGATCGACGTCAACGTGCATCCGCAGAAGAGCGAGATGAAATTCGAGGACGAGGGGCTCATCTTCAAGGCGGTCTACAAGGCGGTGCTCGATGCCGTGCGCCCGGCGGAGGACCTCGGCCTCGCGCGCGTCGCCGCCGTCGTGGAGCGGCCGGAGACGCACGTCACGATGGAGCCGATGCACTTCGTGCCCGCGAGCGCGCCGCCGGCGCCCGCGGCGCGGGTGAACGCGCCGCGCACGCCCTATGAGGCGGTGCGGCAAGCGCCCTTCCCCGCGGCGGCGGGCAGCGGCGCACTCGGCCTCGCCGAGGCGCAGGCGCACCTCAGGGAGGAGCAGCGCGTGCAGTATCCGGCGCAGGCCGCCCAGGCGCCGAGCGCGGAAGCGGCAACGCCTACGCCCGCAGCCGCGCGGCAGGCGGCGGACGGCGCGCTCGTCTACGAGGGGAGCGTCGTGCCGATCGGACAGGTCGATCGCACCTACATCATCGCGCAGGACGCCAAGGGACTCTATATCGTCGACCAGCACGCGGCGCACGAGCGCATCCTCTTCGACAAGTTTTCCGCGCTCGCGGACGGCATCCCCTCGCAGCAGCTCCTCGTGCATCAGATCCTCTCGTTCGACGAGCGGGAGAGCGCGCTCATCGAGGAGCATCAGGAGCTCTTCGCCCGCCTCGGCTTCCGCATGGAGCCGTGCGGTGAGCGGGAATTCCGGCTCATGGAGATCCCCGCGGACGTGCCGGCAGGTGAGGCGGAGGACATCGTGCGCGAGATCCTCGTCTCGCTCAGCGACCTGCACAGCGTGAGCGCCGCGGAGCTGCGCAAGGCCGCGCTTGCGACGACGGCCTGCCGCGCGGCCATCAAAGCGGGCGATGAGCTCAACCTGCGTCAGATGCAGATGATCCTCGAGGCGCTCTCAGAGACGGCGTATCCCTTCACCTGCCCGCACGGCCGCCCGACGATCCTGAAGTTCAGCAGCGATGAACTCGCGAAGATGTTCAAGCGCACGGGGTTCGACCTCAGGAAGCGCTGATGCGCGCATAGTCTGCGGGCGAAACTAGGAGGAACCAATGGAACAGGAACAACATGGCAGCTGCCTCGCTGTCGTGACGACGAGCCGCAAGCCGCACGCGGCAGCCGAGGCGCTCGCCCGCGAGACGGCGGCGCGACTCTCCCTGCCCTACGTGCCGCGCGGTACGCTCTCCTCGGAGGAGGTGTGCGCGCGCAGCGGCGCGGACTGCCTGCTCGTCGCGCGGGCGGGCGGCCTGCGGCTCGAGACGCCGGAGGGGGAGCTCTTCTTCCATCCGAACATGAGCCATCTGCGTGTGAAGAACCTGCGCAAGGGCCAGAGCGACCACCTCGTGGAGGCGATGGGGCTCACACGCGGCATGACGGTGCTCGACGGCACGCTCGGCTTCGGCGCGGACGCCATCGTGGCGAGCTTCGTCACGGGCGAGACGGGCCGCGTCGTCGGCGTGGAGGCGAGCCCGCTCATCGAGGCGGTCGTGCACGACGGCCTCGCGCATTTCACGGGGGAAAACGACGTGATGACGGCGGCGATGCGGCGCATCGAGACGCACTGCGCCGACGCGCTCGCGTTCCTGCGCGCGCAGCCCGCGAAGAGCTTCGACGTCGTCTATTTCGATCCGATGTTCCGCCATCCGCTGCTCGCGAGCGAAAACCTCAATCCGCTGCGCTATGCGGCCGATCACCGCGCGGCGACGCCGGAGCTTATCGCCGAGGCGCGCCGAGTCGCGCGCCATCGCGTCGTGATGAAAGAGACGAGCAAGAGCGGCGAGTTCGCACGGCTCGGCTTCCCGGAGGTTGTGGGCGGCAAGTACAGTCCCGTGCATTACGGTGTGCTGCGCGTAGGGGAGACGGGCGCGGCGGCGCCCGTATGAAATCTATTGCATTCTCCTTTGTACAATGATAAAATAAAACCTAATGAATTGAACGGACGGTAGAGGAGTGCTGAAGCGTTGGCATTCCAGATATTTTTATTCCAGGAACGGCAGATATGGGACGGCGTGCGTAGCTGCTGAACTGGTAAGCGGCTGTTTTGTGCCCTTTTTTCTGTCGGGAGAGCTGCGGCGTTTTGTGTCGCAGGCGATTTCTGCCGCCCGGCTTTCGGAATCCTTGCGTCCGCGCTTCCATGAACGAGGAGACGCGGCAACGAGGTTTCTTCTCAAATTGTTCATTCACAAGGTGTTTTATATATCTCATGCCAAGGCATGCACACGTTTTCGGAGGTGTAATTTTTTGTCGAAGGGAAATCAAAAACTTCAAATCATTCCGCTCGGCGGCTTGGGAGAAATCGGCAAGAACATGACGGTCATCCGCTATGAGGATGAGATCCTGCTCATTGATTCCGGCCTGATGTTCCCCGAGGAGGATATGCTCGGCATCGATCTCGTGATTCCGGATATTACGTATCTCCTCGAGAACCGCGACAAGATCAAGGCCATTGTGCTCACGCATGGCCATGAGGATCATATCGGCGCGCTGCCGTATGTGCTCAAGCAGATCAGCGTTCCGGTCTACGGCACGCGTCTCACGCTCGGCATCCTCGAGGGACGTCTCAAAGAGAACGGCGTCGACTCCTCGATGCTCCATCCCGTCATGCAGGGCGATATCATCAATGTCGGCTGCTTCAGCGTCGGCTTCATCCGCGTGAACCATTCGATCCCCGATGCGGTCGGCCTCTCCATCAAGACGCCGATCGGCATGATCGTGCATACGGGCGACTTCAAGCTCGACTATACGCCGATCGACGGCAAGATGACGGATTTCCGACGCTTCAGCGAGCTCGGCAACAAGGGCGTGCTCGTGATGATGGCGGACTCGACGAACTCGGAGCGCGAGGGTCATACGCCGTCGGAGCGCACGGTCGGCGCGGCGTTCGACAAGGCATTCCACAACTGCCGCAGCCGCATCATCGTCGCGACGTTTTCGTCGAACGTTCACCGCATCCAGCAGGTCATCGACACAGCGGTGCGCTATAAGCGCAAGGTGGCCGTGCTCGGTCGCAGCATGGTCAATGTCGTCAACATTTCACTCGAGCTCGGCTATATCAACGCGCCGGAGGGAACGATCGTCGACATCGATGAGATCGGCAACTATCCGATGAGCCGCATCGTCATCATCACGACGGGCAGCCAGGGCGAGCCGATGTCGGCGCTCACACGCATGTCAATGTCGGATCATCGCAAGGTCGGCATCGTGCCGGGCGATACGGTCATCATCTCGGCGACGCCGATCCCGGGCAACGAGAAGCTCGTCGCCAAGACGATCGACAACCTCCTGAAGCTCGGCGCCAACGTCATCTACGGGCGCAACAAGGGCATCCACGTCTCGGGCCATGCGAGCCAGGAGGAGCTCAAGCTCATGCACAACCTCGTGCGGCCGAAGTTCTTCATCCCCGTGCACGGCGAGTACCATCACCTCGTCCAGCACGCGAAGCTCGCGCGCGAGCTCGGCATGCCGAAGGACCATATCTTCATCGCGGAGAACGGCAGCGTGCTCGAGTTCACGAAGGACAAGGGCGCCTCTCGCAGGACGGCATCCTCATCGTCGTCGTGACGATGGACCGTGCGACGAGCCGCGTCGTCGCGGGGCCGGACATCGTCTCGCGCGGGTTCGTCTACGTGCGCGAGTCGGAAGCGCTCATGGACGAGGCGAAGGCACGCGTCGAGCAGGCGCTCGAGAAGTGCGAGCAGGAGAAGATCACGGAGTGGTCGACGATCAAGTCGAATGTCCGTGACGCCCTCGGCCGCTATCTCTTCGACAAGACGCGCCGCCGGCCGATGATTCTCCCGATCATCATGGAGATGTAATCAAGCGAGGGTGCAAAGGAGTGAGTTCTCACTGCTCTGCACCCTCGTTTCTTGTCAGCGCTGCCGCTTTTCGTAGAGCGCGGCGCACTTCTCCACGATGAGCCGCACGACCCAGGAGGCCGGGCGCGAGGGCTTGGCATAGAACCATTGCTCGACGGTGCGCGCGGGCGCGCCGAGGAGCTGCTCGAGATCGCGCGGCGTGATGCCCCAGAGCTCGCGCATGAGCTTCATGGGCTCGTCGGCGCAGGCGATGCGGTCGAGTTCGGCCGCCTTCTTGAGTTCCTCGATGTCGACGTCGAAGCCCGTCTTCTTCTGGAACCAGTTCGGGATGTCCTCCCGTGTGACCTTTGGCATGCGGGTCTTCCTTCCTTTCTTCTCGTTTTTTCTCAACTATAGCGCCGGCAGGGCGCAGCGTCAAGGCGTTCCTGCCCGCCATGGGGTCTCGTAAATGAGGTGATTTCCATCGCTGCTGCAGCATCGTTCGTGCATCTGCACGTCCACACGGAATACAGCCTCCTCGACGGCGCGAGCCGCATCCAGGAGCTGATCGCCGCCGTCAAGGAGGAGGGCATGACGTCCATCGCCATCACGGACCACGGTGCGATGTACGGCGTCATCGACTTCTACAAGGAGGCGATGGCGCAGGGCGTGAAGCCCATCATCGGCTGTGAGGTCTACGTGGCGCCGGGCGGGCGCCAGGAACGCGCCGAGGTGAACGGCGTCAAGTACTATCACCTCATCTTGCTCGCGGAGAACCAGACAGGCTACCGCAATCTCGTAAAGCTCGTCTCGCTTGCGAACATCGAGGGCTTCTACTACAAGCCCCGCGTCGATCACGATCTGCTCAGGAAGTACCACGAGGGGCTCATCTGCCTTTCG
>CACWQW010000058.1 GCA_902763085.1 Dongibacter bovis
GGCTATAAGACACCCGAGGAGTGCTTTAGGGAAGAAATGCTTGCAGCACTTACTGCATAAAGGTTCGCCGGGTGTTCAACTTATTATTGCAATTCGCGTCAGATCACCCACTCTCCCGGGGCGAACGCGCCGTCTGGCAGCGTCTCCTGGAGGAGCCGTGCGGCGATGTCCTGTGCACCAGGCGTGCCCGTTGACGAAAGCGCGCGCCACTCCCGCGCCAAGGGGAGATCGAGCCGCGGCGCATCCGCATCCAGGACGAGTAGGACGAGGAGCCCCGCCGCCGCAAGATGCGCCGTCGTGCGCGCGTAGTCCTCACCCGCCTCCGGCGCATAGAGATACGTATGGCGACCGCTCTGCACGAGACGGTATTCCGCCTCGCGGAGGACACCTGCCGTCGTGCCATCCACTCCGGGATGGAAGACGACGACGAGCGGCTTCTGCCAGTTGAGCGCGCTGCGCATCGCGGGCGTCGCGGCAAAGCGCGCCGCATCCTCCGCCGCGCCGAGGCGGCGGACGGCGCCGCAGGCCGCCGTGTCATGCGTGATGCGGTCGATGAGCAGGAACTCTCCCTGCGTCCGATGCTCTGCGAAGAGACCGACCACGATGGGCTCTGCCACGGCGATCGTCACGCGCGCGAGTTCATTCTTCTTGAGTTGCTCCGCCTGCTCGCGGCGCCCCGTATTGATATCGATCCGGTAGGAAATCTCCGAGAGGATGCCCGGAATCTTCTTCGTGCCAAGCTTGATGAGGAAATTCTTCCCGACGGTGAGCGGCGCATCGTCCAACCAAAGGATATCCGCAGAAAATGTGTCTGCAAGGGAAAGACCGCTCCCGCACTCGAGGACGCAGCCACGCGAGACATCGACCTCGCGGCTGAGCTGCAGCGTGACGGGCTGACCAGCGCTGGCGCTCTGCGCTTCGTGGTCAGCGACGAAGATGCCTGTGACCTCCGCCTGCTCGCCGCTCGGGAGCGCCGTGACCGTATCGCCGACGGCGACGCTGCCGCTCTCGACCTGCCCCTGGAAACCGCGGAACGACGCATCCGGGCGGCAGACGCGCTGCACGGGAAGGTAGAACCCACGCTCGCACGCGGCATCCGCCGTGACGTCGACGTTCTCGAGGTATGGTTGCAGCGCTTCCCCTCGATACCACGTCATGCGGTCGGAGTGCTGCGTGACGTTGTCGCCCTCCGTCGCAGAAACGGGGATGATCTGCACGCGTTCGCGTTCGAGCCCAAGCTCGTCACGCAACCCGCCGATTTGCTCCGCAATCTCACGGAACCGCGCCTCGTCGTAATCGACCAGATCCATCTTGTTCACGGCAAACACGAAAGAGCGGATGCCCATGAGTGCGCAGATGCGCGCATGACGGCGCGTTTGCGTGAGCACGCCTTTCGAGGCGTCCACAAGGATGATCGCGAGATCGGCGAACGAGGCGCCGCACGCCATATTGCGCGTGTATTCCTCATGGCCAGGCGTATCGGCGCAGATGAAGCTGCGGCGATCCGTCGTGAAATAGCGGTAGGCGACGTCAATCGTGATGCCCTGCTCGCGCTCCGCGAGCAAACCGTCGAGCAACAGGGAGTAGTCGATGGCACCGCCGCGGCTGCCAACCTTGGAATCGAGCAGCAGCGCTTCTTCCTGATCGGCGTAGAGGAGCTTCGCATCGTAGAGCAGGTGCCCGATGAGTGTGGATTTGCCGTCGTCCACGCTGCCGCAGGTGATAAATTTCAATAGATCGCTCATCAGAAATATCCCTCCCTTTTCCGTCGTTCCATGCTGCCGGCGCCCTCGTGGTCGATGACGCGGCTCGTGCGCTCGGACTCCACGGCGCCGAGCGTCTCCTCGACGATGGCGTCGAGCGTATCTGCCTCGGACTCGATGCCGCCCGTGAGCGGGTAGCAGCCGAGCGTGCGGAACCGGATCTTCTTATGCTGGATGTCCTCCGGCCGCAAGTGCAGCTTCTCTACGATGCGGTCATCGTCGATCATGATGAGGTTGCCGTCCCGCTCGATGCAAGGCCGCTCCTTGGCGAAGTAGAGCGAGACGATCTCGAGATGTTCGCGGCGGATATACTGCCAGATGTCCTTCTCCGTCCAGTTCGAGAGCGGGAACACGCGGATGCTCTCGCCCTTACTTATCTCAGCGTTGTAGAGCTTCCACATCTCCGGACGCTGGTTTTTGGGATCCCAGGCCTGCGCCGCATTGCGAAACGAGAAGACGCGTTCCTTCGCGCGGGACTTCTCCTCGTCGCGCCGCCCGCCGCCGAACGCTGCCGTGAACCCGTATTTCGCGAGCGCCTGCTTGAGTGCCTGCGTCTTCATGATATCCGTGTAGGCGGCGCCGTGATCAAACGGATTGATGCCCGCGCGGATGCCCTCCTCGTTCTTGTACTCGAGCATCGTGAGACCGTATTTCTTCGCCTGCGCATCGCGGAAAGCG
This sequence comes from Dongibacter bovis, assembly GCA_902763085.1. Taxonomy (GTDB): domain Bacteria; phylum Bacillota; class Negativicutes; order Selenomonadales; family Selenomonadaceae; genus Selenomonas_C. Next base: position 2,442 of record CACWQW010000058.1, read on the forward strand.
ATCATCTCATGGAACTTCCACGTCGTATTGATGTGCAGGAACGGAAACGGCGGTTTCTCCGGATAGAACGCCTTGAGCGCGAGATGCATCATGACCGTGCTGTCCTTGCCGATGGAATAGAGCATGACCGGTTTCTCACATTCCGCCGCCACCTCGCGGATGATGTAGATAGCCTCGGCCTCCAACGCATCGAGATGCGATAATCTTCCCATGGATTTTCTCCCCTCACTTCTGCTGTCAGTAGTCATTTGCCTGGTGCTTCTCGACCGTGATGCGCTGCTCCTCGCCGTCTGCGAGCCGCAGCACCCAGGTCAGCGTCTCCTGCCGATCCTCGGCGTAGAGCCTGCCGCCCGCACCGCCGAGCGACGCCTCGAGCGTATAGCAGATCGCCGCGCGCGGGCACGCCTTGACACACGCCGTGCAGCCCCAGCAGTCCCGCGCATCGCGCAGCTGCGCCCTGCCCGCCTCGAGAACGAGGAGGTTGCCAGGACAGACGTCTGCGCAGCGGCCGCAGCCGATGCACTTCTCAGGCTCTAAACGTATGCTCATACCGCTCCCCCTCTCCCACCAAATCGCGCAGGATGATTTCCACTCTGCCATCGCGCAGACGTGAATTGACATATTTCTCGAACCGTTCGTCCTGCTTCGGGTGATCGAGATTCTCCGCGAAGCAGTGCCAACGCGTCTCACGCCGTGCCTGCTGGTGCGCGATGAGCACGCGGCAGACGAGGAGGCGCTCCCGAAGCTCGTAGATTTTCAGGAGGCCATAGGCATCCGCGGCGCGCAGGTCTTCGCTGAGCCGCGTGAGCCGAGCGATGTGCTGCGCTGCCGCCCCCAGCTGGCGCTCCGTATAGCGATAGGCGGTGCTGATGCCGCCCGCGTCCTCATCCATGACCTGCTGCATAGCTTCTTCGAGCGCGTCGACATCGTAGAGCGACGGTCGCGAGGACTGCTCGCGCAGCCGCTCGACACGTACCTGCACCTTTGCCACGTTTTCCGTTGGCTCTGGGAGAGGATGTGATGCTGCATAGCGTGCCGCGCTTTCCGCCGCATAAGCGCCCTCGGCAAACGCGCCGGTCACGTATTTCTGCGGGCATCCGCCCGCGACATCTCCCGCCGCGAACAGCCCAGGTACCGTCGTCTGCCGCGCCGTATCGACCCAGTAGCCACTCGCCGTATGGCCGCCGACGATATAAGGCTCCGTGCCCTCGACCTCGACGTCCGCCGTGCGCGGGCCGCGCCCCGTCTCGCGCCAGCGCATCGTCTGCGCCGGCGCCATGTTGAGATAGGAGCGCTCGAGGGAGCGCTCCTGCGCCTCCGTGATGCCATGCGTCGCCAGGAAGCAGGGACCGCGCCCCGCGAGGTTCTCGCTCACGACCGCGTAGAGGCGCTCCGATGTCGTGTTGCCGTACGCCGCCTGATACCGCTTTCCGCGCGCATTGACCTGCGGCGCGCCTACGCCCTGCGCGAGCGTCCCCGTCGGCGCGATCGTGTCCTTGCAGCGCAGCGCGATGAAACGCATCTCAAACGAAGTCATCTCCGCGCCCGCGCGCAGCCCCATCGCGTAGCCCGCCCCCGTGTTGAACGGCGAATACCACATCGCATGGCGTGCCGCGCCCGGATGGTTGGGACGATAGAGGCCAGCGGCACCGCCCGTCGCACAGAGGACGGCGCGTGCGCGGAGGTAGACGACGGCATCTTGGCGCAGGTCGATGCCCCAGGCCCCCGCGATCCGCCCATCCTCTGCCTTGAGCAGATCGACGATATCGACATGTTCGAGCACGCGGACGTTCGCCGCCCGCCGCACGGCGGCGGCGAGCAGCGGCTTGATATTCTCGCCGTTGATCTTGAGATTGCGCCAACCGCGCGCGGCATACCGTCCGTCCGCATCCTTCAGGATGACGAGTCCGAGCATCTCCATGCGGCGCGTGACCTCGTTGAGCCGCTTCGACATCGTGAGGAGCAGGTCACCGCGCGCGATGCCCGCCGCGTCCTGCGCCGCATACGCCGCGTATTCCTCCGGCGTATGCCCCGGCGTAATGTACGCATTGAGCGCGTTGACGCCTGCCGCCAGGCAGCCGCTCCGCTCGATGCCCGCCTTATCGACGAGCAGGACGGAGAGCTCCGGCCGCTCCTCCGCGAGCGTGAGCGCCGCGTAGCAGCCAGCGGCACCGCCGCCGATGATGAGCACATCCGCGCAATCTTCCCTTCTATTCATCTTCTTCACCTCAAATCACCACAGGCTCTTCCCGCTTGGCGGCGTTCTCGAGGATTCTCGTCCCGCCGTCTGCGAACGTATAGATGCGATGGATGAACACCTTCGCTACGTCTCCCTCATGCAGGGGACGCTTCTCCAGGCTGCGTCGCCCGCGCAGCAGCTGTCCCTTGACCTCGACATCGACCTGCAGGCAGTCGCCGCGGAAATAGACGCCGCGCACGATGCCGTCCTCCGACGCGAGCGGCAGCCGCATCTCTGCCGCATCCGCACCGATTTCTAAAAACTCCGGCCGGATGATGCCCTCGCCGCCAGATGCGCCTCTCCCGTCGCCAAACCCCTTGAACACCGTGTAATCCGGTACGTGCACAGACGTCCCGACGAAATCGGCGACAAATGGCGTGCGCGGCGACTGATAGATAGCAAGCGGCGTGCCCGCCTGCTCCACATGGCCATGCTGCATGATGATGATGTCATCTGCGACCTCGACGGCCTCGTCCTGGTCGTGCGTGACGAAGATGCTCGTGATACCGAGACGATGGATCGTCTGCCGCAGCCAGCCGCGCAGCTCCTTGCGCACCTTGGCGTCGATGGCAGCAAACGGCTCGTCGAGCAGCAGGAGGCGCGGCGACGGTGCGAGCGCCCGCGCGAACGCGACGCGCTGCCGCTGTCCGCCAGAAAGCTGCAGGGGATAGCGGTCGCCAAGCCCCGTGAGCCCGATGAGGTCGATCAGCGCGCTGACACGCTTCTCCTGCTCCCCTATCGGCACCTTCTGAATCTTCAGTCCGAACGCGATGTTCTCTCGTACCGTCATGTGCCGGAACAGCGCGTAGTCCTGGAAGACGAAGCCGATGCCGCGCTTCCCAGGCGCGACACCGTTCATACGCTGCCCACCGAGGAAGATATCCCCGGCATCCGGCGACTCCAGCCCTGCGATCAGGCGCAGGATCGTCGTCTTGCCGCCCCCCGACGGCCCGAGCAACCCGACGAGCCTGCCGCGCTCCACGGTCAAGCTGACATCATCCGACGCTCGAAACGACCCGTACGCTTTCTCTATATGACGAAGTTCCACCTCAATCGCCATGGTGCATCCCCCTTTTCGCCTGCCACTCCACGGCATTGCGCGCCGCGAGCAGCACGACTGCCATGACGACGAGCAGCGACGCGACAGCAAAAGCCGCCGTGAAATTGTACTCGTTATATAAGATCTCGATATGCAGCGGCAACGTATTCGTCCTTCCGCGGATATGGCCGGAGACCACGGAGACCGCGCCGAACTCTCCCATCGCACGCGCTGCAGCGAGAATGACGCCGTAGAGCAGCGCCCAGCGGATATTCGGGAGCGTCACGTGCCAAAACGTCTGCCAGCCACTCGCACCGAGCGTCGCCGCTGCCTCCTCCTCGCTGCGCCCCCGACTCTCCATGACCGGCACGAGCTCGCGTGTGATGAACGGGAACGTCACGAAGACCGTCGCGAGCACGACCGCGGGCACGGCGAAAAGGACCTGCACATGCGCCTCACGGAGCAAGGGGAAGAGCGGGCTCATGCGCCCAAACAGCACGACGAAGAACAGCCCGGCCACGACCGGAGAAATCGCGAATGGCAGGTCGATGAGCGCACCGATGAGCGCCTTGCCATGAAAATCGTATTTCGTGAGCAGCCAGGCAGACGCGAGACCGAACAGCGTGTTCAAGGCGACGGCAATCACCGTAGCCATCAGCGTCAGCAAAAGCGCCTTGATCGCGAAGGGATCGCTAATCGCCGCCAGATAGACCCGGATGCCACGCGCGAGCGCCTCATGTACCACGAGCACGAGTGGCAGCACGAGCAGGATGAGCAGGAATAGCGCAGCGAGCGCAATGAGCAACCAACTGCCGATGTCCTTTTCCTTTCTCATGTTCACACCCCCTGCTGCCGTACACGCCAGCGCTGATAGCCGTTGAGTGCTAGAAGGATCAGGAACGACGCGGCCATCATCAAGATGGCGATCGCGGCGGCCGCCTCGTAATCGTACGACTCGAGCTTCACCATGATGAGCAGCGGCGCGATCTCCGTCTCGTACGGCAGGTTGCCGGCGATGAACACCACACTGCCATACTCGCCGATGCCGCGCGCGAACGCGAGCGCCGCCCCCGTGAGAAGTGGGGAGAAGAGCTCCGGGAAAATCACACGGCGGAACGTCAGCCAGCGGCCGGCACCGAAGAGTGCCGCCGCCTCCTCCAGCCGCGGGCCGAGCTCTCGCAGGACAGGCTGGACGCTGCGCGGCACGAAGGGGATCCCGACGAAGATCAGGGCGATTGTGATGCCGAGCCATGAGAACGCCGATGGGATGCCAGCCGCATAGAAGAACTGTCCGAGCCAGCCGTTCTCCGCGTAGAGCGTCGTCAGCGCGATGCCGGCGACCGCAGTCGGCAGCGCGAACGGCAGGTCGAGGAGCCCGTCGAGCAGCCGCTTCCCCGGGAAATCGTAGCGCACGAGCACCCAGGCAAACAGCAGGCCGATCGCCGCATTCACGACCGCCGCGGCGAGCGAAGTGCCAAAGCTCACAAGGCAGGCATGAACGACCCGCCACTCCGATGCGATGAAAATGAACTTGCCGATTCCCATCCCTGACGCATAGAGCAGGAATGCCGCCAACGGGATGAGCAGGAGCAGCGATAGATAGAAGAACGTGATGCCGAACGTCACGCGATACCCCGGAATCACATAGGCAGCTGACCGCATGGAAAAGCGCTCCCTTCTCATTGTTTCTCATAGATCTGGTCGAACGTTCCACCGTCGGCGAAATGTTCCTGCTGCGCTTTCGCCCAGCCGCCGAACGCCTCATCGATCGTCACGAGGCGAAGCTCAGGGAACTGCGCCCGGTACTTCTGCTCGATTTCCTCATCACGCGGACGGTAGAAATGACGTGCGGCGATTTCCTGCCCCTCTTTTGAGTACAAGTAGTCGATATAGGCCTCCGCCAGCGCGCGTGTTCCCTTCCGATCGACCACCTCATCCACGACGGCGACGGAAGGCTCCGCGAGGATGCTCAGCGAGGGTGTCACGATCTCATATTGGTCCGGCGCATCTCGGACGGAGAGCAGCGCCTCATTCTCCCAGGCGATCAACACATCGCCCTGCCCGCGCTGCACGAACGAGGTCGTCGCGCCGCGCGCGCCGGAATCGAGCGCGACGACGCGGGAAAAGAGCTGCCTCAGAAACGCTTTCGTCTGCCCCTCATCCCCGCCGTTCTTCTCGCTCGCATACGCCCACGCCGCGAGATAATTCCAGCGCGCGCCTCCCGATGTCTTCGGATTCGGCGTTACGACGGTCACATCGTCCCGCACGAGATCGTCCCAGTCCCGAATGCCTTTCGGATTGCCCTTGCGCACGAGGAAGACGATCGTCGACGTATATGGTGCCGAATGATGCGGAAACCGATCCATCCAATCGTTATCGATGAGCCCTGCCGCCGCGATCTCATCCACATCGTAGGCGAGGGCAAGCGTCACGACATCGGCCTCGAGCCCCTCCCGCACGGCCCGTGCCTGCTTGCCGGAGCCACCGTGCGACTGCGCAAATGACACTTGTGTTCCCGTCTTCGCCTGCCACGCCTGCGAGAACGCCTCATTGATATCTTGATAAAGTTCTCGCGTCGGATCATAGGAGACATTCAGGAATTCCTGCCCGCCTTTCGCCTCCTCCGTCCCTCCCGCACAGCCCGAGAGCACCACTGCCATCGTGAGAACACCCGCTGCCAAAACCGTCCGTACGTTCATCTCCCTCGCTCCTTCCCAAAAAACAAAGCCTGGGGCAGCTGCCGTACACGAACGAACGGCAGCTGCCCCAGGCTTTCGTTGTCGAATGACCTGCGACATTTCATATCTTTCTTATATGTTTTGTCTAGATGATATTGCTATTTTAGGTGATTCTCGTGCACTTGTCAATAGGCAGATAAAAATTCCCGTTCGTATCTCAAAGCGCGCGAATTGCAATAATAAGTTGAACACCCGGCGAACCTTTATGCAGTAAGTGCTGCAAGCATTTCTTCCCTAAAGCACTCCTCGGGTGTCTTATAGCC
>CACWQW010000059.1 GCA_902763085.1 Dongibacter bovis
CTGGGCCAACACCCTGCCAAGAAAAATACTCGGCTATAAGACACCCGAGGAGTGCTTTAGGGAAGAAATGCTTGCAGCACTTACTGCATAAAGGTTCGCTGGGTGTTCAACTTATTATTGCAATTCGGGTTCTTTTTGGAAATTTCCCGGGGGTTGCAATTTTTGGGAAAAGCCGCTATAATAACCTCGTTATGACAGGTAGTAAAAGCAGGTACTAAAACCGCGGGCGGAAGGAGGCAGGACGATGGCGCGCGTGAAGAAGAAGGAGCGGCAGGAGCTCCTCGTGCAGAGAGTGCAGGAGAAGCCGTTCCTCACGGATGAGGAGCTCGCGAAGTCCTTGCACGTGAGCGTCCAGACCATCCGCCTCGACCGCCTCGAGCTCGGCATCCCCGAGCTGCGCGGGCGCATCCGCCGCATGGCGGAGACGGCGCAGAACAAGGTGAAGTCCATCGCGAGCGGCGAGGTCGTCGGCGAGCTCATCGATCTCGAGCTCGGACACTCCGGTATCTCGCTCTTGCGCGTGACGGAGGACATGGTCTTCGCGCGCTCGCAGATCGCGAAGGGATATTACATGTTCTCGCAGGCGAACTCGCTCGCGCTCGCGCTCATCGATTCACCGCTCGCCGTGACGGGCGTCGCGAACGTGAAGTACAAGGTACCGGTGCATGTGGGAGAGAAATTGATCGCCAAGGCGGAGATCGTCCGCGTGCGTGGCAATAAATATTTCGTTTGGGTAAAGACGCGGAATGACAGCCAGGAGGTCTTCCGCGCGAAATTCATCCTCGTTTCGCTGGGGGAGAAGTAAGGGGGAAGCTCGTTGAAGATAGCCGTAGATGCCATGGGCGGCGATTACGCGCCGCTTGAGATCGTCTTTGGCGCCGTGCGCGCCGCGAAGAAGTATGGCTGCGAGATCGTGCTCGTCGGCGATGAGACAGCAATCCGCAAGGTCCTCGCGAAGGAGCCCGGCTGGGAGAAGCTCGGGATCTCCATCGTGCATGCGAGCCAGGTCATCGGCATGGGCGAGCATCCGGCGGATGCCGTGCGGACGAAGAAGGACGCGTCCGTCGTCGTCGCGACGCGCCTCGTGAAAGAGGGCGCCTGCGACGCCGTGCTCTCCGCGGGCTCCACGGGCGCAGCCGTGACGGCGGCGCAGCTCATCCTGCGGCGCATCAAGGGCATCGGCCGTCCGACGATCGCGACGCCGATGCCGACGCCGAAGGGCGTGACGCTCCTGCTGGATTCGGGCGCGAATGTGGACTCGAAGCCCGTGCACCTCGTGCAGAGCGGCCTCATGGGCTCCCTCTACGCGCAGTACGTGTTCGGCGTCGAGGAGCCGCGCGTCGGCCTCCTCAACATCGGCGAGGAGGAGACGAAGGGCAACGAGCAGGCGAAGGAGACCTACCAGCTCCTGAAGAACATGCATACGATCCGCTTTGCCGGCAACGCCGAGGGACGCGACGTGCCGAAGGGGAACTTCGACGTCGTAATTTGTGATGGATTTGTAGGCAATGTTGTGCTAAAATTTGCAGAGGGCTTGGCAAAGACCATCCTGAAGCTCATCAAAGAGGCCGTGAAGAACGGCGGTTTGCTCGCGAAACTCGGCGCGCTCCTCCTGATGCCGACGCTCAAGAAGCTCGGCAAGCGGCTCGATGTGACGGAGTACGGCGGGGCGCCGCTCCTCGGCGTCAACGGCTGCGTTCAAGGGTGACGTGCTCGCGCATATCCGCGATTCGCTGGCGAAGGAGGAGATACTGACGAATGACGGAGAGAAGAATTAACGCGGGGATCCTCGGTACGGGGCATTATCTGCCGCCGCACATTCTCACGAACGAGGAGCTCGCGCAGCGTGTCGATACGAGCGATGAGTGGATCACATCGCGCACGGGCATTCATGCGCGCCGCATCGCGGCGGCGGATGTGCCGGCCACGGCACTTGCGGAGCCTGCCGCGCGCATGGCGCTCGCAGATGCCGGCATCGAGGCGGATGCGATCGACCTCATCATCTTCGCGACGCTTACGCCGGATCGCGTGATCCCCGCGGCGGCCTGCGAGTTACAGCGGCGCCTCGGTGCCGTACATGCCGCTGCGTTTGATCTTTCGGCCGCCTGCTCGGGCTTTGTCTACGCGGCGGCTGTCGCGTGTCAGTTCATCGAGGCGGGCATTTATCGCCACGTCCTCGTGATCGGCGCGGAAGAGCTTTCCAAGGTCGTGGACTGGCAGGATCGCGGAACATGCGTCCTCTTCGGCGATGGTGCGGGCGCGGCGGTGTTCGGCCCCGTGTCCGCAGGGCTTGGCGCGCTCGCGTTCGACCTCGGCGCTGACGGCAGTCAGGGCGAGGCGCTCACGATTCCCGCGAGCGGCAGCCTGCATCCCGTGACGGAGGAACGCCTGCGCGCGGGAGAGAACTTCATCCACATGGATGGCAAGGCGGTCTTCCGGTTCGCGGTCACGGTCATGGGAAAGACCGTGGAAACTTCCCTCGCCCGGGCGGGGCTCACGAAGGATGCCCTCGATTGGCTCGTCCCGCATCAGGCGAACATCCGCATCATCGAGGCGGCGGCGAAAAGGCTCGATCTGCCGCTCGCGCGAGTCATCATCAATATCGAGAACTACGGCAATATGTCAGCGGCGTCCATACCCGTCGCTCTCTCGGAGGCGGCGCATGCACACCGCTTCCGCAGGGGCGATCGCATCGCACTCGCCGGCTTCGGCGCTGGGCTCACATGGGCATCCTGCATCCTGCGCTGGGCGAAGGAGGACTAATTTTTGATGTTTGAAAACAATGTTATCTGCAAGCTGTTACAGATCGAATACCCGATTTTCCAGGGCGGCATGGCATGGATCGGCACGGCGGAACTCGCCTCGGCTGTATCGAATGCCGGCGGACTCGGCATCATCGGCGCCGGACACATGCCGCCGGAACTCCTCCGCGCGGAAATCCAGAAATGCAAAGGCTGGACGCAGAAGCCGTTCGGCGTCAATGTCATGCTCATGAGCCCCTATGTCAAAGAGGTCATGCAGGTCGTGCTCGAGGAGAAGGTGCCGGTCGTCACGACGGGGGCAGGCAATCCCGGCGAGTACGTGCCGGAGCTCAAGGCCATCGGCTCGAAGGTCATCCCCGTCGTCGCCTCCGTCGCGCTCGCGAAGCGCCTCGTGCGCTCCGGCGCCGATGCCGTCATCGCCGAGGGCACGGAGTCAGGCGGGCACATCGGTGAGATCACGACGATGGCGCTCGTGCCGCAGGTCGTCGACGCCGTCGATGTCCCCGTCATCGCGGCGGGCGGCATCGCCGATGCGCGCGGTGTCGCCGCGGCGTTCGCGCTCGGCGCGAAGGCGGTGCAGATGGGCTCCCGCTTCGTCATGAGCGAGGAGTGCATCGCGCATCCGAACTACAAGAACCTCATCCTCAAGGCAAAGGACCGCTCGACGGTCGTCACGGGCCGCACGCTCGGCCATCCGGCGCGCGTGCTGCACAACAAGCTCACGCGCAAGTACCTCGAGATGGAGGCGGAGGGCGCGCCGGCCGAGGAGCTCGAGAAGCTCGGCGTCGGCTCGCTGCACCGCGCGACACACGAGGGCGATGTCGAGAACGGCTCCGTCATGATCGGCGAGATCTCCGGCATGCTCAATGACATCAAGCCGGTGAAGACCATCATCGAGGACATCGTGGCGGGCCTGCCTGCGACGATCGACGCGATCCGCGAGGATCTGAAATAAGAACGATAGGCGCGGCAAGGCCGCGATGTGATTTTGGAAAGAGAGGTCAATAGCATTGGGTAAGTTAGCTTTCGTATTCCCGGGACAGGGTGCGCAGAAGGTCGGTATGGGCAAGGATTTCTGCGAGAAGTACGACGTGGCGAAGAAGCTCTTCCGCGAGGCGGACGAGGCGCTCGGCTACTCCATCAAGAAGATGTGCTTCGAGGGGCCGGCGGAGGACCTGAAGCTCACGGCGAACACCCAGCCGGCGATCCTCACGATGAGCGTCATCGCCTATGAGATCCTGAAGGAACACGGCATCGAGCCTGAGATCACGGGCGGCCACAGCCTCGGCGAGTACTCCGCGCTCGTCGCGGCGGGCGTCATGGACTTTCAGGATGCCGTGCTGCTCGTGCACAAGCGCGGCATGTACATGCAGGAGGCCGTGCCGGTCGGCAAGGGCGGCATGGCGGCGATCATCGGCCTCGCGGACGACGTCATCGAGGACGCCTGCGAGAAGGCATCGGCAGCCGCTGGTGCCGTGCAGCCCGTCAACTATAACTGCCTGGGCCAGACGGTCATCGCGGGCACGACGGAAGGTGTCGCGGCAGCCGTCGAGACGCTCAAGGCCGCCGGCGCGAAAAAGGCTGTCATCCTGCCGGTTTCCGCACCGTTCCACTCGACGCTCATGCAGCCGGCAGCCGTGAAGCTCGCGGCGGAGCTCGACAAGGTCGAGATCCGCGATGCCAAGATCCCCGTCGTGTCGAACTACACGGGTGAGCTCGAGACGAAGGCGGCGGACATCAAGGCGAACCTCGTCGCGCAGGCGGATCATCCCGTTAAGTGGATTGCCTGCGTCAAGGCGATGCAGGCGTTTGGCGCCGACACGTTCGTCGAGGCCGGTCCGGGCAAGACGCTCTGCGGCTTCAACAAGCGCATCGACCGCAGCCTGAAGAGCATGAACGTCGAAGACCTCGAGTCGCTGCAAAAAACGCTTGACTATTTCCAGGAGGTTCGTTAATATGCTTTTAGACGGCAAGACGGCGCTCGTGACGGGAGCTTCCCGCGGCATCGGACGCGCCATCGCCCTGCGGCTCGCCGCTGAGGGCGCCAATATCGCCATCAACTACGCCGGCAACACGGCGAAGGCGGAGGAGACGAAGGCGGCGATCGAGGTGGCCGGCGGCAAGGCAGCGCTCTTCCAGGCGGATGTCTCCGACAGCGCGCAGGTCGAGCAGATGGTCGCCTCGGTCCTCGAGACGTTCGGTTCGCTCGACATCCTCGTGAACAACGCGGGGATCACGCGCGACGGCCTGCTCATGCGCATGAAGGAAGAGGACTTCGACGCGGTGCTTGATACGAACCTCAAAGGCATCTTCCACGTGACGAAGGCCGTCACGAAGATCATGATGAAGCAGCGCAGCGGCCGCATCGTCAACATGGCGAGCGTCGTCGGCATCATCGGCAACGCGGGCCAGACGAATTACGCGGCGGCGAAGGCTGGCGTCATCGGCTTCACGAAGTCGGCGGCGCGGGAGCTCGCCGCGCGCGGCATCACGGTCAACGCCGTTGCACCGGGCTTCATCGCGACGGATATGACGGCAGCGATGCCGGAGAAGGCGAAGGAAGCGACGCTCGCCGCCATCCCGCTCCGCCGCATGGGGACGCCGGAGGATGTGGCAAATGCCGTGCTTTTCCTCGTTTCCGATCAGGCAGCTTATATCACCGGTCAGGTCGTCAAGGTAGACGGCGGCATGGTTATGTGATATAACTATATAGTACATCAAAATAAGGAGGTGAAAGACATGGCAGATGCAGACAAGACCTTCGAGAAGGTACGCGATATCGTCGTTGAGCAGCTGGGCGTTGAGGCCGATGAGGTTTCGATCGACTCCACGTTCATCGATGACCTTGGTGCTGATTCCCTGGATATTGTTGAGCTGATCATGGCTTTTGAAGAGGAATTCAATATCGAGATTCCGGACGAGGCTGCTGAGAAGATCAAGACGGTGCAGGATGTTGTCACCTATATCGACCAGAACAGCAAATAAAGATTGTTCGTCTTACCCTTTCAAAAATCCCGTGAAGTGAAGATCCTTCGCGGGATTTTCTAAAGGGAGGACTGATTGAGGCGCACGAAGCAGATGCGCGAGCGCTTCCTCAGTGCTTTCGAAAAGGTAAGATTGATTGGAGGAGTAACCTTGAAGCTTCCAGAGCTGAAAATTGGCACGAAGATTGCGAAAATCCCCATTGTGCAAGGGGGGATGGCCATCCGCCTCTCCACAGCGCGGCTGGCTGCAGCAGTTGCCAATGAAGGCGGGATCGGGCTCATCGCCGCTTCCGGCATGTCCCATGAGGAACTTCGCTATGAGATCCGGCTTGCAAGATCGCTGACCTCCGGGATCATCGGCATCAACATCATGGTTGCCGCCCGCGATTTTGCCGGGGTCGTCAAGACCGCCATCAAGGAAGGGATTGACCTCATCGTCGCCGGTGCAGGGTTTTCTCGTGATATGTTCGGCTACGGCAAGGAATCGGGCACGCCGATCGTCCCGATCGTCTCGTCCGTGAAATTAGCAAAGATATCGGAGCGTCTTGGTGCGACGGCCATCGTCGTAGAGGGGAAGGAAGCCGGCGGGCATCTCGGTACGAGCACGTCTGTGCGCGAGCTCATCCCGGGCATCCGCGCTGCCGTGAAGATTCCGGTCATCGCGGCCGGCGGCGTCCTCTCCGGTCAGGACATCGTTGATTTCATAAAGATGGGCGCCGCCTGCGCTCAAGCGGTACTATCTGAAGTCGAAGCCGGAGGACATCGTGGTCATCCACAGCCCGGTCGGCCTGCCCGGCCGCGCCGTGCGCACGCCGTTTTCGGCGCGCGTCATGGAGGGACCCGTTCCTCCGAAGGTTTGCGATGCCTGCCTCAAGGCGTGCAAGCATAATTTCTGCATCATCCGCGCGCTCATGCGCGCGCAGCAGGGCGACGTGGAGACGGGGCTTGTATTCACGGGGGAGTACATGCCGCGCATCAAGAAGATCCTTTCCGTTCACGAGATTTTCTCCCAGCTGAAACGGGAAGCCGCTGCCGCCCAATAAACGGCACGAGCAAAATTGCCGCGCGTCCGCGCGGCTTTTGCCTCCGTGCGCATCATAGGAGAGGAGAATTGATTTGAACAAACGAGTCGTCATTACAGGCATGGGCGCGATCACGCCGATCGGTACGGGCAAAGAGGCGTTCTGGGATGCCATGATGGAAGGTAAGAACGGCATCGGACGCATCACGCGCTTCGATCCGACGGAGTTCCATGCGCAGATCGCCGGTGAGGTCAAGGACTTTGACCCGACGGACTACCTCGACAAGAAGGAGTCGAAGCGCATGGACCGCTACACGCAGTTCGCCGTCGCGACGGCGGGCATGGCGATCAAGGACGCGGGGCTCGATCTCGAGAAGGAAGACCTCGACCGCATCGGAACGTATGTCGGTACGGGCATCGGTGGCATCGAGACCATGCATTCCCAGTACGAGAAATACTTCGCCAAAGGTCCTTCGCGCATCAGCCCGTTCTTCGTGCCGATGATGATCGCGAACATGGCGGCGGGGCAGGTCTCGATCGAGTACAAGCTGCACGGCCCGTCCTCCTGCGTTGTGACGGCGTGTGCGACGGGCACGAACTGCATCGGCGACGCGTTCCGCGTCATCCAGCACGGCGGTGCGGATGTCATGCTCGCGGGCGGCACGGAGGCGGCGATCAGCCAGGCGGCGGTCGCGGGCTTCGGCGCGATGAAGGCGCTCTGCATGGATCACAACGACGATCCGGAGCATGCCTCCCGTCCGTTCGACAAGGGACGCAGCGGCTTTGTCATGGGCGAGGGCTGCGGCATCGTCGTGCTCGAGAGCCTCGAGCACGCCAAGGCGCGCGGCGCGCACATCTACGCGGAGGTTGCAGGCTACGGCGCAAACTCTGACGCCTACCATATCACGAGCCCGGCGCCGCACGGCGAGTTCCAGGCGAAGTGCATGCAGCTCGCGCTCGACGACGCCGGCATGCAGGCGGCGGAAGTCGACTACGTCAATGCGCACGGCACGTCGACGCATCTCAACGATCAGGGCGAGACCGAGGCCATCAAGCAGGTCTGGGGCGCAGCGGCGAAGGACGTCTCCGTCTCCTCCATCAAGTCGATGACGGGCCATCTGCTCGGCGCTGCCGGTGGTGTGGAGTGCATCGCGACGGCGCTCGCCGTTGAGCGCGACATGCTGCCGCCGACGATCAACTACGAGACGCCGGACGAGGGGCTCGACCTCGACTACGTGCCGAACAAGGCAAAGGCGAAGAAGGTGCGCGCGGCGATGTCGAACTCGTTCGGCTTCGGCGGGCACAACGCCTGCCTGCTGCTCAAGAAGTACGCGGAGTGAATCAGATGAACGGATGCAGTGGAGCAAGGAAGGGCGAGCTTCTCGCGCTCGCCCGGAGGCTCGGTGTGACCTTTCGCGACATCGGGCTTTTGCATACGGCGCTCGTTCATACCTCATATGCCAATGAAGCGCAGGGACGCGTCGCGCACAACGAGCGCCTCGAGTTCCTCGGAGATGCTGTGCTGGAGCTTGCCTCCAGCACATATCTTTATACGCATTTTCCCGATCTCCCGGAGGGGGAGCTGACGAAGACGCGCGCGAGCATCGTCTGCTCGGCGACGCTCGCGAAGCTCGCCTCGAAGATCGGTCTCGGGGAGTACCTGCTCCTCGGGCATGGTGAGGAGATGAGCGGCGGCCGCACGCGCACGACGAACCTCGAGGACTCCTTCGAGGCCGTGCTGGGCGCGATCTATCTCGACCAGGGCTGGGAGGTGGCACGCGACTACGTGCTGCGCCAGCTCGCGCCGGAATTCGAGAGCGTGCGTCACGGCGAGAATCTCAAGGACTACAAGACGATGCTGCAGGAGGTCGTGCAGAAGACGCCGGACCACAGCATCGCCTACGACCTGCTCGCGGCGACGGGCCCCGATCACGCGAAGCACTACCGCTACGCCGTGCTCATCGACGGCCGGTCGTACGGCGAGGGCGAGGGCAAGAGCAAGAAAGAAGCGGAGCAGCAGGCAGCGCGCGAGGCGCTCGCAAAGCTCAAGGCGCGCGGCTAAGATGGCAGGAGGGAGCGGTATGAGGAAACTTACGATGCTCGGCACGGGAAGTGCGATGGTCACGCATTGCTACAACACGTGCTTTTTCATAGAGAACGACGACGGCAGTCTGCTGCTCACGGATGCGGGCGGCGGCAATACCATCCTGCGGCAGCTCGAGGTCACGGGGTTCGACTACGGCCATTGCCACGACATGTTCGTGACGCACGGTCATACGGACCATGTGCTCGGCGTCATCTGGGTGCTGCGCAAGGTCGCAGATCTCATGAACAAGGGAAAGTACGACGGTACGTTTTCGGTCTACTGCCACGATGTCGTGCGGGAGATGCTGCTCACGATGACGCGTCTGACGCTCAAGAAGAAGGACTTCGCGCGTATCGGCGACGGCATCGAGCTGCGCGAGGTAAAAGACGGCGAGGCGATCGCGCTGCCGTTCGCGCGCCTCACGCCGTTCGACATCTGCTCGACGAAGGCGAAGCAGTTCGGCTACGCGCTCGACTACGCGGACGGCCTGCGGCTCACCTGCCTCGGCGACGAACCGTACAATATGCATGATCGCGCCTATGCGGAGCATGCCGACTGGCTGCTCTCGGAGGCGTTCTGCAAGTACGCCGACCGCGCGCGCTTCCAGCCGTACGAGAAGCATCACAGCACCGTGAAGGAAGCGGCGGAGACCGCCGCCGCGCTTGGAGCGAAGCATCTCGTGCTCTATCATACGGAGGATAAGACGCTTGCGACGCGCAAGCGCGATTACACGGCGGAGGCGGCGCAGTATTATCAGGGCGCCGTCTTCGTACCGGACGACCTCGAGACGATCGCGCTCACGCGCTGAGGCGAAGGATTTCCTCGTAGATAGCAGACAGCCCCCGCTGCCGGACGAACCGGCGGCGGGGGCTGTCTTTTGTGTAGCAGGGAGCATGGAACGGCGGGCGCATCATCAGGCGTCCGCAGGAACGGCCATCTTTTCGATGGAGCGGTTGAGGAGGTCGATGGCATCGGCGAGCCGCTCCTGCTCCTCCTGCTGGAGGTTCCTGACGCTGCGGAGGAACTTCTGCCGGACGATCTCATTCTGGTCCTCGATGACCCGGTGCCCGGCTGGCGTGAGGGAGAGCAGCACGCGCCGACGGTCGCGCTTGTCGGTCTGGCGCGCGATGAGCCCCGCTGCCGTGAGCTTCTCCGCGATGCTCGTCATCTGCTGCTTGGAGATGTTGAGGAACTTGCCGATGTTCGTGAGGGATTCCTCGCCGTCGATGCGCAGCGTCATGAGCGTGGCGAACTGGTTGAGCGGCACGGGCGCAGCGAGATGACGGTAGAAATTGCGGTGGATGAGGATGAGCATCTCAATGAAGTGCAGCGAGAGTGTTTCCGTGGCGGATCCTGTCATGTAGTAGTCTCCTTTATCTGAGTGGAAGCGTTTCCTTGGCGAATTTCCTTGACTTTTCACTAGATATACTATACTATATTGACGATAAATAGTAAACAAATATTTACTAATTTTAAGAAGGCATGAGATGTCTCTTCCAGGAACGTAAAAGAGGGAGGTTATTTTTTTGCATTTTGCGAAAAGAAAGAAACCGATTGCGCTCGTGCTCGCGCTGGCGCTCGCTGCTTCTGCGCTGCTCACCGGTTGCGGCGGGCAGAAACAGCAGGCAGCTGGCGGCGCTGCGCAGGTCAAGGCCATGAAGGTTCTGCAGCAGGACACGCCGGTCGTAAGCGAGTACGCAGGGCAGATCGCTGGCAAGGACGAGGTCAAGGTGCAGTCCAAGGTCTCGGGTCGCGTCGTGGAGAAGTATTTCCACGGCGGTGATTTCGTGCAGGCGGGTCAGCCGCTCTATCGCATCGACAGCCGCCAGTATGAGTCGGCGGTGCTGCAGGCGCAGGCGACGCTCGCGCAGTCGCAGGCAACACTCGCGAACGCGCAGACGGATCTCGGCCGCGATCAGGAGCTCCTGGCGTCGGACGCGATCTCCGAGCAGCAGGTTACGACGCAGCAGGCGAATGTCAACGCGTACAGCGCGGCGGCGGCGGCCAACCAGGCGCTGCTGCAGAAGGCGCAGCAGGATCTTTCCGATACGGTCGTCTACGCGCCGATGTCCGGCCAGGTCTCCGTCGATGACGTCGCTGTCGGCACGTTCGCGACGGCGGGCAATACGAACCTCGTGACCATCGGCACGACGGATCCCGTGTTCGTGACGTTCAGCATCTCCGAGACGGAGTATCTGAAGTTCCGCAACATCCAGCAGATGCAGAACGGCAGCGGTAATGGCATCACGGTCGCGATCAAGCTCTCCGACGGCACGACGTATCCGCTCGACGGGCGCATCGTGCAGGCGGACCGCGCGCTCACGCAGAATTCCGGCACGCTGACGGTGAAGGCGCTCTTCGGCAATCCCGACGGGCTGCTGCTCCCGGGGATGTTCGCGCGCGTGAAGCTCACGGGCGAGACGGTGCCGAACGCGATTCTCGTGCCGCAGCGCGCGGTGCAGCAGCTCCTCGACAAGACGTTCGTCATGGTCGTCGGCGCTGACGGCAAGTCCGAGGCGCGCAAGATCGAGCTCGGTCAGCAGGTCGGCAGCTACTACATCGTCAAGAGCGGCCTCTCCGCAGAGGATACCGTCATCGTCGAGGGACTCTCGAGCCTCACGGAGGGCAAGGATCTCGCGGTGACGATGGTGACGCCTGAGGATATGGGCTTCTCACTCGATGAGGATACGACGCCGTATGACACGATGACTTCCTCGGATGCCAGCAGCGGCAGCGAAAGCTAAAGGAGGCGGCGATTTGTCTAAATTCTTTATTCATCGCCCGATTTTCGCCATCGTTGTCTCGCTCATCATTGTCATCGCCGGCGCGATTGCGGCGACGCAGCTGCCAATCGCGCAGTATCCGCAGATCTCGCCGCCGACGGTGCAGGTGTCTGCGAGCTATACGGGCGCGAGCGCCGCGGTCGTCAACCAGACGGTCGCGCAGATCGTCGAGGAACAGGTCAACGGCACGCAGGGCATGGACTACATGTCCTCGAGCTCTGACGATACGGGGCGTTACAGCCTGTCGGTCACGTTCGACGTCGGCACGGACGGCGATATGGACTCGGTCAAGGTGCAGAACAACGTCGCCTCGGCGACGAGCCAGCTCCCCTCTGAGGTTCAGCAGGTCGGCGTGACGACGAGAAAATCGACGAATGATATGGCGTACATGATGGCGTTCTATTCGCCGGATGGTACGTATGATCGCGCGTTCATGAAGAACTACGCGACGATCTATCTCCTGGACAAGCTCAAGCGCATCAACGGCGTCGGCGATGTCCAGGTGTTCGGCTCGGACTACGCGATGCGCGTCTGGCTCAACCCGGACAAGCTCGCGGAGCTCGGCCTCACGGTCGCCGATGTCTCGGCGGCCATCAAGGAGCAGAACGTCCAGGCGCCTGCCGGTACGGTCGGCGCGATGCCGGTCAACAACGGGCAGGAAAAGCAGATGTCCGGCAAGATCGAGGGACGTCTGACGACGCCGGAGGAGTTCGGCAACGTTATCATCAAGTCGGCTGGCGACGGCAAGTTCGTCCGCCTCAAGGATGTCGCAAAAATCGAGGCGGGCGCGCAGTCGGAGAGCATCATCTCGAAATTCAACGGCTATCCGTCCGTCGGTTTCGGCATCAAGCTCACGAGCGACGCGAACGCCATGCAGACCATCAGCGAGGTGCGCAAGGTCTTTGACGAGGCGAAGGAGACGCTGCCGCCAGGTATGGAGATGTCGACGATCTTCGACTCGACGGACTATATCAGCACATCCATCGAGGAGGTCTTGATGACCTTTGTGGAGGCGCTGCTGCTCGTCGTCTTCGTCATCTTCGTTTTCCTGCAGAACTGGCGTGCGACGGTCATTCCGCTGCTCGCTGTGCCGGTCTCGCTCGTCGGTACGCTCGGCGCGTTCATCGTGCTCGATTTCACCATCAACACGCTGACGCTCTTCGCGATGGTGCTCGCCATCGGCCTCGTCGTCGATGACGCGATCGTCGTCATCGAGAACGTCGAGAAGCACATGGAGGAGGGCCTGACGCCGGTCGATGCGACGGAGCGCGCGATGGACGAGGTCCAGGGGCCTGTCGTCGCCATCGCCGTCGTTCTCTCCGCCGTGTTTGTGCCGGTCGCGTTCCTCGGCGGCATGACAGGCGTCCTCTACAAGCAGTTCGCGCTCACGATCGCCGTGTCGGTCTGCCTTTCGGCCTTCGTGGCGCTGACGCTGACGCCGGCGCTCTGCGCGATGATGCTCAAAAAGCATACAGAAGAGGACGAAGGGGGCGTGCTCGGCCGCTTCTTCGCGGGCTTCAACCGCTGGTTCGAGCGTACAAAGCACGGCTATGTCGGCATCGTGGCGAAGTTCATCCGCCATACGCGCCTCGCGTTCATCTTCCTGCTCATCGTGACGGGCGTTGCGGGGCTCATCTACAAGAACCTGCCGTCGACGTTCGTGCCGAACGAGGATCAGGGCTATATGTTCGCGGCGGTCGAGATGCCGGACGGCACTTCGGCCAACCGCACGCAGGAGGTCGTTGACAAGCTTAACGTGGCCATGATGGAAAATATCAAGGGCCTCGACGGCACGATGGCCATCACGGGCTTCTCGCCGCTCTCCGGCGGCGCGTCCTCGAGCGCCGGCATGATCGTCGTCGGCATGAAGGACTGGTCGCAGCGCGAGGACGCGGCGGCCTCGGTCGACGCGGCGGTGCGCACGACGTTCGGCATCGGCGCGAAGGTCGCGCCGGAGGCCACGGTCATCGCGATGAACCCGCCGGCGCTCCCCGGCCTCGGCATGACGGGCGGCTGGACACTCCAGCTGCAGGATATGACGGGCCACACGGAGACGGAACTCAATGACATCACGAAGAAGATCGTCGCGGCGGCCAACCAGCGTCCGGAGCTCGCTGGCGTGCGTTCGACGTATTCCGCCGGCTCGCCGGTTGTCCAGTATGAGGTCGACCGCGAGAAAGTCAAGAACCTCGGCATCCAGCTCTCCGATGTCTTCACGGCCATGCAGGTCAACTACGGCGGCTACCAGGTCAACGACTTCAATCGCTTCGGCCGCAGCTACAAAGTCATGCTGCAGGCCGACAACGACTACCGCAGCTCGACGGATCAGATGAAGTTCATCTTCGTCAAGTCCTCCTCTGGCACGATGGTGCCGCTCGATACGCTCTTGAAGCCGAAGCCCGTTTCAACGGCACGCGCTCCATCCAGATCACGGGCCAGACGGGTAACGGCTATTCCTCCGGACAGGCGATGAACGCCATCAAGGAGGTCGTGCAGCAGAACGCGGGCACGGGCTTCAGCATTGAGTGGTCCGGTCAGAGCCGCGAGGAGGCAAAGGCCTCGAGCTCGACGATCAAGGTGCTCGTGCTTTCACTCGTCTTTGTATTCCTCTGCCTCGCAGCGCTCTATGAGAGCTGGAGCGTACCGTTCGCCGTGCTGCTCACGGTGCCGACGGGCATCTTCGGCGCGCTCGTCTCGGAGTATGGGCTTTCCATCCTCGAGGCGATGTTCGGCCACATGAACGCCGGTCTTCAGGACAGCGTCTACATGCAGATCGGCATCATTGCGATCATCGGCCTCGCGGCGAAGAACGCGATCCTCATCGTCGAGTTCGCCAAGGTCCGCGTGGATCGCGGCATGGAACCGGTGAAAGCCGCGCTCGAGGCCGCGGGCCTGCGCCTGCGCCCGATTCTCATGACGAGCTTCGCGTTCATCATCGGCTGCGTTCCGCTCGCGATTGCGACGGGCGCCGGTGCTGCGGCGCGCAACGGCATGGGCGTCGCTGTCGTCGGCGGCATGTTCTTCGCGACGGCGATGGGCATTTTCCTCATCCCCGTCTTCTTCGTGGCGACGGAATGGCTCGCCGAGAAGCTCGGCATCGTGCCGAAGGCGCGGAAAAAGACGTCGATCGATTATATGTAATGCCTTTTCAAGGCGGGACGGGTGTCCTGCCTTTTTTTTATGACTCCGCGCCGATGTCCACCGCGCAAGTAGAAACCTTGTACGCCTCAGGGCCTCTGCTTGCACTCCCAGGCATTCCATAGTAAAATAGAGACAGTATGTTCCATCTGGAAGCAGGCAAAGGGGGAATCCAAGTGAAGCACATTCAGACGGTCAACAAACCGACGATGCAGAAATCGCTCAAAACGGGCGGCTGCGGAGAGTGCCAGGCATCCTGCCAGTCCGCATGCAAGACGAGCTGCACGGTCGGCAATCAGGTTTGCGAGAAGTAAGGAAGCGCTGAGAGATCAGCGGCTTGTGAGACATCTTGCAGTCAGAGGCTGCTGCGCCCTCGCGGGTGCAGCAGTTTTTTGCTGACTGCGGGAATATCGTAGAGGAGTATTATGAAAGCGAAAATCCATAAATTCGAGCAGAATGGTACGTATATCCTGCTCGACGTCAACAGTGGCGCCGTCCATGTCATCGACAAGATGATCTACGATCTCATGGACACGTTCACGGGAGAAAACGACGAGGAGACCGTCCATGCCTGGGCGCACGCGTACCCCGAGGCGGACATCCGCGAGGCGCTCGGCGAGCTCCATACGCTCATGGAGCAGCAGGAGCTCTTCGCGCCCGATATCGACGTGCCGCCGACGTTCCGTCAGCACGGCCTCGTCAAGTCGCTCTGCCTCATGGTCGCGCAGGACTGCAACCTTCGGTGCAAGTACTGCTTCGGCGACGGCGGCAGCTACGGGCAGGAGCGCGCCGTCATGACGCCGGACGTCGGCCGCGCCGCCATCGATTTCCTCATCGAGAAGAGCGGCCCCAGGAAGCACTGCGAGGTTGATTTCTTCGGCGGGGAGCCGCTCATGAACATGAAGACGGTCAAGGCCGTGACGGAGTACGCGCGGAAGAAGGAGCAGGAGACGGGCAAGCGCTTCAAGCTCACGCTCACGACGAACGGCATGCTGCTCACGGACGAGAACATCCAGTGGCTCAACGACCACGATTTCTCCCTCGTGCTCTCGCTCGATGGGCGCAAGGAAGTCAACGACGCCATGCGCCCAGACGTCGGCGGGCACGGCACGTACGACCGCATCGTGCGGAATTTCCGCCGCTGCATCGAGAGCCGCAAGGGCGGCAACTACGACTACCGCGGCGTCTACACCTACCTGCGCGGCACGTACACGCACGAGAACCTCGACTTCACGAAGGATGTGCTCTCCATGCATGACGCGGGCTTCGACATCCTTTCCCTCGAGCCCGTTGTCCTGAAGGACAGCCCGTACGCCATCACGGAGGACGACCTGCCGCGCGTCTACGCGGAGTACGACCGGCTCGTCGACGCCTACATGGAGCGCCGCCGCGCGGGGCACGGGTTCTGGTTCTTCCACTTCAACATGGATCTCTCGAACGGCCCCTGTGTCGCGAAGCGCCTTTCCGGCTGCGGCGCGGGCCATGAGTATTTCGCCGTCGCGGAAAACGGCGACCTCTATCCCTGCCATCAGTTCGTCGGCCGCGAGGGCTACCGCCTCGGCTCGCTCAGCGAGGGCGTGACGCGACCGGAGCTCTCGCAGTACTTCCGTGAGAGCCATGTGCTCAACAAGGAGAAGTGCCGCGACTGCTGGGCGCGGTTCTTCTGCTCGGGCGGCTGCCACGCGAACGCAGACCTCTTCCACGGCGACATCCGCCAGCCGTATGAGATCGGCTGCGCCATCCAGAAGAAGCGCCTCGAATGCGCGATTCTCGTGCAGGCGTTGCAGACACTTGAGGCAAATGAGAAACAATAAGAACGATAAATAATGTTTATGATAAAACGGAAAGAGCCCTTGCAATTCCGACTTTCCCGCCGATTTGGATGAAAGGAAAAACCTTTGATAATTGCTGAGGTTTATGATAATTCCGTTGACAATCCATGTCAGAATATTGTATGATTAGTTACGTAAGAGCTTTGCCGGGATAACGCGGCAGGGCACTGCTATGTAGTTTCGGCTGAGCGGTTTCGCGATGCCCGAAATATCCGGTCTGAGCGCCGGAAACTTCTATATTTTTTAGGGGGTATTTTTCAAATGGCAGTAAAAGTTGCTATCAATGGTTTTGGTCGTATCGGCCGTCTCGCATTCCGCCAGATGTTCGATGCAGAGGGCTATGAAGTCGTTGCCATCAACGATCTCACGAGCCCGAAGATGCTCGCTTACCTGCTGAAGTACGATTCTTCTCAGGGCAAGTACGAGTATGCAGACACGGTTGAGGCTGGCGAGGACAGCATCACGGTCAAGGGCAAGACGATCAAGATCTATGCCGAGAAAGATGCTAAGAACATCCCCTGGGCGAAGCATGACGTCGATGTCGTTCTCGAGTGCACGGGCTTCTATACGTCCAAAGAGAAGGCTTCCGCTCATCTCGAAGCTGGCGCTAAGAAAGTCGTCATCTCCGCTCCGGCAGGCAAAGACCTCCCGACGATCGTGTTCAACACGAACCACAAGTCCATCCCGGCTGGCACGAAGATCATCTCCGCTGCTTCCTGCACGACGAACTGCCTCGCTCCGATGGCAAAGGCTCTGAATGACCTCGCTCCGATCCAGAGCGGCATCATGCAGACGATCCATGCGTTCACGGGCGATCAGATGACGCTCGACGGTCCGCAGCGCAAGGGCAACCTCCGCCGCAGCCGCGCAGCTTCCGAGAACATCGTCCCGACGTCCTCCGGCGCTGCAAAGGCCATCGGCCTCGTCCTTCCGGAACTCGATGGCAAGCTCATCGGTGCTGCACAGCGCGTTCCGACTCCGACGGGCTCCACGACGCTCCTCTACGCTGTCGTCAAGGGCAACGTCACGGTTGACCAGGTCAACGCTCAGATGAAGAAGGAGTCCACGGAGTCCTTCGGTTACAACACGGACGACATCGTCTCCAAGGATGTCGTCGGCATGCGCTACGGCTCCCTCTTCGATGCAACGCAGACGATGGTCAGCCCGATGGCGGATGGCAATACGCTCGTTCAGGTCGTTTCCTGGTACGACAACGAGAACAGCTACACGAGCCAGATGGTTCGCACGATCAAGTACTTCGCTGAGGAAGTCAAGTAATCTCTGATCGACAGCTGAATCAAGACTAAGATCTCTAGAGGTCCGGCCGAAGTTTGGGCCGGTTCCTATGGAGGCGTGATACAGATATGGATAAGAAAACCATCAAAGATGTAGACGTCAAGGGCAAGAAGGTCTTCGTCCGCGTAGACTACAACGTCCCGTTCGACGAGAACCAGAACATCACGAACGACACGCGCATGGTGCGCACGCTGCCGACGCTCAACTACCTGCTCGACCACGGCGCTGCGCTCGTGCTCGCCTGCCACATCGGCCGTCCGACCGAGGCGCGTGAGCCGCAGTTCTCGACGAAGCACCTCGTCAAGCACCTCTCCGAGCTCCTCGGCCGCGATGTCAAGTGGGCGTCCGACTGCGTCGGCGCTGAGGCGGATGCCGCGAAGGCCGCGCTGAAGCCGGGCGAAGTCCTGCTCCTCGAGAACCTCCGTTACCACAAGGAAGAGAAGAAGAACGATCCCGAGTTCGCGAAGCAGCTCGCCTCTGGCTGCGATCTCGCGGTCGATGACGCGTTCGGCGTTTCCCATCGCGCGCATGCCTCCAACGCAGGCGTGCCGAAGTACCTCGAGACGGTCGCCGGCTTCCTCATGGAGAAGGAGATCAACTACATCGGCAAGACGCACGATCATCATCGGCGGCGGCATGGCGCATACGTTCGACGCGGCGAAGGGCCTGCCGATCGGCGACAGCCTCTGCGAGCCGGATAAGTATGATCTCGCGCGCGACCTCCTCAAGAAGGCCGAGGACAAGGGCGTCAAGGTCGTCCTGCCGGTCGACCTCAAGGTCGCGAACATGTTCCCGGCTGACAAGCGCTACGCAACGGAAGGCAAGACGAAGATCGTCGATGTCGACAAGGTCGAGGCTGGCTGGGATGCCCTCGACTCCGGCCCGAAGACGAGCGAGGAGTACACGAAGGCACTCGCCGGTGCCAAGACGGTCATCTGGAACGGCCCGATGGGCGTGTTCGAGTATGACGACTTCGCACAGGGCACGCTCGCCGTGGCCAAGGCCGTTGCGAAGGCAACGGAGGAGGGCGCTACCTCCATCGTCGGCGGCGGCGACTCCGTGGCAGCCCTGAAGAAGACGGGCCTCACGGACAAGATCTCCCACGTCTCCACGGGTGGTGGCGCGACGCTCGAGTTCCTCGAAGGCAAGGAGATGCCGGGCATCGCAGCGCTCGCTGACAAATAAAGAAAGCTCGATCTGCAAGGGCGCAGAAGGGAAGGCGGCAGGATCTCTGCCGCCGGAACTTCTGTCTGAAATACATTTTTCTATGAAGTGAAGTTTTAGGAGGAAAATGGAAATGGCTAGAACACCGATCATCGCTGGCAACTGGAAGATGAACAACACGATTGCTGAGGGCACGAAGCTCGTCAAGGAGCTCGCTCCGCTCGTCAAGGACGCAAAGGTCACGGTCGTCGTCTGCCCGACGGCGACGGCACTCGCTGCTGTGGCGGACGCCCTCAAAGGCACGAACATCCACGTCGGTGCGCAGAACGTTCATTGGGAAGACCACGGTGCGTTCACGGGCGAGATTTCCTGCCCGATGCTCAATGAGATCGGCGTCGACTACTGCGTGCTCGGCCACAGCGAGCGCCGCGGCTATTTCGGCGAGACGGGTGAGTCCCTCGAGCAGCGCGAAGCCGGTGAGTACCTCGACTTCGTCGCGGGCCAGGTCAAAGCAGCCCTCGACGGTTTCTCCGCAGAGGAAGTCGGCAAGCTCGTCATCGCTTACGAGCCGATCTGGGCGATCGGCACGGGCAAGACGGCTTCGTTCGAGCAGGCCGAGGAAGTCTGCGCGCACATCCGCAAGACGGTCGCTGAGAAGTTCAACCAGGCGGCTGCGGACAGCATCCGCATCCAGTACGGCGGCAGCGTGAAGCCCGCGACGATCAAAGACCTCATGAAGCAGCCGAACGTCGACGGTGCACTCGTCGGCGGTGCATCCCTCAAGGCGAAGGACTTCAGCGAGATCGTCAACTACTAATTCGATCATAGAAGGAGTAGTCAAGCATGGCAAAACTCAAGAACGCCCCGGTCGCACTCATCATCATGGATGGCTGCGGTCTCGGCGGCAAGCTCGATGAGAGCAACGCGGTGGAGAAGGCGAAGACCCCGGTCCTCGACGGTCTCCTCGCGAACTATAATTCCAGTCACCTTCAGGCATCCGGCGAGTTCGTCGGCCTGCCGGACGGGCAGATGGGCAACTCCGAAGTCGGTCACACGAACATCGGCGCCGGACGCCTCGTCTACCAGCAGCTCACGCGCATCACGCGCGACATCAAGAACGGCGACTTCTTCAAGAACGAAGCGCTCGTCTCCATCATGAAGGACGCCAAGGAAAAGGGCGGCGCGGTTCATCTCATGGGCCTCGTCTCCCCGGGCGGCGTGCACAGCCATCAGGGGCACCTCTACGCGCTGCTCGAGATGGCGAAGCAGCAGGGCGTCTCCGAGGTCTACGTCCACGCGTTCCTCGACGGCCGTGACGTGCCGCCGCAGAGCGCGCAGCCGTACCTCGAGGAGCTCGAGGCGAAGTGCAAGGAGATCGGCGTCGGCACAATCGCGACGGTCAGCGGCCGCTACTACGCTATGGATCGTGACCATCGCTGGGATCGTGAGAAGAAAGCCTACGATGCCATCGCACACGCTGAGGGCGTCGTCGCCGATGACCCCGTGGCGGGGCTCAAGGACAGCTATGCGGCGGGCGTCAACGACGAGTTCGTCGTTCCGTTCGTCGTCAAGGGCTATCGCGGCATGAAGAACGGCGACGGTGCGATCTTCTTCAACTTCCGCCCCGACCGCGCGCGTCAGCTCACGCATGCATTCGTCGATGAGACGTTCGACGGCTTTGAGCGCGACGAGAGCCTCAAGATCCCGTTTACGACGTTCTCCCAGTACGAGGACGGCATGAACGCGAAGGTGGCATTCCCGCCCGAGACGATCGAGAAGACGCTCGGCGAGGTCATCCAGGACAACGGCATGACGCAGCTGCGCATCGCCGAGACGGAGAAGTACGCGCACGTCACGTTCTTCTTCAACGGCGGCGTCGAGGAGCCGTACAAGGGCGAGGATCGCATCCTCGTGCCGAGCCCGAAAGTCGCGACGTATGACCTCCAGCCGGAGATGAGCGCCGTCGAGGTCACGGACAAGGTCTGCGAGGCCATCCGTTCCGGGAAGTACGACTTCATCATCCTCAACTACGCGAACTGCGACATGGTTGGTCATACGGGCGTGTTCCCCGCCGTCGTCAAGGCCGTTGAGACCGTCGACAGCTGCGTGGGCCGCTTCGTCGCTGCCATCAAGGAAGTCGGCGGCGAGGTCTGCATCACGGCGGACCACGGCAACGCGGACAAGATGATGGACTACGTCAACAACCAGCCGTTCACGAAGCACACGACGAACGCCGTGCCCTTCATCGTCGTCTCCGATCGCGTGAAATCCGTCAAGGATGGTGCGCTCTCTGACATCGCACCGACGCTCCTCACGCTCGCAGGCGTCGACATCCCGAAGGAAATGACAGGCAAGAACCTCGTCGAGCTGTAAGGCGGTGCCCGCAGGGAAGCGCCCCTACCGGGCGGCGCCTCCCGCTGGGGACTCTGTATTATATTAGTAAAGAGAGGAATATGACAATGATTGCTTATTCACAGAAAGTGGAAGACATGGCATGTGTAGCGCAGGAAGTTCACCACGGCGCTGCTCCCATCCCTGAAGAAGGCAAATGGGTCAAATCCAAGAACGTCCAGGACATCAGCGGCCTCACGCACGGTGTCGGCTGGTGCGCTCCGCAGCAGGGTGCCTGCAAGCTGACGCTCAACGTCAAAGACGGCATCATCCAGGAAGCCCTCGTCGAGACGATCGGCTGCTCCGGCATGACGCACTCCGCAGCCATGGCAGCGGAGATCCTCCCGGGTCTCACGGTGCTCGAGGCGCTCAACACGGACCTCGTCTGCGATGCCATCAACACCGCTATGCGTGAGCTGTTCCTCCAGATCGCTTACGGCCGCAGCCAGACGGCGTTCTCCGATGACGGCCTGCCGGTCGGTGCCGGTCTCGATGACCTCGGCAAAGGCCTGCGCAGCCAGGTCGGCACGCTCTACGGCACGCTCAAGAAAGGCCCGCGTTACCTCGAACTCGCAGAGGGCTATGTCACGAAACTCGCGCTCGATAAAGAAGACCGCATCATCGGCTACGAAGTCGTGCAGGTCGGCAAGGTCCTCGAGGCTGTCCGCCAGGGCAAAGATGCCAACGAGGCCATCAAGGCGAACACGAGCACGAAGGGTCGTTTCGCTGACGGTGTCAAGTTCATCGACCCGCGCGAAGAGTAAGACCCCCCTCACGAGATATTGGTAACGAATCGAAAGGAATGAAGAGAATGTCATTATTCGAAGGCTATGAGCGCCGTATTGACAAAATCAACGAAGTCTGCAAGCAGTATGGGATTGCCTCCATCGAGGATGCGAAGAAGGTCTGCGAAGACAAGGGCATCAACCCGTACCAGATCGTAGAGGATCTCCAGCCGATCGCGTTCGAGAACGCGAAGTGGGCGTACACGCTCGGCGCTGCCATCGCCATCAAGAAGAACGTCAAGACGGCCGTCGACGCTGCGAAAGCCATCGGCGAAGGCCTGCAGGCGTTCTGCGTGCCGGGCTCCGTTGCGGACCACCGCAAGGTCGGTCTCGGCCACGGCAACCTCGGCGCCATGCTCCTCTCGGAGGAGGCTGGCTGCTTCTGCTTCCTCGCTGGCCACGAGTCCTTCGCGGCTGCTGAGGGCGCGATCGGCATCGCCAAGACGGCGAACAAGGTCCGCAAGAACAAGCTGCGCGTCATCCTCAACGGCCTCGGCAAGGATGCTGCGCAGATCATCAGCCGCATCAACGGCTTCACCTACGTCGTGACGGACTATGACTACAAGGCGAACAAGGTCAATGTCGTCGACAAGATCGTCTACGGCAGCGATCCTGAGCGCTCTCAGGTCAAGTGCTACGGCGCGGACTCCGTGCAGGAAGGCGTTGCCATCATGCACCTCGAGGACGTCGACATCTCCATTACGGGCAACTCCACGAACCCGACGCGCTTCCAGCATCCGGTCGCGGGCTGCTACAAGAAGGAGTGCATCGAGAAGGGCAAGAAGTATTTCTCCGTTGCTTCCGGCGGCGGCACGGGCCGTACGCTCCATCCGGACAACATGGCCGCTGGCCCTGCTTCCTACGGCATGACGGATACGATGGGCCGCATGCACAGCGATGCGCAGTTCGCAGGCTCCTCCTCCGTGCCGGCACACGTCGACATGATGGGCCTCATCGGCGCTGGCAACAACCCGATGGTCGGCATGACCGTCGCTGTCGCCGTTGCCGTGCAGGAAGCCATGAATAAATAAAGAGTCCTCTGGCAAAGCGAGAGAGCTGCCGCAGCTGCGGTGGCTCTCTTTTTTTGTCAGGACGGTGATGGGTGCCCCGTCGGATTCGTGCTGGCAAGGCAGCACGGCGTGGGAAAAAGGGCGCAGCATCTCATTGCTCCGGGATACGTAAGACAATCAAAAGATAAATAAAAGAAAATAATAGGAATTTATCCTGTATTTTACTTGAACTTCCTCTCATTTCTTGTTATACTGATTGTGTCGGGAATCAGAAACAATTCTGATAATTTACGTTGAAGGGGGTTCTCTCAGATGAAAAAGCTCATCAATGAGGTGGAAAACGTAGAACAGGAAATGATCCAGGGGCTCGTCAAATCCCGTCCGCAGAAACTCGAGAAACTCGAGGCCGGCAACATCGTCGTCCGCAAGACGCGCAAGCAGGGGAAGGTTGCGCTCGTCTCCGGCGGCGGCAGCGGCCATGAGCCCGCGCACGGCGGCTACGTCGGCGAGGGCATGCTCGATGCGGCGGTCGCTGGCCCGGTCTTCACCTCGCCGACGCCGGACCAGGTCTACGAGGGCATCAAGGCGGTCGCGACGGACGCGGGCGTCCTCTGCGTCGTCAAGAACTACACGGGCGATGTGCTGAACTTCGAGATGGCCGTCGACATGGCGAAGGATGAGGACATCAAGGCGGACTACGTCCGAAGGCAGAGCAGGGCGCGACGCTTGAGGAAGTCAAGAGCGTGGCGGAGAAAGTCATCGCGAATGTCCGCACGATGGGCATGGCGATCACGCCCTGCACGGTGCCAGCAGCGGGCAAGCCGGGCTTCGAGCTCGGCGAAGATGAGATGGAGATCGGCATCGGCATCCACGGTGAGCCGGGCACGCATCGTGAGAAGCTCGGCAAGGCGAACGACATCGCGAAGCACCTCCTCGACAAGATCCTCGCGGACATCGACTACGCGGGCAAGGAAGTCGTCGTCATCGTCAACGGCATGGGCGGCACGCCGCTCATGGAGCTCGGCATCAAGGTCTACGATACGATGGTCGGCAACTACATGACGTCCATCGAGATGGCGGGCTTTTCGCTCACGCTGCTGCGCCTCGACGATGAGCTCAAGAAGCTCTACGACGCACCGGCGGACACGGCGGCCATCCATAAGTAACATAGCAAAGATACGGGAGCACTTGTTTCCGGGGGACTGCGGTTCCCCGGAATCGTGTTCCGGGAGAACAAGGATCGAGGGGACAGAGTATGATCGACAACAAGAAAATGGTAGAAATCATGCAGGCGATCGCCAAGCGCATGGAGAAGGAGAAGGAATTCCTCACGGAGCTCGACAATGCCATTGGCGACGGCGACCACGGCATCAACCTCGCGCGCGGCTTCGCGGCTGTCGAGCAGAAGCTGCCGCAGCTCGCAGACAAGGACCTCGGCGCCATCCTCAAAGGCGTTGGCATGGCGCTCGTTTCAAACGTCGGCGGCGCCTCCGGCCCGCTCTACGGCACGGCGTTCATGAAGGCGGGCGGCGCGCTCAAGGGTGAGACGGACATCGACGCGGAGAAATTCGCGGCGGCCTTCGAGGCGGGCGTCGATGGCATCAAGATGCGCGGCAAGGCGCACGAGGGCGAGAAGACGATGCTCGACGCGCAATGCCCGGCGCTCAAGGCGCTCAAGGAAGCCCTCGCCGCGGGGAAAGACCTCAAGACGGCGATGGGCGAGGCGGTCGCCGCCGCGAAGGACGGCGTCGCCTACACGAAGACGATCATCGCGACGAAGGGCCGCGCGAGCTATCTCGGCGAGCGCAGCATCGGCCATGAAGACCCAGGCGCGATGTCGTCTCTCATGATGCTCGAGGAGATCACGCGCGTACTTTGACGGGAGGACACGGAAACCATGGTAGGGATTGTCATCGTATCGCACAGCAAGAAACTCGCGGAAGGCGTCGTGGAGATCGCCCGCATGATGGCGGCGGAGGCGCCGCTCGCCGCTGCGGGCGGCCTCGATGACGGCGGCCTCGGCACGAGCTTCGAGCGCATCGCTGCCGCCGTCGAGGAGGTTGACCAGGGAGACGGCGTGGGCGTGCTCATGGACATGGGCAGCGCCGTCATGACGACGGAGATGGTCTGCGAGGCGCTCGACGAGACGCGCATCCGCATGCTCGACGCCCCGCTCGTCGAGGGCGCCGTCCTCGCGGCCGTCGAAGCGCAGATGGGGACGAGCCTCGATGATATCGCAGCGAAGATCGGCGAGGCGCGCGAGGTCCATAAGATCGCAGCCGACGCCTGAGGGAAGCGGCTACCGCGCGACCCATGCGAAAATAAGACGTTCCGGCACTTGTCCTTTTTGTCATATCCTTCTATAATATAGGCAGAGTAAGAGCGTGTGCCTCTTATGATACCCAGGGATCATTCCAGGGATGAAGCAGCAAGAAAGCGAGGGATAGCTTTATGGGTATTTCAGGGATCGGTGCCGGTGCGTCCTACAGTACGCTGAAGACGTTCCAGCAGCTGAACCGCGACGTCCATACGCAGGGCGTGGAGCAGGCGTCGAGGATCTCCAGGGAAGCGGGAGATTACTCGCGCGTGTCGAATTTCGGCAACGAGACGAAGATCGGCACGAGCAAGTTCCAGCGCGGCAACGAGACGATCGCGACGATCGGCGAGAACAAGACGTCCGAACTCATGGACAAGGCGAAGAGCTACTATGCCGTGTCGAATTTCGGCAACGAGACGAAACTCGGCTCGAGCAAGTTCCAGCAAGCGGTCAAGGCTGCATCGGAGCAGGGTCAGCGCAATGTCTCTGAGAGCATGGAGAAGGCGGCGTCCTACACGAAGGTCTCGAACTTCGGTACGGAGACGAAGCTCGGCTCAAGCAAGTTCCAGCAGGCGAACGCCCAGGTCAGCGCGAAGTTCGCTGCGGTCGCGAGCGCCTACAAGCAGGCGGCAAGCCTCGGCAACGCTTCGGCGGCACGCGGTCAGGCGGTGGACATCGGCGCCTGAAGGCAGGCAAAAGGAAACGGCTGTAGCAACATCATTGCTACAGCCGTTTTTCTTGGTACGCGCGAGATCAGAACATCATATCGAGCAGGTTGCCCGTCGTCGCAAAGGCGGAGATGTTCACGAGCGTGCTTCCCGTGTAGAGAGAGGCCAGCTTCGTCTCGTTGCCGAGCATGCTCGACATCGAGGGGAACACCTGATCCTTCTGGAAATTGGCGAGGTTTACGTGGCTCTCCGCCTTGCCGGAGAGGCCGTTCCTGCCGAGCAGGTTCTCCGTGCGGCTGCTCTCGGTCGTGAGCGCTTTCGCGAGCTTGTCTTCATCGAGCGTGAGCGCGCCGGTCTTGCTGTCGACGT
Organism: Dongibacter bovis; assembly: GCA_902763085.1. Classification (GTDB taxonomy): domain Bacteria; phylum Bacillota; class Negativicutes; order Selenomonadales; family Selenomonadaceae; genus Selenomonas_C. The sequence continues at coordinate 26,607 of CACWQW010000059.1, forward strand.
TGATGCCGATCGCGCTGTAGGAATCCGCACGGTACGTCGTATCGGCGAACTCCGTCGCGAGCGCGCTCGCACGCTTCGACACATCCTTGTTGTCCGAGAAGAACGTGAGCGCGTCGTTGTAGTCCGAGACGAGAGACTTCACATTGCTGATCGCGCTCTTGAGCGCGTCGCTGTACGTCGTCTTGCCGTCGGCACCCGTCTGGATGTCGCTGGCGGAGAAATCGTAGCTCATGTTCATGACCTTCTTGGCGGAGTCAGAGAGGTCGGAGAGCGTCGATTTCATCTCGGTGTTGAACGTCGTCTTCGTCTCGGTGTAGGAGCTGACGAGACCCGCGTAGCCATCGCGCACGCCCTGCAGCGTCTTTAGATCGGACTGCGCGGACGACTCGGCAGAGGCGAGCCGCGACGTGATGCTCTTCGCATCCGAGGTCGCGCTGCTGATGCCAGAGAGCGTGCCAGACGCGCTCGACGTGCCAGAAGAGCTCGTGCTATTCGTGCTGCCCGTGAGGCTGAGTCCCGCATTCGTGGCGAACTTGTACATCATGTACGTGTTGTTCGCCATGGCTGAAATCGTAGGCATAGATCACACCTCCTTCCGTGGTGATGGTGGAGAACTTCTCTCCTCTTATTATATCGTAAAAACGGGGAGGTTACATAAAAAATTCGTGCGGCGGGAACGATTTTCCTGCGGCAGAGGCAAGGAGGATGTCATGAGGAACCTGGAACCATGGATCGAAGAGACGATCGCAGAGCTTACCGTGACGGAGGCGGACCTGCAAAGAGGCATGGCGCGCTTTGAGGAGGAGATGGCGCTCGGGCTGCGCACGCCCGGGGCGTCCTCGCTCTACATGGAGCCCTGCTACGTCGATTTGCCGACGGGCAGGGAGCGCGGCCGCGCCGTGGCGCTCGATTTCGGCGGCACGAATGCGCGCGCGGCGCTCGTCGAGGTCACGGCGGGCGGCTGCCGGGTGCTCGGCGCAGCGCGCCGTCCGCTCCGCGTGTCTGGCGCCTACGACGTGACGCGTTCCGAGACGCCGGAGGCGCTCTTTGACTTCCTCGCGGAGCTCGTGCGCGAGGCGCTCGTAAAGGGCGGCGCCCGGACGGACGAGGCGCTGCCGCTCGGCCACACGTTCTCCTTCGGCACACGGCAGCAGGAGCTCTCTGACGCGCGCCTCATCGTCTGGTCGAAGGAGATCGAGGTGCCGGGCGTTGAGGGGGAGTACGTCAACGCGCAGCTGCGCGCGGCGCTCGCGCGGGCGGGACTCCGTCATGTGGCGCCGACGGCGATCCTCAACGACACGACGGCGGTCCTGCTCGCCGCCGCCTTCCGTCACCCGGGCACGGCCATCGCGACGATCTACGCGACGGGCTTTAACAGCTGCTACCTCGAGACGTTCGGCGGCAGGCGGCCGCCGATGATCTACAACATCGAGTCGGGGAGCTATCGCCATTTCCCGCAGAGCGCGCTCGACCGCGCGCTCGACGCGGCGTCCTCGAAGCCCGGCGCCCAACGGCTCGAGAAGATGATCTCGGGACGCTACCTCGGCGAGCTCCTCACGCGCGCCCTGCAGCGCGGCGGGCAGGCAGACGCGCCACTCCTCTCAGGCGAGGCGGTGGGACAGCTCGCGGCAGGGGCGCTCCGTGCGCTCCCCGGCGGCGCGCCGCTCACGGAGACAGCGCGCGCAGGGCTCGGAGCGCTTGCGCGCGCACTCATCCGCCGCTCGGCGCGCCTCGCGGGCATGACGCTCGCCGCCGTCCTCTCGCACCGCGCGGCGGTAGATGGGCAGGACGTCATCGCGCCGCAGCCGCTCGCGATGGATGGCGCCGTCTTCGCGCATATGCCCGGCGTAGAGGCGGGGCTCCGAGGGACCCTTTCGCTGCTGCTCGGAAGGGCGGCGCAGGGGCTCACGCTGCCGCTCGTGCGCGATGCCTCGAGCGAGGGCGCCGCCATCGCCGCCCTGCTCGGCGCAGAGAAAATGAAGGGATGCTCAAAGGCGGTGGGTGGCTCCTCCTGCACGCACGAGGAAGCGCTCGACCGCCGCGCGCACCGTAGCTTATCGAGTGATAAATATGATTAATCATTAATTCGCGACGAATTAATAAAATATATTATAATGTATACACGCAATCGGAAGTAATAATAACAACCGCTTCTTTCGACAAAAATTTTCTCTAAATCCGGGCAAAATCATGGAAAAACCCCTTTACTTGCAAAAGGGAGGAGTGTTAGGATAAAGGCAAACGGGGAACAGTTCCCTATGAGACAACAGGTATTTCGGACCTTAGATATGGCGTGGCGGTCCGAGGAAAAGGCGGGTAATATATGTTAAAGAAGACGAAGATCATCTGCACCCAGGGGCCGGCAACGGAGAAGCCGGGCGTCGTCGACGCGCTGATCGCGAACGGCATGAATTGCGCGCGGTTCAATTTCTCACATGGCGACCATGCGGAGCATCTCGGCCGCATCAACATGGTGCGTGAGGCGGCGAAGAAGGCGGGCAAGGTCATCTCCCTCATGCTCGACACGAAGGGCCCGGAGATGCGCCTTGGCGAGTTCAAGAACGGCAAGGTCATGCTCGAGAAGGGCAAGCCGTTCACGCTGACGTACGACGATACGCCGGGCGATGAGACGCATGTCTCCGTCAACCACAAGGGCCTCTACACCGAGGTGAAGCCCGGCGACACGCTGCTCCTCTCCGACGGCCTCGTCGCGCTCAAGGTCGACGAGATCCGCGGCAAGGACATCCTCACGACGATCCAGAACAGCGGCAAGATGAGCACGAAGAAGCGTGTTGCGGCGCCTGGCGTCTCGCTCGGCCTGCCGCCGATCTCCGAGCAGGACGCGAAGGACATCATCTTCGGCTGCGAGCAGGACCTCGACTTCATCGCGGCGTCCTTCATCCAGCGTCCGGAGGACGTGCTCGCGATACGGAAGCTCGTCGAGGAGCATCACGGCAACATGGAGATCCTGCCGAAGATCGAGAACCTCGAAGGTGTGAAGAACTTCGATGAGATCCTCGAGGTCTCCGACGGCATCATGGTCGCGCGCGGCGACCTCGGCGTCGAGGTGCCGGCAGAGGATGTGCCTCTGATCCAGAAGGAGATCATCCGCAAGTGCAACAAGGCGGGCAAGCCTGTCATCGTCGCGACGCAGATGCTCGAGTCCATGACGACGAACCCGCGCCCGACGCGCGCTGAGGTCTCCGATGTCGGCAACGCCATCCTCGACGGCACGGATGCGATCATGCTCTCCGGCGAGACGGCGCAGGGCGACTACCCCGTCGAGGCGGTCTCGACGATGAACCGCATCGCGCAGCGCATCGAGAGCTCGCTCGAGTACAAGGCGCTCTTCGTCGAGCGCGGCATCGAGCACATGCAGTCCCGCACGCGCGCCGTGGCGCACGCGACGGTACAGATGGCGTGGGAGCTCGACGTGCCTGCGATCATCACGCCGACGGACAGCGGCTACACGACGAAGGTCGTCTCGCGCTATCGCCCGAAGGCAGCCATCGTCGCCTACACGCCGCACGACAAGGTCGTCCGCCAGCTCAACCTCCGCTGGGGCGTCTATCCCATCCTCGGCACGCCGTGGAAAGACGTCGACGAGATGATCGCGAACGCTGCCTCCGCCGCCGTAAAGCAAGGCTACGTCAAGCGCGGCGACACGACGATCATCACCTCCGGCATCAAGCTGCAGAGCAAGACGAGTGTCGGCAACAACACGAACATGATCCGCGTCTATCAGGTGTGATCGCCTGAAAAGAGGCGAGAGACCAGGGGCCGCCGGCAGGCGGCTCTTTTTTCTTGCCACGCTCCCGCGCGTTGTGGTATGATAAGATGTAATTAGTGCGTAGAGGAGGACTCGGGTTGCTGACCTTATTGATGATATTGGATGCGATCGTCTGCATTGCGCTCATCGCCGCCGTGCTCGGACAGGAAGCGAAATCGGATGGCATGGGCGGCCTCGGTGGCGGCGCGGACACCGTCTTTTCGAGCAAGGCGCGCGGCATGGACGCGCTACTGGCGCGCGTGACGGTGGTCCTCGCGGTGCTGTTTGCCGTCATCACCATCGTGATCGCCCGCATGACATCGTGATTTCAGGGAGGCGTTTCGGATCGGCGCGAGAGCGGCGCGGTCCGCGCTTCCACCAGACGTTCTCTGCCGTGTGGGGCGGGAGCGTTTTTCATTTTAGGAGAGGAACGACGCGTTCCCCCGCCGGGGGGAGAAAGGAGAGCGCGCAAGCTGGGAAAGGAGAGGGACTATGATACAGTCGGGAGCTGAGCCGTTCTTCCTGCCGGGCGGGCCAGACGGCGTGCTGCTCGTGCACGGATTCACGGGCTGCCCCGCCGACCTGCTGCTCCTCGGGGAGTACCTGCAGGCGCAGGGCTTCACGGTGCTCGGCGTGCGCCTCGCCGGCCACGCAACGAGCGCGGAGGACCTGAGCCGGCAGACGGCGGAGGACTGGCTTGACTCCGTGCGCGACGGCGCCGCCCTGCTCCGGGGCGCGACGCGGTCACTCTCCGTTGTCGGCCACTCGCTCGGCGGCGTGCTCGCATTCCTGCTCGCGGCGGAGCAGCCAGGTGTCCGCCGCATCGTGAGCCTCGCGACGCCCGTCTCCATCGCGCCGGAGCGGGGCGCCGACCGTCTGCCGCCGCGCCCGCTCTGCCCGGGCCACTATGCGCCGAAACATCGCCGGCCCATGCATGACGTGCCGCCGGCGGTCAACGATACGTATGACGAGATGCCGCTCCTCTCCGTCCACGAGCTCTTCGACGCCATCGAGCGCATGAAGGGCGTGCTCCCGCGCATCGCGCAGCCGACGCTCCTCCTGCACAGCCGTGCGGACCACACGGCGGCGCCCGAGAGCGCGCAGTACCTCTATGACCACATCGCGAGCCGCGAGAAAGACATCGTCTGGCTGGAGCACTCCGGCCACCTGCTGCCGCTCGACGTAGAGCGGCAGACCGTTTTTGAAAAGACTGCAGGATTCCTCCAGTGACGAAAGAGAGCGGCGGATGCAGCGGCATCCGCTGGCATAAAGGAAGGAATCGGAAAGGAATTATATGGAACTGGATCTCAAAGACCGCATCCTCACGTTCATGAAAGAGGATGCTTTTCGCCCGATGCTGGCGGAGGACATCGCCGAGGCAATGCACCTCACGGAGGAGGAGCAGGTCGCATTCCCCCCAGCGCTCGAGGCGCTCGAGCAGGAGGCGCGCGTCATCAAGAACCGCAGCGACCTCTACGGCATCCCGAGCCGCATGCACCTCGTCGTCGGCAAGCTCACGATGACGGCGAAGGGCTTCGGCTTCATCATCCCCGACGTCAAGGAGACGGAGGAGGACACGGACGTATTCGTGCCGGGCGTCGCGCTCGGCACGGCCATGCACGGCGACCGCGTCGTCGCGCGCGTCAAGCCGCCCGAGGAGGAAGGCCGCTCGCGCGAGGGCGAGATCATCCGCGTCATCGAGCGCGCGAACGAGCGCATCGTCGGCACCTTCGAGAGCAACAAGACGTTCGCCTTCGTGACGCCGGACAACACGAAGCTCAATAACGACATCTTCGTGCCGAAAAAGCATTTCGGCGGCGCACGCTCGGGCAGCAAAGTTGTCGTCGAGATCACGAAGTGGCCGTCCGGCCGCCACAACGCGGAGGGCAAAGTCGTCGAGGTGCTCGGCAAGGAGGGCGATCCGGGCGTCGACGTACTCTCCGTCATGCGTCAGTACGACCTCTCGCAGGAGTTCCCCGAGGACGTGCAGTACGCCGCGGATCACATCGAGCAGAACCCCTCGCCCGATGAGTACGAGGGCCGCCGCGACCGCCGCGACCTCACGGTCGTCACCGTCGACGGCGACGACTCCAAGGATTTCGACGACGGCGTCTACGTTGAGAAAAAGGCGGACGGCTCCTACTTCCTCGGCGTCTACATCGCCGACGTGAGCTGGTACGTGCGCGAGGGCGAGCCGCTCGACCGCGAGGCGCGCGAGCGCGGCACGAGCGTCTACCTCGTCGACCGCGTCATCCCCATGCTGCCCTTTGCGCTCTCCAACGGCATCTGCAGCCTCAACCAGGGCGTCGACCGCCTCTCGATGGCGTGCGAGATGCAGGTGAGCCCCGAGGGCGAGATCGTAAGCTACGAGATCGTGCCCGCCGTCATCCACGTCTACCGCCGCCTCACCTACAACATCGTCAAC